>QHRS01000144.1:0-6237 GCA_003221435.1 Candidatus Rokuibacteriota bacterium
CGGTGGCGCCGAGATCACGCTGAAGCGCCGGCAGGGCCACATTGACGACGGTGCCGTCGATGAAACTCATGCTCGAGCCGAGGATCGTGGCGGCGAGCACCCATGGCCGCGCCGACTTCGCGCACGGCGCCGAGCCCGGGGCCGCGAGCACGACTCCCCGATCGCACGGAGGGATGAGCGTCACGGGTGCAGCTCCGATGCCGGGTGACTTGCGAGTTCGCGTGGCTAGTGCGCGCGCACTATGCTCCGCGGGTCTGGCCCAGGCAACGAGCCGCGCTCGACGGATCTCGGTGAGCTCCGAGGAGCGCCGGCCGATGTTGCCGGCTCTTCTGATCGTATCCAGAACCGGCCGGGCATGGCTGAAACCTGGTAAAGCTTCCCTGCGAATTTCGGCGACGTTCGTGTTCAGTAGCCGGCCGCGGAGACCCTCCGACGTGACGGACCACTCGCCCGATGTGACGGATCACTCGCCCAGGGACGCCGAGCGTTCCACCCGAGCGCCCGCGGGAGATCATGCCGCCGGGATTGCACCGGGAGGCGCGAGCGCGCTCGAATCCAGCGGACCGCACGGCTCGAGCGCCGGTACCGCCGGGGCGAGATCCACGTCCACCTGCCCGAGGCGTTCCAGGCCATCGACGGCCCGCTCGAGGAGATCATCCAGACGCACATGCCGGCCTCGAGCGCGGCGCTCGCGGCGGCCACGAAGAGCCTGTTCTTCTCCCTGCCCGTCGCGTTCGACCCGGGCCAGTCGATCGGCCCCTACCTCGCGACCGCCGATCACGACCCGCACGGCGAGCCTTACCGCTTCCTGGACATGGGAGCGCTCATCGCCACCCAGGCCTTCGGCGAGAACGATCCCGCTGTCGTAAAAGCGGTGCTGCGGCACCTGCCGTACGCCGTGTCGCGCTTTGCCCATTCGGAGTACCAGACCATCGTCTCGCTGCGCCTCAAGGGGGAGCTCAATCGCATCGCTCCGGCGGGCACGCCGCGCCACTTCGTCGTCAACACCGGCGCCGAGGCGGTCGAGAACGCGATCAAGTCGGTGCTGTTGAACCGGGTCCGCACCGCCGGGGAGGCGGACGGCGGCTTCATCGTGTCGTTCGAGGGCGCGTTCCACGGCCGCACGCTCGGCAGCCTGGCCGTCACCCACCGCAAGAAGGCCCGCCTGGGGTTCCCGACCTTCGACTGGCCCGACGTCTCGTTCCCCGCGGACGATGCGGGCGCCAAGGTGACGGCGCGCCGCGAGGAGCGGAGCCTGAAGCAGCTCTGGGACCTCCTGGTCTCCGGCCGTCTGCCGCACGCCGAGAAGAGCAAGGAGAACTTCCAGCGCGAGCTTGCAGCCATCGACGAGTTCCTCGCCGACTCTGGCCGCGATGTCACCGAGTTCGTTCAGGCCCAGCGCGCGGTCATGAGCGCCGAGGTGGTGCGGCGCAGCCGGCGCGTCGCCGCGGTGCTGGTCGAGCCGATCCAGGGCGAGGGCGGCGTGCGGCTCACCACGCCGCGCTTCATGCGGAGACTGCGCCTGCTCACCCGCATCTACGACGTGCCGCTCGTGTTCGACGAGGTGCAAACAGGCTGGGGCATGACGGGCCGGTTGTGGGCGCACGAGCTATTCGAGCTTCCGTGTCCGCCCGACGTCGTGACCTGGGCCAAGAAGGCCCAGAACGGCGTGCTGTTCGTGAGCGAGGAACTGGCGACGTTCTTCCAGGAGGAGAAGAAGTTCAACACCACCTGGGAGGGCGATCCGGTCGGCATGGTGCGGCTGATGGCGTTGCTCGATCACCTCGACCTGGAGCAGGTGCGCGGCACCGGAGCGTGGGCTCGGGCCGGCCTGGATGGCCTCGCGCGCGATTACCGCGAGATCATCCAGAACGTGCGCGGGGCCGGGGTGATGCTGGCCTTCGACGTGGCGCGCGCCGACTGGCGCGACGCCCTGCGCGACCGCGCTTTCCGCCTCGGCCTCGTGCTGCTGCCGGCGGGCGAGCGCGCGCTCCGCTTCTACCCGCGCTACGACACCGAGCCCTACGCGCTGGACGAAGCGCTCGCGATCCTGCGGCGCGCGGTGGACGACATCGTCGGAGGACGGGTCGTGCCTTCGGCGAGGGCGGCAGGGCCCGAGATCCGAGTCGGGGCGCTCGAATGCCCGCTCGAAGCCATCGAGGTCTTCGACATCACGCCGGCAAGCTTCGAGACGTTGAAGGCCCAGATCATGGCGGTCGAGATCGAACGCTACGGAGCGGTCTCGCAATACCCGCCCGACGTCATGCGCGCCGGCCGCCGGCCGCTGCTTCAGTTCACGGCCGAGATGCTCGAGTCAACCCTCGGGAACCCGCGCGCCATCGGGGTCGCCCTGCGGGACCGCGTGTCGCAACGGATCGTGGCCTATGCGCTCGGCAGCGCGCTCGAAAACCACGACGAGGAGGGCGTGGGCGCGGATCCGCGCCAGGGCGAGAACAACACCTATTACCTTCAAGCGCTGGCGACGCTGCCGTCCGTGCAGAACCACGTCGAGATCGAGAACCATCTGCTCGAGATCGTCCGCTCCCGGGCGCGGGCGGCGGGGTTCGAGTTCCTCTCGGCGCTCATCGAGGAACGCATCCACCAGACCGGGCCGGCCTGGTTCCGGGAGGCCGAGATCCTCCAGACCATCGACAACTACCTGCGCAGCGGAATTCGCTTCGTCTACGCCCAGGTGAATCTCGCGGGAGCCGGCGAACCGGAGGCCGCGGCCCCATCGGCGCGCGGAGGCTGAGCCTGGTGGCGTTTCGAGCGCCACGGAGAGGGAGATCGGCATCATGACCGAAGTCAGAACCGAAGTCGGGATGTGGATCGAGAACCGGCGGGTGGGCGCGCGCGGCGGCGAGAAGATGCCGGTGGAGAACCCGGCGACCGAGGAGACCATCGCGAGCGTGCCGCGCGCGCAGGCCGCCGACGTTACGGTCGCGGTCGAGGCGGCGCGGCGCGCGCACCCCGGGTGGCGGCGGCTGCCGGGACTCGACAAGGCCAAGCTGCTGCACGAAGTCGCGACCCGGACCCGCGCGATGCGGCACGAGCTCGCCGAGCTGATGACGCTCGAGGGCGGCAAGCCGATGATCGAGAACCTCGACGAGATCGAGTGGACCGCCGCCTGCTTCGATTACTACGCCGAGATCGGCCGCCACTCCCGCGGCAACGCCATCCCTCCGAGCTTCGAGCACCAGGTGAACTTCACGGTCAAGGAGCCGTTCGGCGTCGTGGTGGCGATCGTGCCGTTCAACTACCCCCTGCTGCTCATGGCGTGGAAGGTGGCGCCCGCCCTGGCCGCCGGGAACACCGTGATCATCAAGCCGGCCGAGGAGACCCCGCTCGCGACGCTGGAGCTCGCCCGCGCATTCGAGATCCTGCCCTCGGGAGTGGCCGCCATCGTCGCCGGAACGGGCGAAGAGGCGGGCGAGGCCTTGGTGACCCATCCCCACGTCGACATGGTCGCCTTCACCGGCGCGACCGCCACCGGCAAGCGGATCATGCGCCTGGCCGCCGACAGCTTGAAGAAGGTGAACCTCGAGACCAGCGGCATCGACCCGTTCATCGTGTGCGAGGACGTCGACCTGGACGTCGCGGCGCGCGGCGCCGTGTGGGCCCGGTACCTCAATGCCGGCCAGGTCTGCACGTCGGCCAAGCGGTTCTATGTCGTCGATGCCATCGCCGACGCCTTCGTCGATCGCTTCGTGACGCTGGCTCGCGCGATCGTGGTGGGCGACCCTCGCCGCCCCGAGACCGACATGGGACCCGTGATCTCGGGCGAGGCGCTCGCGCGGCTGAAACAGTCCATCGACCGCGCGACCCGCGAGGGAGCGAGGCTCGCGACCGGCGGCAACAGGCCGAAGGGACTCGACCGCGGCCACTTCCTCGAGCCCACGGTTCTCGACCGCGTCCGGCACGGGAGCTCCGCGACGCGCGAGGAGGTGTTCGGACCGGTGGCCGCGATCGTGCGGGTGCGCGACGTCGACGAGGCGATCGTGCTCGCCAACGACAGCGACTACGGGCTCGGCGCCAACATCTACACGAACAACCTGCATTACGTCATGAAAGCGATGGAGGAGATCAAGGCCGGCACGTTCTGGGTCAACGACCCGCTCACCGACAACGAGGCCGGCCCGTTCGGCGGCATGCGCCAGAGCGGGATCGGGCGCGAGCTCGGCGAGGAGGGGCTCGACGCGTTCCGGGAGCCCAAGCACGTGCACATTGACTACCTGCAGGAGCGCAAGAGCTACTGGTTCCCCTACGCCGACCGGGCATGGGAGTGATCATGAACACCTTGCCGCTGTACATCGGCGGCTGTTTCCAGAACGGCGCCGATCCGTCCCAGGACGTCATCAACCCGGCGACCGGCGCCTCGCTCGCCCGCGCCGCCCGCGCCACCACCGCCGAGACCGAGGCCGCGATCCGCGCCGCGCGTCAGGCCTTCGACTCGGGGGTGTGGTCGGGAGCGACCGCGATGAAGCGCGGACAGGTGCTGCTCGAGGTCGCGCACCGGTTGCGAGCCCAGGCGGCGGAGCTGGCGCGGCTCGAGACCGAGAACATGGGGAAGCCGGTGCTCGAGGCCGAGGCTGACGTCGCCGACGCCGCGGCCTGCTTCGAGTACTACGGCGGGCTCGCCACCAAGGTCACGGGAGAGGTGAACCCGGTCCCGAGCGATGCCCTGAGCCTCACGCTCAAGGAGCCCGTGGGGGTGTGCGGCCAAATCATCCCGTGGAACTACCCGCTGCTCATGGCGGCGTGGAAGCTCGCGCCGGCGCTCGCCGCGGGCTGCACCACCGTGCTCAAGCCGGCCGAGGCCACCCCCATGACGGCGCTCGAGCTGGCGCGCATCCTGGACGGCGTTCCCGACTTGCCGAAGGGCGTGGTCAACATCGTCACCGGCGACGGCCCGACGGTCGGCGCCAAGCTCGCCGCGAGCGACCTGGTGGACAAGGTCGCGTTCACGGGCTCGACGCGGACCGGCCGCTCGATCCTGCGCGCCGCGGCCGACTCGAACCTGAAGCGCGTCACGCTCGAGCTTGGCGGCAAGTCGCCGAACATTTTCTTCGCGGACGCCCACTGGGAGGCGGCGGTCGAAGGCGCGGTGTTCGGCGTCTTCGTGAACCAGGGCGAGGTGTGCTCGGCCGGATCGCGGATCCTGGTCGAGAAGTCGATCCACCAGCGCTTCCTCGAGGCGGTGGTGGAGAAGGCGAGGACAATCCGGCTCGGCGATCCGCTCGACCCCGCGACCCGCATGGGCCCGCTCGTCACGGCGGCGCACCGCGAGCGCGTGCTCTCCTACATCGAGGAAGGCCGGCGCGAGGGCGCGCGTCTGGTGCTGGGCGGCGGCAAGCCGAACGGGGCGCTCGCGCGCGGCGCCTATCTCGAGCCCACGATCTTCGACCGGGTCGACCCGGGCATGAAGATCGCGCAGGAGGAGATCTTCGGCCCGGTGGTGGCGGTGATCCCGTTCGAAGGCGAGCCCGAGGCGGTCGAGATCGCCAACGCCACGCCGTACGGACTCGCAGGGGCCGTATGGACGCGCGACATCTACCGTGCGTTCAGGGTGGTCAAGAAGCTGCGCGCCGGCGTCGTGTGGGTCAACCACATGCAACCCACTTACGTCGAGGCCCCGTGGGGCGGCGTGAAGATGAGCGGCGCCGGGCGCGAGCTTGGACTCCACGGCATCGACAACTACCTCGAGCTGAAGCAGGTGTACGTCCATTTGAGCGAGGACCCGATCGGATGGTACTGAGCCGGGAAGCGATCGCCATCGGCACCGAGCTGCCCGGTCCCCGGAGCCGGGCGTTGCTCGCCGAACGCCGGCGCTGGGTCTCGGCCGGGGTGGCGGAGGCACGGCACGGGATCTTCTTCGAGCGCGCCGACGGGGCGCGACTGGTCGACGTCGACGGCAACCAGTTCCTCGACTTCGGCGGCGGCATCGGCTGCCTGAACGCCGGTCACTCGGCGCCGCGAGTGATGGACCGCGCGCTCGCCCAGTTGCAGAAGCTCCAGCACGCCTGCTTCATGGTGGCGCCCTACGAGCCGTACGTGGCGCTGGCGCGCAAGCTGTGCGAGATCGTTCCGGTTCCCGGCCCCAGCAAGGCGGCCCTGTTCAATAGCGGCGCGGAAGCGGTCGAGAATGCGGTCAAGATCGCGCGGCGTGCCACCGGGCGCCCCGCGGTGCTTGCTTTCGACCCCGGCTTCCACGGCCGCACGCTCCTGGCCCTGACGCTG
>QHRS01000144.1:6300-10130 GCA_003221435.1 Candidatus Rokuibacteriota bacterium
ATCCCGGACACGCTCCGGCGGCCGCGAGGAACGAGCGTGGAGCAGTGCGTCGAGCGCGGGATCGCCGAGCTGCACCGCTTCCTCAAGAGCACCGTGAGCCCGGCCTCGATCGCCTGCGCGGTCATCGAGCCGGTGCTGGGCGAGGGCGGATTCATCGTGCCGCCGCGCGAGTTCCTGCTCGAGGTCGCGCGCGTGTGCAAGCAGCACGGGATCGTGCTCGTCGCGGACGAGGTGCAGACCGGCTTCGGGCGTACGGGGCGGATGTTCGCCTGCCAGCTCTCCGGGCTCGAGCCCGACATCGTCTGCCTGGCCAAGTCGCTGTCGAACGGCTTCCCGCTCTCGGCCGTCGTGGGCCGCGCCGAGCTCATGGACGCCCCCCAGCCGGGTGGGCTCGGCGGCACCTTCGGCGGGAACCCGGTGGCGTGCGCCGCCGCCCTCGGCGCGATCGAGACCCTGGAGCACGACGGTCTGCTCGAGCGCGCCGCCGCGCTCGGCGCCGAGGTCGAGCGCCGCTTCGCGTCCTTCGCCGACCGCTTTCCATTTGTGGGCGAGGCCCGCGGTGCGCGACCGCGAGACGCTCGAGCCCGACAAGCAGCGGACCGAGCGGGTGCTCGACCTCGCCGCCGGGCGCGGCGTGCTTCTGCTCTCGGCCGGCCTCGGCGGCAACGTCATCCGCACCCTGATGCCGCTCGTGATGAGCGACGCCGAGCTCGACGAGGGGCTCTGCGTGCTCGAGAAGTGTCTGGCCGAGGTGGCATGACGGCCTCCTCGCGCGGGGGCCGGGCGCGGCGCGGCGCGGCGCCGAAGCGCGGCGCGGGCTCTGGCCGCCGGCGCGGCACGGCACCGAAGCGCGGCGCCGGCTCGGATCGCGGTCCTGCTCCATCAAGAGGACAAGAGAAGCGGCGCGTCGTCATCCTTGGCGGCGCGGGCGCCATGGGGCGAATCATCGCCCGCGATCTCGTGCGCACGACCCGCGGCGCCGTCGAGGTGGTCGTGGCCGACCGCGACCTGGGGCCTGGGCTCGGCCCCGGGGCGATTGCGGTCCACGTCGACGTCGAGGACCCGGCGAGCCTCGCGCGCGCGCTCCACGGAGCGTTCGTCGTGATCGCGTCACTCCCCTACCGCATGAACCTCGCCGCGATGCGCGGCGCGGTCGCGGCGGGGGCGCATTACCTCGACTTGGGCGGACTCTTCCACATGACCCGCCAGCAGCTCGAGCTCAAGCGCGAGCTCGAGCGCGCCGGGACCATGGCCATCCTCGGCATTGGCTCGGCCCCGGGCATCATCAACGTGCTGGCCAAGCTCGCGGCCCGCGATCTCGACCGAGTGCGCGAGGTGCACTGCCTGGTCGGCGCGGTCGATCGCACTCGCTACCGCGACGTGCCGGTGCTCGGCTTCGGCTACTCCGTCGACACGCTGCTCGACGAGTTCGCGCTGCCCTCGGCCGTGTTCCGCAACGGGACGTTCTCGATGGTGCCGCCGCTCGACCCGCGCGAGCGCATCGAGGTGCGATTCCCGCCGCCTGTCGGCCGGCTCGCGGTCGACACCACGCTCCACTCCGAGGTGGCAACGCTCCCGCTCAGCTTCGCGGCGCGCGGCATTCGCGAGGTCACGTTCCGGCAGGGCTTCGACCGCGACTTCATGGACAGGCTCGGCTTCCTGGTGAAGCTGGGGCTCGCGGACACGACCAGGCTCGAGCTTGCCGACGGAACACCGGCGCGCGCCGGCGTGGTCCCGCGCCAGGTCCTGCTTGCGCTGCTCGCGCGCCAGCCACAGGCGGCCCCGGTGGGCAAGCCGGCGCGCTACGAGGTGCTCCGGGCCCTCGTGCGCGGCACGAGGCGCGGCCGCTCCATGAGCGTCACCGCCGACTGCCATGCCGGGCCGCGCGCGGGCGGCGGCATCGGGCCCGACATCGACACCGGCGCCCCGCCCTCGATCGCAGCACAGCTCATGCTCTCGGGCGAGATCGAGATCCGTCCGGGGGTGTGGGCCCCGGAGGAGGCCGTGCCCGTCGAGCCGTTCGTGCGCGAGCTCGAGCGCCGTGGCATGCTCGTCACCTGTCGCGCTCGCTGAACTCTCGAACCTTGCGCGGCTCCCCGATCGGCGCGAGCGACCGCTCGCGCTCCTGCGGCTCCTCGCTCCCCGCGCGACCGGTAAGCCAGCGCGCCAGCCGCTCCCTCTCTCCCTATGTACCGCAGGCCGCGGGCCTGCATCGACCGGGAGCGGAATCAGGCCGGCGGTCAACTCGCGAAACTGCTGCACGGCGGCTTGCCGTTCCGCCTCGAGCTCCTCGATCAGCGGCTCGAGCGGTTGTTCCGGATGGCGGCGCATGAAGCCCCGCAGCGCGTCGCGCAGAACGGCACGGTCATGGGCCGTGCCCAGCGCCTCTTGGACCTGGCGCAACGTGGTCGGTGACTGCGAGGTCGCGCTCACACTTGCCTCTTCCAGGCACTCGGCAGCGTAGCGCCACTTCTTCATGGCGATACGAGCTCGATGCAGGGATTCGTCGTCAGCGCTCGCGCTCCGCACGGCGGCCAGCGCTGTCGCTCCCAACTCGCGTTCAACGCCCCGCGCGTGCTCACAAGCAAACGGATGGCGAAACGCCCGTGGCTCGATCCCGGGGGCGACGCTTGTGAGGAGCCGGATCAGCCGTCTGACGCCTCTGGGGCGCAGCCGGCTCGCGGCCTGTCGGCGCTGGCGCGTGAGGCGCCGCTTCATGCGCTCGAGAACCGCGATGGCCGCGGTGGACACGGCGACGTCGGAACTCGGGACGCGAGATTCCAGCCAAGCCACGTTCATCTCGAGCTCGCGGGCGCTACCGAATCGACGGCGCTCGCGGCGTAGCTGGCGTGTCAGCACCCGGTGGAGACGCACGCGGCACAGCGGTTCCCACACTCGGAGTGCAATGAGCAGCCGGCGGGCGGCGACCCGCAGGTCATGGATCGCCTCGGGATCCGACCCCGCTCGGACGCGCCGCGCGGCGTCGGCGAGATCCTGCGTCCCACGTGCGAGACGAGCCTCGATGCCGCGGGCCAGTTCGCGAGGATCATGTGCCCGGGCCGAAGTGGTCCTGCTCGTTAGAACGAGACCAGCCCCGGGTGCTTGCGGGTCCTCGACGACATTCTCCAAACGCCACGCTCCTTGCGCCGCGCTCTGGACTTGCCACTTGAAGGGGTTGTTGGCTGCGGAGCATGGCCGGGGCGCTCCCGGTTTGCAAGACACTGAATTGGCGGCCAAACTGGGCTGGGTATAGGAGGAGGAGGAACACCATGGCGCTACGCCGCATTGCGAGAATCGTCACCCCCGGTCCCCCCGCTCCCGGCTTCATCGGAGACGGACACCTCGCCGTGATGGTCGTCTCACCGGATGAGTGCGGGCCTCACCCCCACGCGGGATTCGAGACGGTGACACTCATGCTCGAAGGCTCGCTTCACGATCGGGACGAGGGCGTTCTCGAGGCGGGGGACGTTCAATGGATGACCGCCGGTCGCGGAATCATCCACGGCGAGAACGTGGTCCCACGGGGAAGGACGCGCTTGCTTCAACTTTGGCTCACGCTGCCGAAGAGCCAGCGCGCTGCGGCCCCGGCATTCCAGAACATACCGCGCGACTCGGTTCCGGTCCGCCGCGAGCCCGGCGCCGAGGTTCGCCTCTACAGCGGTCGTTCGGGAAGTGACCAAGCGCCAACGAGGAACCACGTCCCGGTGACGCTGGCGGACATCCGGTTGGATCCGGGCGTGACGCTCGATCAGGATCTTCCCTCCACATACAACGGCTTTCTCTACCTGCTCGAAGGTTCGGCAGGTGCGGGCGCGGGCGAGGCGCTACTG
>QHRS01000144.1:10155-10545 GCA_003221435.1 Candidatus Rokuibacteriota bacterium
TGCGAATCACCTCCGGCGCTCGAGGGGCGCGTCTCGCGCTCTACGCCGGTCAGCCGCAGAACGATCGCATCGTCATCCAAGGGCCCTTTGTCGCGGATTCCCGGCACGACATCGCTCGGCTCTATCAAGAGTACCGTGACGGCCAGTTCCCACGTCTGAGTGAACTAACTAGAACGTCGTGATCTTCTAGACTCCAAAGAGGAATTGGGGCGAAGCGCCTTGCTGAGTGTGTCCCTCCGCCAAGCGTGCGAGCCCAGCCCATTCGGGAGACCTCCGTGTACTGAGCGCGGGCGCTGACAGGGAACTGCGTCGCGCCGAGCATCGAGAGCACGACCAATGTTTTCCGGATTCTTCCACCTCCTCAGGCGATTGCGCTTGCAACCCTTGTCC
>QHRS01000130.1:0-5606 GCA_003221435.1 Candidatus Rokuibacteriota bacterium
CAGCTCCGCATACATACGGCGCGGCGTGCGGCCGGCCGGCACCGCCATCGCGAGCGCCGGCGTCGCCCAGACCCGCCCGACGATCGCGTCGGCCGCTCGCCGAGCGAGCGCCGCCGCGTCGTCGCAGACAATCAGCTCCATCGGCCGTCGACTAAATCGGGCCTTTTCATCGGCCTGCCGTGCTGAACAGCCGCTGGAACTGCTCCCAGGGCACGGGCGGGACCGTGGCGAGCTTGAGATTCTCCTCGACGTGCGCGGCGCCCTTCATCCCGACGAGCGCCGTACCGATGCCGGGCGTCGAGCGGACGAACTGCAGCGCGCGCTGCGCGTCCGTCGTGAGTCCCGGGAGAAACTCGCCGACGACGGACGGGAGGTTCCGGGCCAGCTGGCCCTGGTAGATCGAGGCCGATGCCATGATGTACAACCCGAGCCGCTCGGCCGCCTCGAGCACCGAGACGGTCTTGTTGTCGAGGCGCTGGTTGGCGCGCGTGAAGGCCTCCGGCATGGCGAGGTTGTAGGGGAGCTGAACGACCTTGAAGTGGTGATTGTCGCCGCCGACATCGCGCGCCGCGCGCACCAGCTCGGCCAGGTCGAGGAGGTCCGGGGCGGAGGCCGGCTGCCGGTAGCCACTCCACGTGGCCGTGCCGTACCGGCGAATCTCCCCGTTTGCCACGGCCTGCTCGAGCGTCGCGAAGGCCGCCCGCATCCGGTTGAGGAATTCCGAGTGGTCAATCGCGCCAAGCTGAATCTCGGGGTTGTGGAGGTAGTAGACGTCGAGCGTCTCGAGTCCGAGATTCCGGCGGCTCCGCTCGAGCTGATCCCGGAGGTAGCGCGGCGTCATGCAATGGCATCCGGCCACGACGTCCCCGGGCTCGAGGATGCCGGGCCGCAGGTAGGTCGCGGTGACGTAGGCGCTGGGATCCGTCGGCACGACGCCGTCGAACGGGATGAACCCGCCCTTCGTCGCGACGATCGCTTCCTCGCGACGCAGCGCGCCTGTGGATACCAGCGCGCCGATCGCCTCTCCCACCACGCGCTCGCTCCGCTGGCACCGGTAATTCACCGCGGTGTCGATGACGTTCGCGCCGCGCGCGAGCGCCCGGGCGATCGCATCGCCGTACTGCGCGTCGATCGCCGCATCCTCGCCGCCGAGGTACGTCCCGATGCCGACGCTCGACGCTTGGCAGCCTTCGAGCAGCCGGAAGTGGCCGGGCGAGGCGTGCGGCGCCATGCGCCGCGCGTACCCCTCGGTGCCGTCGGGAGTGGCAAACCCCTTGATCATCCCCGCCATTATCTACGCGACTCGACCTGTTGAGGATGCGCGCGGGCTCCGGAGCCGGCGGACCGACCCCCGGGAGGCGGCGTCGGTCCGCGACGCGCCGGATCAGCGCCAGTCGTCGAGGACGAAGTCGGCGGGATTCTCGTAGTCCTCCTGCTTGCCGCGCTTCATACGAAGCATCGTGAAGTCGACCTTGTAGCCTCGCTCGATCAGGGCGTGGTACGCGGCGAAGTACCCGCAGTAGACCGGGACCATGATGCGGAGGAGGCCCCCCTCCTTACCGATCTGCTCGAGCGCCCTCAGGAAGTGGTCCGGGTACTCGGGCTTGCGGTGGGCGCGGCCGATCGCGAGGTACTTGACGTACAACGCGCCGGTCGGCGCTTCGCTGACGCCCGGCGTGTGGTACACGGCGAATCCGACGAGATCACGGCCGTTCTCGAGCAGCAGCGTGTCGCCGAGTGCCAGGCCGTCGACGATCTCGATCTCCTTGGCCACGTCGAGTCCGCGATAGATCGCATTCGTGATCTTGCGGAACTTGAGCATCATGGCCTTCTTCTTCGATTCTTCGAGCGTCGAGAACCGTCGCACCGCGAGCCCGGGCTTCGTCGACCGTGGCGGCAGTGGCGTGGCCGGCGAGCGGTCGAGGATGCGGCTCATGATCGCGACGAGCCCCTTCGGCTTGTAGCCAAACTTGTGGTAGAGCGCCAGGTGCTTGGGGCTCGTCGCGTACGTCACCACCCCGGAGAGCGACACCTTGTTCTCGTCGAAGAACTCCTGGGTCGCGCGCAGGAGCTGTTTGGCGACATCCTGGTTCTGGTAGTTCGTGAGCACCGCCAGAGGGCCGACGAGCCCCACGGTGCCCCAGATCACCGCGATCGCCGCGCCGAGGATCTTGCCATCGTTGTCCTCCGCGACGAAGCAGCCCCACGGCTCCATCAGCCAGCGGTGGTGGACATACTGCGCTCCGCCGAAGACCTGACGCGGACGCGTGCCGAGCTGCCGCTCGAAGTAGTCGCCGAAGGACTGCTCGATCACGTCGCGGACCTTGGAGAGATCCCCCTTGCGGACCCGCCGGATCTTGATGTGCGGCGTGCGGCTTTCCGAATCGAGTCCTGCGCGGTCGACCGTGGCCCTCACGTACCGCTCGCCAGGTCTTCGAGCAGCGTGATCACCCCGGAGTGATCGAGCCCGCCGCGGCCCCTGGCGCGGAGGGCGCCAAAGAGCTCCTGCACGATCGCGGTGGTCGGCAGTGGAACGCCCAGCGCACGCGCGGACTCCATGATCAGCCCGAGGTCCTTGTAGTGAAGGTCGATCTTGAAGCCGGGGTTGTAGCTGTTTGAGAGATAGTTTGGCGTCTTCTGCTCGAGGCAGCGCGAACCCGCTAGGCCCCCGCCGAGGGCCTTGAGCGTCAGCTCGCGGTTGAGCCCGGCCTTCTTGGCGAGCGTCAGGGCTTCGCCGAGCGCCGTCAGGTTCATGGCCACGATGATCTGGTTGGCAAGCTTGGTGAAGCCGCCGCATCCGAGCGGGCCCAGATGCGTGATCGTCTTCCCCATCACCTGGAAGATCGGCAGCACCGTGTCGAACGTCGATCGCTCCCCGCCGACCATGATCGAGAGCGCGGCGTCGATCGCGCCCTTCTCGCCACCCGAAACCGGAGCATCGAGCATCCGGACACCCTTCGCCTCGAGCGCCTTGCCTACCTTCTGAGACACCAGGGGCGAAATAGTCGACATGTCTACGTAAATCAGACTGGAGCGCGCCCCCTCGATGATCCCGTTGGGCCCGAGCGCGACCAACTCCACGTCGGGCGAGTTCGGGAGCATCGTGATCAGGATGTCGACCTGCTCGGCGACGGCCTTCGGAGAGCCGGCAGGGCGCCCGCCGGCCGAGGCCAGCTCATCGACGGGACCTGTGCTGCGATTGTGAACAACAAGGGGATAACCAGCCTTCAGGAGGTGCTTGGCCATCGGCCGTCCCATGACGCCCAATCCAACAAAGCCAAGGGTTTGAGCCATGAACCCCCCGACGGACCAAAGTGGAAAAGGCGAGTTCTGGGAAACCCGCGACGGGAACTTGTATCACATCGGGCTCAACCCGGTCAAGGAAGATGAGCCGATTTGCTCGGTTGGCGCAGGGTCAGGGGCCGGCGTCGTCGGATGCGGCACCCGCTTCGAGCCACAGACTGAGGGCCGGTGAGGCGGCGGCCAGTCGCCACTCCTCCAGGATGTTGAGCGCCATCGCGCGCACGGCACCGCTCGCGGCGCCGGCGGCGAGAGCCCGCGCGTAGAGCCAGTGTTCGAAGGTCTCCCAGGCGGGATCGTCCTCGATCGCGCGTTCGAGCAGGTCACGCTTGATGGCCGTTCCGATGGAGTCAGGCGTGGTGTCGCGCTTCCGGCGCCGCTGGCGACCCTCGGAGGCCTCGAGCGCGGCGAGAAGCTGACGGCAGAACTCGGCCGGGCGCGGTCGTCCCGGCGGACGCTGCGCGCCTGGCGCGCTCACCGCCACCAGCCGAAGGCGCCCCACGTGCGCCTGTGATCGGCGGTCGGCCCTGACGACGCCTCGACCAGGCTGGCGCCGAGCGCGTAGCCGGGGCGTCCGGGCCGCCCGTAGCCGCGCTCCAGCGCCGCGACATCGAGATCCACCGTCGCCAGATCCTCGACCGAGACTTGATCAGGCGGCCATGGCCCGAGCGTCGTGACGGTCTTGAAATATCCCCGGCACTCGGCGCAGGTCCGCACCGTGCGGGTCTCTCCGTGAGAGTCCGAGACGAGCGACCCGAGCCGCTCGTGGTCGGCGACGCCGCAGTACGGACAGGTGAGCCACTCGATTCGCCAGTCTCCCCCGCAGCGGCCGCATCGAAGCCTGATGGTACGCTCGAGGCCGCGTACCTCGGCCAGCGTCGGCCAGGCGCCGCATACGGCGCAGTAGCCGCGCGACCAGCCCTCCGCCACCCCGCGCACGACGCGCCGGCGGCACGCCTGGAGCAGCGGCATCGCTGCCAAGCCCACGAGGGCGCCGAGCGCTTTCCCATCGGTCCCCGAGTCGGCGGCGAGCCCGGCCACCGCGTCCAGGTCGTCGCAGACCGCAGCCTCGAGGAATCGGAGGCCGTCGAGTCGCTGAGCCGCCGCCCTGAGCGATGCTGCGCCAGCGCCGCCGGCTCGGCCTGCCATCTGGAGGAGCCGCCGCGTCCATTCACGCCCGAGGGACGGTTCGAGCGCAATCCGGGCTCCAGCAAGCGCCGGAGCCGTCGGCTCGCGATTCTGATCGAGGCTGGGCTCGACCGAGTCCCAGGCGGGGGCATTGACTTCATTCAGGGCTTCTTGAAGGAGGGTGAGCCAGCCGCGCCACTCCGGGGTCACGAGGGCCAGGGCGTCCAGGCGCTGGCGTACGTCTTCAGAGACCTTCATGGAGGCCCGCGGCCGCCTCTAGCGGCCTATCGCAGTAACCCGCTTCGAGCGCCGGCTTTGCCGGCGCAGTCCGCTTCTGGGGGAGGTTCGGAGGGGGCTGTCGAGGCCCCCTTCGATCTTCTAGCGACCCGCGGCCTTGAGCGGCGTTCCATAGAACGGCTGCGCTCCTTCATGCATCTGCACGACAGCGCCGTGGTTGCCTACGTCGCCGCCCGGGCCGCCACCGCGCGATCGCGTCGCCTCGGGGCTCGAACAACCGACCGCGCCCACCATCGCGAGCGCCAGAAGAACGAGTCGCGCGGTGTCGGTGCTCACGCGGACTCAGAGGACAGCACGATGACCACGCGCAGGATGAACCCGCCGACGAGCACCAGGAGCGCGGCGGTCGGCGCGGTCAGCCGGCCGGGCAGCCACCGGCGCCAGCGGAGCGCGAGCGGGAGCAGGATGCCGACGAAGACGACGCCGACGACCAGCAACGCCCCCCACGCGCGCAGCCAGACGCGCGCCACCGGCCCGAGCGAGACGACGAAGGCGATCAGGACCAGTAGCTCGAGCAGCATCAGCCAGCCGTCAATCCGCTCGAGCCAGGAGAGCGAGTATGCCGGGATGCCACGCCGGAGACCGAGCAGAATCAGCGCCGCAGCCGAGATCGAGGCCGCCGAAACTAGAAACAGCACGCCGAGCAGCGGCGTGTCGGACCAGATCGGGCGATTCGTCACCGCCAGCAGCACGCCCGTGTACCCGGCGAGGAAGAACCCGAGGAGCCCGCCCAGCACCGTGATCACCTCGCCCAGCACGCCGCGCCGCAGCACCACCAGCGGCGCCAAGCCCGGCCGGCCGGACTCGCCGAGCGCCCCCACGAAGGACAGGAACGCGAAGGCGCCGAAGAGCGCGAGGGCCCAGGACCCGACCGACATCGG
>QHRS01000130.1:5719-14174 GCA_003221435.1 Candidatus Rokuibacteriota bacterium
CTCGTCGCCGAAGAAGTCCACCATCGCGGCGATGACGTAGCTGCCGCCGGCCAGGCCGCCAAAGAAGAAGTAGAGGATCACGAGCCACCGCCAGTGAGGCGGCGCGGTGAAGAACGCGTCAGACATTGTCCCGCCCCGCGACCGCGTCCATCCGGCGCTGGCGGAAGCTCAGCAGTCCCACGAGGCCCACCATCAGCGCGCCGAGCCCCGAGAACATCGACGCCGGGAAGAGGTTCCGCGAGGGCATCTTCGGATCGGCCGGCAAGCCGTAGACCTCCGGCTTGTCCTCGAGCAGATAGAACGAGTTGAGCCCGCCGAGGATCTTCTCGTCGTCGCCGTAGAGATACGCGGCGGTGTGCCCGCGCTCGTGCAGCTGCGCCACGCGCCCCCTGGCCTTCCGGCGCAGCTCCTCGAGCGGGCCGAACTTGATCGATTCCGTCGGGCACGCTTTGGCGCAGGCCGGCGTGAGCCCGACCTGCATCCGGTCGTAGCAGAGCGTGCATTTCTGCGCGGTGCCCGATACCGGATTGATGTCGATGACCCCGAAGGGGCACGCACCGATGCAGTCGCGGCAGCCGTTGCAGGCATCCGAGGCGTGGGCGCAGTGCTTGCAGACGTCGCTCATCATGAGCCAGCGGCCGTCGTGGCGGTCCGCGTCGAACTGCTCGATGAACCTGACGTGGCGCCAGTGGATGCCGTCCAGCTGCCGGGTGTTGTCGTAGCTCTGGCCGCTCAGCGTGTTGGCGCCGCCATTGGTCGACGGGAGCTGGTTCCACTCCTTGCAGGCGACCTCGCACGCCTTGCAGCCGATGCAGACCGTCGTATCGGTGAAGAACCCCATCGGCTCTGCCATCACGCTTCTCCCGTTCGAGCGCGGGCTCCGCCCGCGCCATCCTGTCCGGGGGGAGGCAGGGAGGAGCGCGCCTCAGGCGCGCGACGACCGTCGGCCGGGGAGTCCGAGGGGGCGTAGCCCTCTCGCTCCATAGAGAGGCGAAGCCCCGCTGGGAGGCGCTCCACGTTGCACACGAAGGCCTTGCCTTCGTGGATCGACACGTTGGGATCACCGACGATGCACCGTCTCGCCGTTGATCGTGAGGGGACGCATGCGACGGGTCACCAGCGCCCTGGCGCGCGTCGAGCCGCGTGGTGTGCTGATCCGGACCCAGTCGAGGTTGTTGATCCCTTTCGGCTCGGCCAGCTCGGGGGAGAGCTCCACGAACAGCTCCGGCTGCAGCTCGGCCAGCCACGGGAGCCACCGGCTCATGACGCCCGTGAGATGATGCTCGGTCAGCCGATACGTGGTCAGCACGTGCGGGTAGCGCGAGTCGCCGACCGCTGCGAGCTGATTGTCCTCACGCTTCCAGTACTTGAGCACCGGGCTCGCCTGCTGCTTGTAGAGCGGGTTCTGCACCGGCGACTCGATCGGCTCGTAGTGGGTCGGCAGCGGCCCGTCGATGAGCCCTGCGGGCGCGAAGAGCCAGCCTTTGCCGTCGGCCTTCATGATGAACGGGTCTGTCCCGGAGTGCGCGTCGAGACCGATCCCGTCGGCCCTGGCGGGCGCGCTCGGGGCTTTCTTCACGGGAAAATCGGGAATGTCGTACCCCGTCCACTCCTGCTTCTGCCCGTCCCACCAGACGTACTTTTTCCGCTCGCTCCAGGGCTTGCCGTCCGGGCGGGCGGAGGCGCGGTTGTACATGATGCGTCGGTTCGCGGGCCACGAGTAGCCCCAGCCGAGGTGCGTGCCCACGCCGCCCGGCGGATCGGGGTTCTGGCTGGCGGCGCGGTTCTGGTCCGGCGCGGGGAACACGCCGCAGTAAATCCAGGAGGCGGCCGTCGTGGACCCGTCGTCTTTGAGGGCGGCGAAGTTCGGCAGGTGCGCGCCTGTCGCGGTGTCGTAGCCATTGATCTCTTTCAGGATCTTGCGGGCGTCCGGCTCGTCCTTGATGCGCGAGTCCGCCGGCGGCGTGTCGCGATCGTAGTCCCAGGTGAGGGCCTTCACGCCCTCGTCGCGCGGCAGCGTGCTCGGGGCGTAGAGCTTCTTCAGTCGCTTGCCGAGATGGTACGTGAACCAGATGTCCGACCGGCAGTCGCCCGGGGGATCGGCGGCCTTGTGGTGCCACTGGATCAGCCGCTGGGTGTTGGTGAAGCTCCCGTCGGATTCCCCCACCTGCGCCGAGGGAAAGAAGAAGACCTCGGTCCTGATGTCCTCGGTGCGGAGCTCCCCGCCCTTGACCTCCGGCGAGTTGTACCAGAACGCCGCGGTCTCGGTCTCGAAGTTGTCCTTCACCACGAGCCAGTCGAGCTTCGAGAGCGCCCGGCGCTGCAGGCGGGCATTCTGGCCGCCGACGGCCGGATTCTGGCCCATCGCGAACATGCCTTTGACCTTGCCGTCCGCCATCGCGATCATCATCGGCATGTGCGAGTGATCCCCGCTGATCCGCGGGTGCCACGCGTAGCCGAAGTCGTTGTCCCTGGTCGCCGCCGCGCCGTACATGGACTTCAGGTACGACACCATGAACTTGGGCATGTTGGCCCAGTAGCTCGTCGCCGGCGTCTCCGCCTTCAGATAGTCGGCGAGCGTCTCGTGCTTCTTCAGGATCGACGGCGCGCCCATGTAGCCGTGGATACTGTGGTACAGCGTGGGCACGTCGGTGGAGCCCTGGATCGTGGCGTGGCCGCGGAGCGCCAGCACGCCGCCGCCCGGCCGCCCGACGTTGCCGAGCAGCAGTTGCAGCAGCGCGCAGCAGGAGATCACCTGGGGACCGTACGTGTGCTGCGTCCAGCCGACGGCGTAGCAGAACGCCGTGGTCTTGTCCGGGCCCGAGTTGGCGGTGACCGCCTCGGCGACCTTCAGGAAGGTCTCCTTGGGGCAGCCGGTGACCCGCTCCACCATCGCCGGGGTGTAGCGGCTGAAATGGCGCTTCAGGATCTGGAACACCGTCCGCGGGTGCTGGAGCGTGGGGTCCCGGACGGGCGCCGGCTTCAGGTTCGCCCGCACCAGGCTCTCGAACGACCCTCCCGCGGGCGCCGGCGCGGGCGCGGCGCCATCCGCCTCCCGCTGGTACTGCCAGGTCTCGGGGTTGTACTGGCCGACGAAGCCGTTCAGCGGGTCGCCCGTGTAATCCATGAGACCGGAGAAGACGCCCTTGAGATCCTCCGTGTCCTTGAAATCCTCGCGCACGAGCGTCGCGGCGTTGGTGTAGTTGACGACGTACTCCCTGAAGTACTTCTCGTGCTCGATCGCGTAGCGGATCAGCCCGCCGAGGAACGCGATGTCACTGCCCGCGCGGATCGGCGCGTGGATGTCCGCCATGGCGCTCGTGCGGGTGAAGCGCGGGTCGACGTGGATGACTTTTGCGCCCTTGAGCTTGGCCTGCATCACCCAGCGGAACGCCACCGGGTGGCATTCCGCCATGTTGGAGCCCTCGATGACGATACAGTCGGACTCGACCAGATTCCTGGGAAAGGTCGTCGCGGCGCCACGTCCGAGTCGCACCCCCAGACCGGGGACGCTCGAGCTGTGTCAGATCCTGGCCTGATTCTCGATGGCCACCACACCCAGGCCGCGCATCAGCTTCTGCTGGATGTGGTTCCATTCGTTGTCCATCGTGGCGCCGCCGAGTGAGAAGATCGCCAGCGTGTGGTTGAGGGGCCGGCCGTCGGCGGTGCGCTCGACGAACGTCTCGTTACGCGTCTTCTCCACCAGCTCGGCCACGCGGTCCATCGCCTGCTCGAGGCCCCACACCTCCCACTGCGTGGCGCCGGGGCCGCGGCGGAGGACCTTGGTGGCGCGGTTGGGATTGATGTGGAGCTGGTAGATCGCGGCCTCGTTGACCGGGCTCTTCGGGTTGCCTTCGATGTTGACGATCTGGCCCTCGACCGTGTGGATCAGCGTGCCGCAGCCGACGGCGCAGTACGGGCAGACGCTCGGGACCGTCTTGGCATCCTTGATCCGAAGCTCCTGCGCCCGCGCGACGGCGGGGCCCAGGTCGGCGCCGAGCCCGGCAAGACCGCCCACCGCGGTGCCGGCCGCCGCGCTCGCCGACAACCGGAAGAAATCACGGCGCGTCACATCCATGGCTTTAGCTCCCCGCGTCGCGCCGGACACGGTCGGGCCGGCGCCTAGAGTTGTGATGACAGAGAAGACCTGCGCGCAAGACAGCGACCAAGGCCGGAAGATGCCCGGAGCGCTCAAGCGGAATCCCCGTGGGTGTCGGCATGTACCGGCCCGCCTGTCCGTCGATCGGGCTGAATCATACCACGGCTCCCGAAGCCGGCGTTGTCCCCTTGACAAGCGGGAGATGTCGGCAGAAATTCTGCCCACACTCGTCTAGTGCGAACTTGAAGCCGGAGGTGGAGATGGACCGAAGCGGCCTCTTCCGAACAGTGGTGGCGGCGTTCCTGGCGGTGGGGCTGATCGGCGCCGGGGCGGCGTCGGCCGCCGATACGCCGAAGAAAGGCGGCCTCCTCCGGGTCGGCAACCTCGGCGAGCCGCCTGCCCTCGACGCCCACTGGACGACCGCCAGCATCACCGAGACGCTGACCAATCACATCTACGAGGGCCTCTACAGCCTCGACGAGGCCAACCGACCGATACCGATGCTGGCCGAGAGCCACACCGTCAGCAGGGATGGGCTGACCTACACCTTCAAGCTCCGTCAGGGGATCAAGTTCCACAACGGCAAGGAGATGACGTCCGAGGACGTGGTGGCGTCGCTCACCCGCTGGGGCAAGCAGTCGGTGTACGGAAGGATCCTGTTCGCCAAGGTGGCCGACTTCCGCGCCGTGGACCCGTACACGGTGGAGATGAAGTTGAAGGAGCGGGTGGGGATCGTGCTGATCTCCCTCGCGGTCCCGAACAACTTCGGCGCCATCTACCCGAAGGAAATCGCCGAGAGGTTTCCGCCCCAGACCAAGATCACCGAGTACATCGGGACCGGTCCCTTCAAGCTCGCCGAGTGGAAGCCGGACCAGTACATCCGGATGGTCCGCTTCGACGATTACAAATCCAGGAACGAGAAGGCGAGCGGGTATGGCGGCGGCAAGACCGCCTATGTCGACGAGATCCGCTGGATCCCGGTGCCGGACGTGGCCACCCGGGTGGCCCAGGTGGAGACCGGCGAGCTGGATTTCGCCGACGACCTGAACCTCGACGCCTACGAGCGGCTCAAGGGAACTCCCAACGCGCGCCCGATCATCGGGACGCCGTACTACTGGCTCGTCGCGGTCCTCAACAAGAAGGAGGGCCTGATGACGAACCAGAAGCTCCGCCAGGCCTGGCAGGCCGCGATCGACGTCGAGCCGATCATGAAGAATGTGGCCGGCGGCAAGCCCGAGTTCTACCGGATGGACTCGAGCCTCGCCTTCGCGGAGGTCCCGGCCTGGCATACCACGATCACCGGGCTGCCCTGGAACGAGCACAACAAGGACAAGGCGCGGCGGCTCCTGCGGGAAGCCGGATACACCGGAGAGCCGATCCGCTTCATGACCACGCAGGAGTATAAGTGGATGTACGACTTCGCCCTGCTCACGAAGCAGCAGCTCGAGGACGTCGGGTTCACCATCGACCTCCAGGTCATGGACTGGTCGACCCTCGTGCAGCGGCGGAACAATTCCAAGGCCTACGATGCCTTCACGACCGGGATAGGGAACTTCTTCGACCCGACCCACCACGTCTATCTCACCTGCATCTGGCCGGGGTGGACGTGCGACGAGGACATTCTGAAGCTACAGGACGAGCTGGCGCGCGAGATCGATCCGAAGAAGCGCTTCGCCCTGTGGGTGCGCCAGACCAGGCAGTTCTACGAGAAGGTCCCCGTCATCCGCTACGGCGACCTCTTCGGCCTGCGCGCCGCGCGGACGACGGTGAAGGGCTTCAACGAGAAGACCGAGCGGATCCGCTTCTACAACGTGTGGCTGGACAAGTGACCCGTTGAGCCGGCCGCACCGGTCCGTTCCGAGGCCCCCGCGCCGCATCCGATGACCGCGTATCTCATCCGCCGAGTCCTGGCGCTCCTTCCCGTGATGCTGGTGGTCCTCACCATCGTCTTTCTCCTCATCCACCTGATCCCCGGGGATCCCGTCAGCGTGATGCTCGGACCCGATGCGACGCTCGCTCAGATCCAGGCGACCCGCCAGTCCCTAGGCCTCGACCGCCCGCTGTACGAGCAGCTCTTCAAGTTCTACGGGCGGGTTCTGCGGGGAGACCTGGGCCGGTCGTACTTTCTCGACCGTCCGGTCACCGTGGCGCTCCTCGAGCGCGCCGAGCCGACGCTCGTGTTGACCGCCTGCGCGCTGCTGGTCGCCGTGATGATCGGCGTGCCGTCCGGGATCATCGCGGCGGCCTACCGCGGTTCCGTGTGGGACCGCGCGCTGATGCTGGGCGCGCTGCTGGGGGTCTGCATCCCGGGTTTCTGGTTGAGCCTCAACTTCATCTACCTCTTCGCCGTGCGCCTGGGCTGGCTGCCGGCCGCCGGATACACCTCGTTCCTCGTGGAGCCCGCGGCGGCCCTCCGCTACATGGTGCTGCCGGCGGTCTCGCTCGGGTTCAACCAGTCGGCGCTGATCGCACGGATCAGCCGGTCGTGCATGCTGGAGGTGCTCCAGCAGGATTACATCCGGACGGCGCGGGCAAAGGGCCTGTCTCAAGGCGCGACCATCTGCGGGCACGCCTTCCGGAACGCGCTCGTTCCGGTCATCACGGTGATCGGCATCACGATGGCGATCCTGATCGGCGGCGCCGTCGTCACCGAGATCGTCTTCAACATCCCCGGCCTGGGCCGCCTAATCGTCTCGGCCATCATGCGTCGCGACTATCCGGTCGTGCAGGGCGTGGTTCTGGTGACCGCGGCGGCGTACGTCCTGATCAATCTGACCGTGGATCTCCTCTACGCCTTCATCGACCCGCGGATCCGGTATGACTGAGGCGGCCGTCGACGGCGCCGTCGCCGGGAGTGCCGAGGCGGTCTCCCCGCTCACGGAGGCCCTCCGCTCGACGTGGCTCCGCCGCATCAGCCGGAACCGGAACGTCGTCACGGGCGCGCTCATCCTGCTGGTCCTGGTGCTGGCCGCGCTCTTCGCCGACGTCATCTCGACGCACAGTCCGACGAGACTCTTCCCCGCGAATCGGTTGAAGCCGCCGAGCGCCGAACACTACCTGGGGACGGACGAGTTCGGGCGCGACGTCTACAGCCTCGTCGTGCACGGCAGTCAGATCTCGCTGCTGGTCGGGGCGACGACGATGCTGCTCACGTCGCTCGGCGGGATCGTGACGGGTCTGCTCGCGGGCTACTACCGCCGCCTCGACCTTATCCTGATGCGATTCATGGACGGCCTGATGGCCTTCCCGGCCATCCTGCTGGCGATCGCGCTCATGGCCGCGCGCGGTCCGGGGGTGTGGAACGTGATCTTCGCGCTGTCGGTGGTCTATCTGCCGCGGACCGCCATGCTGATCCGCAGCACCGTCCTCACCATCCGGGAACTGGATTACGTCCAGGCGGCTCGCGCGTTGGGCCGCGGCGATCCCGCGATCGCGTTCCGGCACATCCTGCCGAACTGTCTGGCGCCCCTGCTCGTGCAGGCGAGCTTCATCTTCGCCTACGCCATCCTGGCCGAAGCGATCCTGGGCTTCCTCGGTGTCGGCGTGCCGCCCTACGTGCCGTCGTGGGGAAACGTGATCGCGAGCGGCAAGAACGTGATCCGCGAGGCGTTCTGGGTGAGCCTCTTCCCGGGCCTGGCCCTCACCCTCGCCGGGCTGAGCCTGAACCTGCTGGGCGACGGCCTCCGCGACACCCTCGATCCCCGGCTCCGCGTCCAGTAAGGACGCGAGCCACGCCAGCGACGACGCTGAGGTGGCACCTTTCCACGCCCTCCTTCGTCAATTCACACAGATCAGAGGAGAAACTCATAGTTCCGCTCCAAGTGCGCACGCAACCGCTTCTCTTGAACCCGGATCTGTTTCCCTTTCCGAAGAATGACCCCTTCACGTTCCAGCCGCTTCAGGGCCAGCGACACCCGCGGCCGCGAGGCACCCACCATGGCGGCAAGGTGCTCATGTGTAAGGCTCGACGGGAGCAACCCGCTCGCTCGTCTGGCTTCTGGGTGACCGACATACTCCCAGAGTGCCAGAGCCACCCGCTCGGCAAGCTCTTCCACCAGAAACAGCGACCGCCGGAGCGAAACCAGGAACAGCGGCTTTAGCACCGTCTGTGTCAGACCGGTAAACATCTCCCACGGCAAACCGCACACTTCCGTGATGAGCGTCCGAGCGTCGATCTGTCCCACACGAGAGTCCTGAAGGGCCGTAGCCTGGCTCACGCGCCGCCAGTTGCGCACCAGCGCGGTCTCGCCAAAGAAGTCGCCTCGCGTCAGCAACGCCAGCTGGACAAAGCGACCTTCGCGGCCTAGCAGAGAAAGACCGACGGCCCCTTGCATCACGCAATAGATATGACTCGCG
>QHRS01000136.1 GCA_003221435.1 Candidatus Rokuibacteriota bacterium
GGCCATCAAGCAGGTGAGCGTCGTCGCGGCGGCGGCCGGGACCGTGGTGCTCCTGGCGGCGGGCTTCGAGGCGGCCTCCCCGGTCGGCTTCCGCGATCTTCTGTTCCCCCGGGCGGGCGGCGCACTCGACGGAACGGAAGCCTAGCGGCGTGTCGGAGAACCCGAGTTCGAGCGCCGGCTTTGCCGGCGCCATCGGTCCCTGGGGGAGGCTCGGAGGGGGCCGCCGAGGCCCCCTTCGATGGGCTAGCGAGCGCGGGTTCTGGCGGGTGCGCTACTACGTCCCCCTCCGGAACGCGGTGGTCGCCCATCGGATCTTGGCCGCCGATGTCACGGCGATCTGAGCGGGCCACGTCCGATGGAGCCGATCGTGACCGTGCTGCTGGACCGCTACCACGCCCGCGAGCGCCAGGCGGGCCGCCGCCCGTGAGCCTCCCCGGCCGCATCGGCGTGAACGCCGCCATACTGGGCGAGCAGCCGACCGGGCTCGGCCTCTACGCGGTCAACATCATCAGTGCGCTGGAGAAGCTCGGCGAGCGATTGATCGTCTACACGTCGCGACCGGACATGATTCGGGCTCCTGGTGCGGAGGTTCGAGCGACGCCGGCGGCCGTGCGGCCCGAGCGCGGCGCCCTCGGGCACCTCTCGCGCCTCCTGTGGACGCAGACCGGGCTGCGGCGGGCGGTCCGGCGGGACCGCCCGGCCGCGCTCCTGAACGCGATGCCGGAGGGACTGCTGTGGCCGCCCGTCCCTCAGGCGACGGTGGTGCACGACCTGCTGCCGCTGCATTACCCGCCCGAGTACCCGCGGCAGCAGTCCTACTTCCGCTACTACGTCCCCGCGGTGCTCCGGCACTCGCGCGCCGTGATCGTGAGCTCAGAGAGCACGAGGCAGGACATCCTCTCCTTCTACCGGGTGCCGCCCGAGAAGGTTCGCGTGGTCCTCCTCGGGTACGACACCGGGCGCTTCTTCCCCGAGACCCACGACCGGGGCGCTGGCCGCGAGCCGTACGCGCTGTTCGTCGGCAACGTGATGCCGCACAAGAACCTCCTGCGGCTCGTGGAGGCGTTTGCCAAGAGCGCGGAGGGCACGCTCGTCATCCGGGGATCGGGTCACCCCGCGCACGTGGCGGCGCTTCGCGAGCGGATCGCGGCGCTCGGCCTCGGGCCCCGGGTCGACTGGCAGCCCTACGAGAGCGAGGACGGGCTGGTGGGCCTCTACCGAGCAGCGCGGATGCTGCTGCTGCCGTCCCTCTACGAGGGATTCGGCCTGCCTGCGCTCGAGGCGATGGCGTGCGGCACTCCCGTGGTGACGTCGCGGACCTCCTCGCTGCCCGAGGTGGTGGGCGATGCGGCGCTCCTGGTGGATCCCCTGGACACCGGTGCCCTCGCCGCCGCCATCACCCGCCTGTTCGCCGACGAGGGGCTGGCCCGCGAGCTCCGTGAGCGGGGGCTGGCTCGCGCCCGGCTCTTCTCGTGGGAGAAGACCGCGCGAGCCGTTCAGGCGGTGCTGGCCGAAGTGGTCGCGCGAGGATGACCGGTCCCAAGAGCTGACCCTCGGGACCGGCCGTCTTCAATTTTAAAAACGGAACACTGTTCAACGTCGTAGATGAGCCTGTATTTCTCCGGCTGTTTCCGGAGTTCTTCTCGCGTAAACTCCGTTGGATATCTAGGGTTGGGAATTCTCCCGATATAGACGTGGGTTGGCCGATTCGTGGACTGCCACTGGCGGAGTTCCGCGCCGTGCCAGATCTCCATTCCGTGAGGGGCCCAGATCTGCCTTTCCCCGATGGACGCGATCAGTCCTCCTCCGTCTCCGTAGTTGGTAAGGAAGATGGCATCTTTCTCCACAAAGCGCCTGACCCATTCAAAGGCTCGCAAGTCCCATTCCGTGACGGAGGCGTTGGCCTTGTCAAAGCCGTAGGCGAGAAGACTCCCCAGACCGGCGTCCCTTAAGTGTTTGAACGTGCCGTAATGGGATTCGAAATGCCTTTCCCTGTGATCGAACACATTCCAAGCCACAAGGCCGCTGAAACAGAGCAACAAGGCTGCCACGACATGTAGATGGATCTTAGGCAAAACGGTGTGACAGAACACCGCCAAAACCAGGGACGCCGGGATGAGGAGCAAATAATGGATTCTCTCGGTCTGCAGAAGATGAGAGAAGGGCGTCAGCTGCAATCGAACCAGAATGAGTAAGACGCAAAATATGCCGAGAGCGCCCCCGAACTCCGCGACATGCGTTCTGGCCGAATCGGAGCCCTGCATCCTTCTGAGCACACAATAAAGCGCGCTACCTGACAGAAGTAAAACCATGGTCGGCCCCAGGAGGAATGCGAAGACGGCGAGAAATCCAAGAGTCTCGATGACGACTCGAGGAGCGGCAAGGTGAGGAGAATCAAAAACCTTGGCGAAGCTGTCGGTGTGGTGAACGGTGATGGCAGGCGCAGAACGGGCGAACACCGAAAAGTCGAAGTTGAGAAGGAAGGGAGTGATGAAGGAGGCCGAGAGCAACACCACCCGCCAGTGGTTCCTCAATAGCGCCGTGGCCTGCTCTCTCCCGCGCGCGCACTGAATGAGAGCGTGGGTGGGAAAATAGAAGAGAAAGCCGATGGGCGGAATGAGGTGCGAGAGAAGTCCTCCGGCCAGGACCAGCGCGATTCCGGTGTCTTCCACAAATGAAGCTGAGGCCGGGGCCTGTTTGGCACTCAAGTAATCGTAGGCAAAAAACAGGAAGCATGCGGAGAGTGCCGTGGGGCTCGAACCCCACTGGTTCAAGAACTGCGGATAGTGGGAGAGGAGGAGCACGACGCTTGACACGGCGAGCGAGAGAATCTTCGGGAAATGCCGAGTGAGCAGTTGATAGAGGCCGAGATGGATCAGGACATAGATGGCTGAGCTCAAGAAAGTCGTCACGCGGTAAAGGGGGAACGAGGTCAATTGGGACAGGAGGGCCGCAAGGGTGTGGAAGCCGAGAGGATACTCGCCGAAATGTCTGAAGGGGAGCAGCGGTAGGTAAGAATCCGAATACGTGTTGTGAATCGTGATGAGTCTGGCCATGTAGAGATGCTGGGTCATATCTCCGACGGATCCCGTGATGCGGTCAAACAGAGGGATGAATCGCACGGCGCAGACGAAGAGAAAGAGCGAGAGGAGTACGGCATTCCCCCGATCCCAGAGGGCGACCTTCGGCCGAGGCCGATGAAGGGTGCTGGCGAACCAGAACGAAAAAACGATGTTCGTGAGATAGAAGAGTCGCGTCAGCGAGAGAGGGATGAGCATCGTGAGCCAGTAGCTGAAGACCCAGAAGGCAAACGAAAGGATCACCGTGTTTCCCGTCCGCCTCAGGAGGTCGTCCTTCGGGAAGAGGTGTTCGGTGGCGCCGTGGATCAAGAAGAGACCTGGCGACATAAAGACGAAGACTGCCGGAAAAAGAAGGAGGAGGACAAGAAGAGCGAGAAAGATGATGGCCTTCCTCAGGAAGGGGAGCATTTCCCGGCGGGTGCCGTTCTCTCGACGAGTCGGGTACGACACGAGTCGTGTGATGCCCCCGACGATCGGCCGGAAGAGAATCCGTGTCACGTGGCTCTCGTAGGTCCTCCAGAGACCCCCGGGCTCCCCTGGCACGATACCATCCCGAGCGCCGTCGGGAAATGCGCGGCTGCTATACTGGGCCGGAGGAAAGCTGCAGGGCACGCACGGTTTGAAAGGGGGATCCTGGAGCCGGGCCCGCTGAGCGGGTGCCGCGCCAGCGTTCTACCAATGCAAGTCGCCCTGGTCCACGACTGGTTGACCGGGATGCGGGGCGGGGAGCGCTGCCTCGAGGTGTTCTGCGAGCTCTTCCCCGACGCCGACCTCTACACGCTGCTCCACGTTCCGGGGAGCGTGTCGCCGACGATCGAGCGGCGGCGGATCGTGACGTCGTTCGTCGCGCGGCTGCCGGACGCGGCCCGGCGGTATCGCCACTACCTCCCGCTCTTTCCGGCCGCGGTCGCGCGCTTCGACCTCTCGGCCTACGACCTCGTTCTCTCCTCGAGCCACTGCGTCGCGAAGGCAGCGCGCCCGCGCCGCGGCGCGCTCCACATCTGCTACTGCTTCACGCCTATGCGGTACGTCTGGGACCTCTATGACGACTACTTCGGCCCGCGCGCGTCCGTGCCCGCGCGGCTCCTGATGCCCCCGGTCGCCGCCGCGCTCCGGCGCTGGGACCGCCGGACGAGCGCTCGCGTGGGCCGCTTCGTCGCGATCTCGCGGCACGTCGCCCGCCGGATCGAGCGCTGCTACGGGCGGAGCGCCGAGGTGATCTACCCGCCGGTCGACGTCTCCCGCTTTCGCGTCGCGGACGAGCCCGGCGAGTTCTATCTGATCGTCTCCGCGCTGACGCCGTACAAGCGCGTCGACCTGGCGGTGGTTGCGGCCAACCGTCTCGGCGCTCGGCTGGTCGTCGTGGGGTCGGGCCCTGAGGAGGCGCGGATCAGGCGCCTCGCGGGTCCCGCCGTCGACGTGCTCGGCTGGCGGAGCGACGCCGAGGTGGCGGAACTGTACGGCCGGTGCCGGGCCGTGCTCTTCCCGGCGATCGAGGACTTCGGGATCGTTCCGCTCGAGGCGATGGCGGCGGGGCGGCCCGTGATCGCTCTCGGGCGCGGCGGCGCGCTCGAAACGGTCGTATCGCTCGATACGGCGGACGAACCGCCCACCGGGCTCCTCTTCGACGAGCAGACGCCCGAGGCGCTCGCGGCCGCCATCCGCCGGTTCGAGGCGAACGCCCATCGCTTCGAGCCGAAGTCGCTGCGGAGGCGGGCCGAGGGGTTCGACCGGCCCGTCTTCAAGGAGCGCATCGCCCGGTACGTCGACCGGGCCCTGGCGGAAGCCCGCGTGTGCTGAAGGCCGACTCGCGCCTCTTCGAACACCTGATGCTCGCCGCCGACCTCTGCCTGGTCGCGCTCTGCTGGCTCGCAGCCTACGGGCTCCGCTTCTACGGAGTGGGTCCGCCGCTCGTCGCTCCCGAGGTTCCGCCCCTCCGCGACTATCTCCTCCAGCTCCTGCCGATCCTCGTCGTGTGGGGAGTCGCGTTCCGGGTGTTCGGGCTCTACCGGCCCCGACGGCTCGGCTCGTATGTCTCCGAGTGGGTGGACATTGCCAAGGCGTCCACGCTCGGCGTCCTCGTGCTGGTGGCGGTGATGACGTTCGCCTTCCACGGCTACCAGTACTCGCGCGTCGTGATCATGTACTTCTGGGTTCTCTCGATCGTGGCGGCGAGCTTCGCCCGCGGCGTCTTCCGCGAGGGGCTGCGCATCGCGCGCCGCCGCGGCTACAACCTGCGCCAGGCCCTGCTGGTCGGGGGCGGGGAGGCGGCGGGCGAGGTGCTGGCGATGCTCGGGCGCCGTCCCGACGTCGGCATCCGCGTGGTGGGGCTGGTGGGGGACAAGCAGGAACGCGGCCGGATGGAGGTCGAGCGGCTCGGCGCCTTCGAAGATCTACGGGCGGTGCTCGACCGGCTGCAGATCGACATCGTGATCGTCGCGTTGCCGCATGCGGAGTCCGGACGGCTCGCCGACGTCCTTGGCCAGATCGGCGACGATCCGGTGACGATCCACCTCGTGCCCGACCTCGTCGGGCTCGCGTCGCTGCGCGGCGGAATCGAGGAGTTCGAGGGCATCCCGTTCATCCACCTGCGCGAGTCGCCGCTCTACGGGTGGAACCGGGTCCTCAAGCGCGCGTTCGATCTCGGCGTCGGCGGCTGCACCCTCCTGGTCGTCTCGCCGCTGATGCTGCTGATCGCCCTCGCGGTGAAGCTGACGTCGCCGGGTCCCGTGTTCTTCCGGCAGCAGCGGATGGGGCTCGACGGCCGCCGATTCAACATGCTGAAGTTCAGGACGATGCGCGTCGACGCCGAGGCCGCGACCGGACCCGTGTGGGCGCGCCCGGATGATCCCCGCCGGACGGCCCTCGGCGGGTTCCTGCGGGGCTGGAGCTTCGATGAGCTGCCGCAGCTATTCAACGTGCTCCGCGGTGAGATGAGCCTCGTCGGCCCGAGACCCGAGCGGCCCGAGTTCGTCCGGGAGTTCCGGACGCGGATCCCCGGCTACATGCTCCGTCACAAGGTGAAGGCGGGGATGACAGGATGGGCGCAGGTCAACGGGTGGCGGGGCGACACCTCGCTCCAGCGGCGGATCGAGTGTGACCTGTACTACATCGAGCGTTGGTCGCTCCTGTTCGACCTCAAGATTCTCGTGCGGACACTCTGGAAGGGGCTCAGGAGCGAGAACGCGTACTGAGCGCGGACGAACCACGTGCGTCAGGGCGCAAACGCCGGCACCTCCAAAGTCACCTCGAGCGCGGGTGTGGCGTCGGCTCGGCCGAAAGCGGCCTCGATAGTGAAGCGCGCGCTACAAGGGGTTCGTCGTGGGCCGCTTCTGCGCCGGCGTCCCCGGCGCCTTCATGGCCAGGGCACGATCTTGCGCCCACTGCCTGAGTTCGGCGTCATGGCTACTGGTCACGACCTCCTGATAGAGCCGGAGGGCCTCCGGCCAACGCCGCAGCTTCTCGCAGGCGAGCCCCCGGCCCGCGAGCGCGCGCGATCGAACCTCGCGCTCGGCGCCGGGACCGGCCGCAGCCTCGAAGGACTGGAGCGCCGCCGCATAGCGCCCCAGGTTGAGCTCGGCCTCGCCGATGACGAGCGCCGCTCTCGTCCGCGTGTCCGGGTCCTCGCTCCGCGCCGCCGCCCGTGCGAGGACGACGGCCTCGCGATACTTCTTCTGCTCGAGGGCCCCCTGTCCCAGTAGATACCGGGCATCCGCCGCCCTGGGGTGCCGGGGATGGTGCTCCACGAACCTCTGGAGCAGCGGCCCGGCCTCCTGGTAGCGACCGAGATCCATCAGCGTGCGCGCCAGCGCGAAGGTCGCGTCGGGGACGCGCGGTGAGTCGGGCCAGACCAGGAGCAGCTCTCGGAAGCGCGCGACGGCGGGCAGGGGCCGCCTCTGCTCGAGCGCGAGCGACGCCAGCCCGTAGACGGCGTCGGGAGCGAAGGGCGAGGCGGCATCAGCGGCCAGCACGGCGTCGAAGGCGACTCGCGCCTCGTCCCCGCGCTTGAGCCGGGCCAGCGCTTCGGCCTCCCAGAACCTGGCTTCCTGCGACTGTCCGGGTGGCGGCGTGAGCTCTCGCGCGCGCCGGAACGCCTCCAGCGCCGGCCGGAGCTCCCCTCGAGCCAGATGCGCCTTGCCGAGCGCGAGCACCGACTCGCCGGCCCACCGCCTGAGCTCCGCATCGGGGCTGGCGGCCACCACCTCGCGGTACAGATTCAAGGCTTCGGTCCAGTGCAGGAGCTTCTCGTGGGCGAGCGCTCGGCCTGCGAGCGAGCGAGATCGCACGTCGGGGCTTGCGCCCGGGCCGACCGCGGTCTCGAACGCCTCG
>QHRS01000137.1 GCA_003221435.1 Candidatus Rokuibacteriota bacterium
GGCCGCATGTTCAAGCTCGCGATCAAGGCGAACATGCTGACCACCATGCCCCCGCTTCCCACCATCAAGGTGCGGAACGTTCGGAAAGGCTTCTTCGAGCCCGACGAGATCACCCGCGTCCTTGCAACTCTTCCCGAAGACCTGCGACCCCCGATCGAGTTTGCCTACATCACGGGCTGGCGAATCGGCGAGATCTGCGACCTCAAGTGGGCCAACGTGGACGTGGCCGGTTGCGTCGTACGCCTCGATCCCGGGACCACCAAGAAGGACGAGGGTCGCACCTTCCCGTTTGCCAAGCACCCCCGCTTGGGGGCGCTGATCGTCGCGCAGATGGAGCGGACCCTGGCCGTTCAGCGCCAGCGCGGGAAGATCATCCCCTGGGTGTTCTGGCGCGAGGGCGAGCAGATCGGCGAGTTCAAGCGGACCTGGGCCAACGCCTGCAAGACTGCCAAGGTGCCTGGGAAGCTCGTCCACGATCTGCGTCGGACGGCGGTCCGGAATCTTGTGCGCGCAGGTGTGCCAGAGCGGGTCGCCATGCAGTTGACCGGCCACAAGACTCGGGCCGTCTTCGACCGCTACGACATCGTGTCCGAGGCCGATCTCAGCGCGGCTGTCGAAAAACTCTCGCGTCAGAACTGAAGGCAGTTGCCGCTCACATCACGGCACAGCGACCGAAGCCACCCGCGTAACTTGGCGCGCCCTGCAGGATTTGAACCCGCAACCTTCTGATCCGTAGTCAGACGCTCTATCCAATTGAGCTAAGGGCGCGCCTTGCGCGACGTGTACGCTGGCGGAGAGGAGAGGATTCGAACCTCCGGACCGGTTTTACCCGATCAACCGCTTAGCAGGCGGCTGCCTTCAGCCAACTCGGCCACCTCTCCAACACTGTTTGGCGGAGGGAGTAGGATTCGAACCCACGGAGCTATCGCTCTCCGGTTTTCAAGACCGGCGCCTTCAACCACTCGGCCATCCCTCCCAACGCTTGCGGCGGCGCAGTTTAGCCGATTCGTCGGGTCGCGTCGAGCAGCCCCCGAGCCACGGGCAGCACGCCACGCGTTCTCACGCTATCCCCGTTGCGAGCGCTCCGGCGGGGCCTCGACCTCGCTGCTCCCGTCCTCCTCCAGCGGATCACGGCTCGGGAGCAATCGCTCGTACTCCTCGGCCATCAGCGGGCTCGACAGCATAAAGTCGGCGGAGGCCCGGTTGCACGCGATCGGCACGTTGTAGACCACGGCGATGCGCAGCAGCGCCTTCACGTCGACGTCGTGAGGATGCGGCTCCAGCGGGTCCCAGAAGAAGATCACGAAGTCGATCCGACCCTCCGCGATCCCCGCACCGACCTGCTGGTCGCCGCCCAGGGGTCCGCTCAGGAACAAGTTCATCTCCAGCCCGAGCTGCGACTCGAGCAGCGTTCCGGTCGTGCCGGTGGCGAACAGCTCGTGCAAAGCCAGCGTTCCACGGTTGAACTGAGCCCATTCCAGGAGATCGCGTTTGCGATTGTCGTGGGCGATCAATGCGATCCGCTTGCGCCGGCCCATCGGGATTCCGTTCGAAACCAAAGACCACCTCCATCGCTCGCTCCAATTACCGCAGCCCTGCAACCGTAGATTACCTCAGAACTGCGGCAAGTGCCGGGAGGCCGCTTCGGGACCCGAAAAATCCTGTGCTCCGTGGGTTCGGCATGGGCCGATAACGCCTGCGGAGGAGAACCCGCATGCGTCCCGCTGTCCCGTTCGCGACCCTGGCCTTCGCCGTGGTCGCCGTCGCCCTCACGACCGCGTGTGCCGCGCCCGCCGAATCGGTGCGGCTCGACCACAAGATCGCGCCCACGTTCGAAGCCGTGCGCATGGCCGTGGATGCGGGGAGCGAGGGCTACCGCGGCTCGGTGCAGATCGAGCTCACCGCGACGGAGCGCGCGGGGTCGTTCCAGTTCCATGCCCGCGGGCTCACGCTCGGCCGCATCCAGCTCCGCTCCACCTCCCGCGACTACGCGGTCACCGCCGACCCGGAGCGCGACGGCATCGTCACGGTCAAGGTGGCTCCTGCGCTCGAGCCGGGCGACTACACGCTCGCGCTCGACTTCAGCCGGGCGTTCGACACGCACGGGATGGGCTTCTACAAGCGGACGGCCGGCGGCAAGAGCTACACGTTCAGCCAGTTCGAGACCAGCGACGCGCGCCGGGCATTTCCGTGCTGGGACGAGCCCGAGTTCAAGATCCCGTGGCAGGTCACGCTGATCGTGCCCAAGGATCATCTGGCGATCTCGAACACGCCGATCGAGAAGCGGACCGAGTTCGGGGCCCAAAGCATCGTCCAGTTCCAGCGCACGCCACCGATGCCGTCCTACCTCGTGGCGCTCGCCACCGGACCGTTCGACACACTGGCCGTTCCCGGGCTCCCGGTGCCGGGCCGCGTCGTGACCTGCGCCGGACAGAGCGAGCTCGGGGCTGAGGCGGCGCGCGTGGCGCCGGCGCTGTTGAAACAGCTCGAGAACTACTTCGGCCAGGCTTATCCGTACGCGAAGCTGGACCTGATCGCGGCGCCGGACTTCGCCTACGGGGCGATGGAGAACCCGGGAGCCGTCACGTTCGACGACAAGTCGCTGCTCGTCGATCCCGGCGACCCGAGCTCGGAGCCGCGACGAGAGCTGGCCGAGATCATGGCGCACGAGCTCGCGCACATGTGGTTCGGCGATCTCGTCACGCTGCGATGGTGGGACGATCTGTGGCTCAACGAGTCGTTCGCCTCGTGGATCGGAGACAGGGTCGCGGACGCGGCGTTCCCGGGCTACGGCATCGGCGGCGCAAGCGTTGGGCAATCCGACGCTGCGATGCAGGCCGACGCCCGCGCCACGGCGCGGGCCATGCGCCGGCCGGTCGCGAGCGCGGAGCGCCTCGATCAGCTCGCCGACGGCCTGACCTACGCCCGGGGACGGTCGGTGCTCTCGATGTTCGAGCAGTGGCTGGGCTCGAGGGTGTTCCAGGCCGGGGTCGCGAGCTACCTAGAGCAGCACGCCTGGAAGACCGCCGACGCCCGCGACCTGTGGCAGGCGCTGGGACAGGCATCCGGCCAGGACGTCGGTGCGGCGATGTCGACGTTCGTGAACCAGCCCGGCGTGCCGCTCGTGAGGTGCGAGCTGTTCCAGAACGGCCGCGTGGTTCTCAGCCAGAAGCGCCTCTCAAGCGACGTGGACGCCGGTTCCGGAACGGGGCGCTGGAGCATTCCGGTGGCGCTCAAGTTCTCCGATGGCGGCACGGTCCGCGTCATGACCGTGCTGCTGACCGAGCCGAGCCAGTCGGTGCTGCTGCCGACCGGCGGCGCGACAGCATGGGTGATGCCGGACGCCGACGCACGGGGCTATTACCGCTGGCAGGTCCCGGCGCCGATGCTGCAGGCGATCGCGCGGCAGTCGCGGGCGCTGCTCACGCAGCGCGAGCGCGTTCGCTTCGTCTTGAATCTGACGGCACTGATTGGAACCGGCGACGTGCACGGCGACGATTACCTGCGCGCGCTCGCCGAGTTTTCCGGCGATCCCGATCCCGAGGTGATCGGAGCCGTGGTCCAGGCGCTCGAGCCGGCGCGCCAGGCGTTCGCGGCGCCTGACAACCCGGAGGCGTTCGCGCGCTACGTTCGCGCCACGCTGGGTCCGGCGCTCGATCGCATCGGGCTCGATCCTGGGCTCGGCGAGCCGAACGCCGTCACGCTGCTGCGCCCGACGCTGCTGCGCTGGGTGGGCGACGTGGGGGGCGACGCCAGGGTGCTGGAGCACTGCGAGGCGCTGGCGAGTACCTATCTGCTGTCACCGGCGAGCGTCCCGCCGTCGCTCGTGGAGGAGGCGCTGGCGCTGGCTGCGATTCGCGGCGATGCGACGCTGTTCTCGGAGTACCGCCGCCGCTTCGAGGCCGCTCCGACTCGGCTCGAGCGCCGGCGCTACCTCGAGGCCATGGGCAGCTTCCGCTCGCATCCGCTCATGCTGCGCGCGCTCGCCTACGTGCTCAAGGGTCCGCTCAAGACACAGGAACTGCTCACGATCCCGCGCGCGATCGCGGCATCGGGAGCGCTCGACGAGGAGCTCTACGTGTGGCTGACGGCGAACTACGACGCGATCGCGAACCGTATGCCGGCCGAGATGACGACGGTCATGCCGCAGCTCGTCTCGGGTTGCTCGCTCAAGCTGCTCGACTCCGCGCAGGGCTTCTTCGACGACCCGCATCACCGTGCGGCCGGCACCGAGAGCGAGGTGGCGCAGATGGTGGAGCAGATGCGCCGCTGCATCACGCTGCACGAGCGCGATGCCCGCGCCGTGGACGCCTACCTCGAGGGCCCGGTCGGGTCCAAGTAGCCCGGAGCGATGCCGGCGCGGCCTCAGAACATCGTGGTCTGATCCAGCCGGCCCTCGCGCCGGGCCCGGTTCTCGAGCGCGGTGTAGCCGTAGTGGGCGATCGCGGACATCGCGAGCGTGGTGACTGCCAGCATGCCGAGCAGCTCGAGGTCGCTCATGCGGCCGAGCACGGCGCTCGCGCCGTGGCCGAGCAGGAACCGGCGGATCGCCTCGTAGCCGTAGGTGAACGGCAGGGCGAGCGACAGCTCGCGCAGGCCGTGCGGCATCAGGTCGATGGGGAAGATCACGCCGCACAGCATGTAGAGCGCGATCGCGATGCCCTCGTTCATGCTCATCGCGATCCGCGGCAGCACGAGCGCGAACCCGGCCACGAGGAACCCCAGGAACAGCGTGGCCACGAGCACCAGTGCGAACGACGCGGCGAGCGGCAGCCACTGCACGGCGCTCCATTCCCACCGCACCCGGAACAGGAACCACCCCAGCACGAGCACGATGACCACGGTGAAGCTCGCCAGCGCGAACTTGATCGAGGCGCGCCCCCACAGGTAGGTGCGCATGCCGATGGGAGACGCGTACACGAGCTTGAGCGTCTCGTACTGCTCGCGCTCCTCCACGATCACCCAGCCCATGCCGACGACGGCGCGCGTCACGTACTCGTGCACCGCGTTCGCCACGTAGAGCGCCGCGAACAGCGCGGGCCGGCGGGCGGTGGCCCCCACCGCCCAGAACATGCCGCCCAGGATGAGCGCCGTGCCGATCGGGCGGATCAACGTGTAGACCCCGAACACGATCGCGTCCGCCCAGTTGGATTCGATCTGCCAGCCGAGCCAGGCGGCGGTGCGGATACGCTGGACGAATGCGCTCATCTCGCCACCCGCGCCGCCCCGCGGGCGCCGGCGGAGCGCTCCATCGATCCGCCGCCCGTCGCCGCCTTGCAGGCCGCGGGGCCGCGGCGCGCCGCCGCCCCGCGCTCCACGCGCGTCATTGCCACCTCTGCGTGAGCCGTCCTTCGCGCTTGGACAGGTTCTCGAGATAGCGCAGCGCCGCCCCCGCGATGAAGAACAGCGCGACCGCCAGCACCAGCAGGATCGCGAACTCGAGGCGCACCGGCAGCAGGCCGCGCGCCGGGGCCCCGATCAAGAGCTGGCGCATGGCGTCGATCCCGAGCGCAAGCGGGATCAAGCCGGCCACGAACGATCCGAGCGCCCCGAGCGTGCGCAGCGGGAAGT
>QHRS01000067.1 GCA_003221435.1 Candidatus Rokuibacteriota bacterium
GATGGACCTGGTGATGGGGATCGCCGACCGGATCGCAGTCCTGAATTTCGGGGAGAAGATCGCGGAAGGACGACCCGCGGAGATCCAGGCCAATCCCCAAGTCATCGAAGCCTATCTCGGCCGGGAGCGCGCCGTCCGTGCTTAGCGTCGAGGCGCTGGAGACCCGCTACGGGAACGTGGCCGCGGTGAGAGCCATCTCGCTCGACGTGAAGGCGGGCGAGATCGTCGGCGTGATCGGCCCCAACGGGGCCGGCAAGACGACGACCCTTCAGACCCTGATCGGCCTCCTCAAGCCGTCGGCGGGGCGCGTTCGGTTCCTCGGCAGGGACATCACGTCGCTGAGCCCGGACAGGATCGTGGCGGCGGGAATTGGTCTCGTCCCCGAGGGACGCTGGATCCTGGGCGGGATGTCGGTGCGGGAGAACCTCCTCATCGGCGCGTATCTCCGCCGAGACGGCGAGCACGCGATCAGGCGGGACCTCGAGCAGGTGTGCGAGATCTTCCCAATCCTCCGCCAGCGCCAGGCCCAGCGCGCGGGGACGCTCTCCGGGGGAGAGCAGCAGATGCTCGCAATCGCCCGGGCGCTGATGGGGCGACCGAAGCTCCTGATGCTCGACGAGCCGTCGTGGGGGCTGGCGCCGCTGCTCGTCGAGGAGATCATGCGCGTGCTCAAGCTGCTCAACCTGCGGGGCACGACCATTCTGCTCGTCGAGCAGAACGCGAGGCAGGCGCTCGAGGTGGTCCAGCGCTGCTATGTGATGGAGGTCGGCCGCGTCGTGTTCAGCGGGACGCCACGGGAGTTGCGGGAGCAGCCGCTGCTCACCAAGGCGTACCTGGGCGCGGCGACCCGGGGCTGAGGGGCGGACGAACGCCCCCTGCCTGGAATTCGACTTATTTCGTGGGCCTGAGGTCTTTCCCGAAGGAGGGGTCATGGAGTTTCATGGCGTCGACGTGAAGACTCAATTCAAGCGCATGCGGGAGCTCGCACCGGAGACGTACAGAGCGTTCCTCGAGTTCGATCAGAAGGCGTTCAAGGACGGCGCGATCCCGGGCAAGACCAAGGAGCTCATCGCGCTCGGCATCGCCCAGATCACGCAATGCCCGTGGTGCATCGACGCGCACACGAAGAAGGCGGCGCTGGCCGGCGCGTCGGACGCGGAGATCGCGGAGACGACTTTCGTCGCGATGGCGATGGCCGCGGGCGCGGCGTGGAGTCACGGCGGGCTTGCGCTCCAGTGTCTCCAGGAGCAAAAGGGCTGAGCGCCTCGACGGGCGTCAGGTATGCTAGGAGCCGGGAGAGTGGAGACCATGGGCGAGTGCAAGCACGGCTTGAGGCAGGGGTGTGTCTACTGTCACGGGCACACGACGGCAGCGGCAAGACAGCCGGGCCCGAAGAGGCGGACCAAAGCCTCTCGACTGTCGGAAAAGATGAATGACCGCATGACGGCCCTGAAGCAGCGACTGCGAGAACTCCGCGGGAGTCCATGATGACGGTCCAGGATCACCACTCCTTCCGGATCCGTCCCGGCGTGCGCCAGGGGCTTCGTTAGAAGCGTCCTTACGCCAGCCCCACGAAGCCTGTTGGGGGGGGACCCGCGCGGCGCCGTCCCCGTCCACCCCGTCGCCCGCGCCGGCGGCGCCGGGGAGCCGCCGGCCCAGGCTCGCGCCCCTCGCCGACCGCCGCCGTGACGGGCTCAGCGTGCGCCGGCTCGCCCACCAGCGTAATCATGCCCGTCGGGCTCACCGAGAACTCCTTGATCCGCCCGAGCCGCGTGACGAGCCGCGGCGAGCCGGGCGGTCGGCTGAAGCCTCGCGCCCTGAGCGCCCGCTCCACCGTGTCAATCAGGACGGCGCCGGTCGGCGAGCGCTGAGCCAGCTCGCGGATGATGTGGACGAGCTCGTCGTGGGGCGCGGTGTGCGGTGGGCCCGCGTGGGCGGCGTGCGCCGGCTCGTGACGGCGCGTCTCGACCCGTCGCGGCTCGGCGGCCGCCGCGGGCGCGCGCCCGCCGCGCTGACCCCGCCAGCCGCCGCGCCGTCCCTTCTCGCCCACCGCCTGGGCCTCGCGCGGTGCCTCTTCCGGCCCGCCGGCGATCGCGCGGGAGGAGAGCCGGCGGAACGCGATGCCGAGCGCCGACGCCACGTCGCCCACGGCGTCGAATGCGCGATCGTCCGACACGATCTCCAGCACGTCGCCGGGGCGGGCGGCGGCCAGCCACACACCCGCGCTCACTGCGATGCGGAGGTCGCTCCAGTCGCGCACGCCGGGCGAGGGCGCGCTGTGGACGAGCTGGGCGCCGTGGCGGGCGAGGAGGCGCGCCGTGTCCAGGTCGATCACGCGCCAGTTGCCGACGGCGACGAACTCGACGCGCCGGCCGAGGCGGTCGATGGCGAGGTGCTCGATCACCCGCGCGATGTGCCCGGGGTGACTCGCGTTCTCGACGTCGTAGAAGATCGCGCGCTGGCCCGCCGGCAGCGGCGGCCCCGGCGTGGGCGACGGCACGCGAGAGGCGAAGGCGGGCTCGGGCGTGGCGAGCGGCACGACGGGCTCATGCTCGAGTGACGGCGCCGGGAGCACGGCGTCCGGCGAGAGCGCATCTGGCTCGGCCATCGGGATCTCGGGCGCAGGCGCAATCTCAGGGGCGGGGCTCCTCTTCGCAGCCCCGCGGCTCGCAGCCCCGCGGCGGCGCCGCCAGGCGCCTGAGCGTTCCATGCCAGCATCATAAACCCTCTGACCCGGCCCCTCCGTCCAGCGCTGCTATGTGATGGAGGTCGGCCGCGTCGTGTTCGGGGAGACGCCACGGGAGTTGCGCGAGCAGCCGCTCTTGACCAACGCGTACTTGGGGGCGGCGGCGCACGGCTGAACGATACGAATTTTTCTCAGTTGACAGGCGACAGCCGGCGACTATCGTATGTGCCGTCAGACCTATAGCTAGCCTTGCCAGTTCCGATGATTGTGGCGATGCGCGCAGGGGAGCTGTGGTGCCTCGTGACCTCGTGGCCCTCTGAGAGACGCGTGAAGTCGTGCAGCAACTTCTTGTTGGAGTAAGGACGATGGGCAAGAAAAGCTCGGCAGGTTGGCGTCAGAGAACGAACGCACGAGCCGGAAAGAAACCAGGCGCAGCTTCCTCCGCAGCCTCGGTGCCGCCCTCCGACACCCCCCCGGAAGAAGCGGGCCTCCGCGAGCCGGGCTTCCCCATCGTCGGGATCGGCGCCTCGGCCGGCGGTCTCGAGGCGTGTAGCCAGCTCTTCCGGGAGCTGCCCGCCGACCCCGGCATGGCCTTCGTCCTGGTCCAGCACCTCGATCCGGCCCACGAGAGCGCCCTGCCTGAACTCATTGCCCGCACCAGCCGGATCCGGGTCCACCAGGCCAAGGATGGGACGCAGGTCGAGCCGAACCACCTCTACGTCATCCCTCCGAACACGGACCTGACCATCCTTCGGGGCCGGCTCCAGCTCGTCCCGCGGGAGAAGGTCCATGGCCAGTACATGCCCATCGACAAGTTCTTCCGCTCGCTCGCCCAGGACCAGGGCAGCCGCGCGATCGGAGTGATCCTCTCGGGCACCGCCTCGGACGGGACGCTCGGGATCGAGGCGATCAAGGCCGAGGGGGGCATCGTCTTCGCCCAGGATGAGCAGTCGGCCAAGTACCCGGGGATGCCACGCAGCGCGATCGCCACCGGCTGCGTCGATTTGATCCTCTCCCCAGACGGTATCGCCAAGGAGCTCACCCGGATCGGCCACCACCCCTACATCGCGCAGCCGAAAGCGCTCCTCACCCCCGAGCCCTTGCCCGCAGCGGGGGAGAGCCTCACGAAGATCTTCCAGATGCTGCGCGTCGCCACCGGGGTCGACTTCACCTACTACAAGTCCACGACGATCCACCGCCGCATCCAGCGGCGCATGGCGGTGAACCGGGTCGATAGCCTCGATGACTACGTGCGCCACCTCCGCCAGACCCCGGCCGAAGTCCAGAAGCTCTACTATGAGCTCCTCGTCACGGTGACGAGCTTCTTCCGGGACCCCGAGGCCTTCGAGACCTTGAAGCAGCACGCCTTCCCCAGCCTCATGAAACAGCGCGCCCCGGAGGAGCCGCTGCGGATCTGGGTGCCCGGCTGCTCAACCGGGGAAGAGGCCTACTCACTGGCGATCTGCCTGCTCGAGTGCCTGGGCGACTACGCGGCGAGCACCCCGATCCAGATCTTTGCGACCGATGTGAGCGAGGTCGCCCTCGACAAGGCCCGCGCCGGCCTCTTCGTCCAGAACATCGCGCTCGACGTCTCGCCGGAGCGGCTGCGGCGCTTCTTCGTCAAGGTCGAGCACGGCTACCAGATCAGCAAGGCGATCCGCGACCTCTGCATCTTCGCGAAGCAGGACCTCGCGAAGGACCCGCCCTTCTCAAAGCTCGACCTCGTCAGCTGCCGCAACGTCCTCATCTACTTCGGGCCCCTCCTGCACAAGAAGATCATCCCCGTCTTCCACTACGCGCTCAAGTCCGACGGCTTTCTCCTCTTGGGGAGCTCGGAGACGATCGCACCCTTCGGAGAGCTGTTCGAGCCGGTGGACAAGAAGCACAAGCTCTATTCAAAGCACGCGACCGCGACCCGGCCTCCGATTGACTTCGCCGCCGGCCGCTATCTGCTGGAGGAGCCACGAACGACCGAGCTCGCCAAGCGGCCGGGCGAAGAGACCTGGAGTGACGCCGATGTCCAGCGAGAGGCGGATCGCATCGTGCTCGGGCAGTACGCGCCCGCCGGCGTGCTGGTCAACGCCGGGCTGGAGATCGTGCAATTCCGCGGAGACACGAGCCCATACCTGAGCCCGGCGCCCGGGCGGGCGAGCTTCAACCTCTTCAAGATGGCCCGGGAAGGCCTGCTCGCCGAGCTGCGCACGGCGATCAGTCAGGCCAAGAAAAAGGACACCACGGTCATCAAGGAAGGCGTCTCGGTTAAATCTCGGGGCGAGCTGAACGAGGTGAACGTGAAGGTCGTCCCCGTGAAGGTGCCCTTGTCCGCTGAGCCCTACCTGTTGGTCCTCTTCGAGAAGGTGGCGAACGGGTCCAGAAGGACTCGGCCGGGTCGCGCGCCTGAGACCGCGGTGACGCAGAAGGACGTCGATCGCCGGATTCCCCAGTTGGAGCAGGAACTGCTGGCCACCAAGGAGTACCTCCAGGCGACCATCGAAGAGCAGGAGGCGACCAACGAGGAGCTCAAATCCGCCAACGAAGAGATCCTCTCCAGCAACGAGGAGCTGCAAACCACCAACGAGGAGCTCCAGACCGCCAAGGAAGAGCTGCAGTCGACAACGAAGAGCTGATCACGGTGAACGAGGAGCTCCAGAACCGCAACGTCGAGCTGCTCCAGGTCAACGACGACCTGAGCAACCTTCTCACCAGCGTCAACCTCCCGATCGTCATGCTGGGGAGCGACCTGTGCGTCCGGCGCTTCACCCCTCCGGCGGCAAAGGTGCTCGGCCTCGTCCCCGCTGACGTCGGGCGGCCCATCCGCGATGTGCGAACTCACCTCCAGCTCGCGGATCTCGAGCAGATGGTGACGCAGGTGGTCGACACGGTCACCGCCGTCGACCAGGAAGTGCGGGACCGCGAGGGACACTGGTACTCTTTGCGGATTCGGCCCTACCGGACCCAGGACCACAAGATCGACGGCGCCGTATTGACCCTCATCGACATCGACGCGCTCAAGGGGAGCCTGGAGGACCTCCGAAAGGCTGCCGAAGAGATCGAGAACCTGTACAACCGTGCGCCATGCGGCTACCACTCGCTGGACAAGGACGGCACGTTCATTCGGATCAACGACACGGAGCTCCAGTGGTTGGAGTACTCACGGGAAGAGATCCTCGACAGGAAGAAGCTTCCCGACCTCCTGACGCCAGAGAGCGTGAAGACCTTCGAGGAAAATTTCCTCCTGGAACGAGGGTGGCCGCACAACCTGGAGCTTGAGTTTGTCCGCAGGGACGGCACGCGGATGCCCGCGCTTGTGAATGCGATTGCCCTCAAAGACGCCGACGGCCACTACGTGACGAGTTCCGCCACGGTATTCGACATCACCGAGCGCAAGCAGGAGGAGCAGCGCCGGATCCTCGCGAACCGCGAGCTCGAGATGCTCCTCCAGGTGATCTCGCACGACCTCAAGGAGCCACTCCGGGCGATCGAGAACTTCTTGGGCATGGTTCACGATCGGTATGCCGCTCGCCTCGATGAGAGCGGACGGGAGCTTGTGCAGCGCACGGTGAAGGCGACGGCGCGGATGCGCCTCCTGCTCGACGATGTCCTGGCCCTCTCCGTCGCGAGGCGTATGGTCCGACCGACCGAGGAGGTCGAGGGTGAAGCCCTCGTGCGTGAGGCCCTGGAGCGGCTGAAGGGGACAATCGAGAAGACCGGGGCCAAGGCCCGCGTCGCGCCGGGCCTGCCGCAGCTTCTGGTGGACCGGACCTGGGCGACCCAGGCGATCTACAATCTTCTCTCGAACGCCCTGAAGTTCACGCGGGAGGGCGAAGCCCCTGACGTGGAGATCGCGCCGTACCACCCGACCCGGAACGATCCCAGGGGGGTGGGGATTGCCGTCAGGGATCGCGGCCAGGGGGTCGGGCCGGAAGATGCCGAGCGGATCTTCGAACTCTTCCAGCGGGGTGTCGGGCGTGAGGTCGAGGGAACGGGTGCGGGGCTGGCCATCGTGCGGGAGGTCGCCCGGCGGCACAGCGGGCACGCGTGGGTCCGGCCCCGTGAGGGCGGTGGCTCGGAGTTCATCGTCACGTTTGGGGTGGGAAAACCCTCGGACGTCACGCCGTGAACACTCACGACAACGGGTCCCTCGAACTCCTTCTCGTGGACGATAGCGACGACGACATCCTGATGATCCGGGAGGTGTTCACCGAAGCGACGCGACTGAATCTGAAGGTGGTCAAGGATGGCGAGGAGGCCATGGCCTATGTGCGGCGGGAGGGCAAGTACCGGGACGCCCGACCCCCTCGCCTGATGCTCCTGGATCTCAGGATGCCGAGGAAGGACGGCTTCGCAGTCCTGAAGGAGATCAAGGCGGACCCGTCACTGCGCCATCTGCCGATCGTCGTCCTCACGACCAGCTCGCGGGAGGAGGATGTCGTGCGATCCTACGCCGCGGGGACGGCCGCGTACATCACGAAGCCCGTCGGGGTGACGGAGTGGCAGCACATGGCCAGGCAGTTCGTCGCCTACTGGACTCAGGTCGTGCGCCTCCCCGCGGGCGAGGGCTGACCGGCGGCTCGCCGATGCGGACGCTCCTCATCGAGGACAATCCAGACGATGCGGTCCTCATCCGGGAAATGCTCGCCCAGGCTGAGGGAGGTCCCTTCAGCCTGGAGTCGACTGAGCGACTCGTCACGGGGCTTGATCGTGTTCTCGAAGGGGGGATTGAGGTCGTGCTCTTGGACCTCCACCTCCCTGACAGCAGGGGTTTGGAGGGGCTCAAGGAGCTTCGCCGACGGGCACCCCAGATTCCGATTGTGGTCGTCACGGGTGTTGCCGAGGAGGCGATGGCCCTGCGGGCGATTCAGGAGGGTGCGCAGGACTACCTCGTCAAGGGGCGAGTCGACCACCAGCTCCTGGCGCGCACAATCCGATACGCCGTTGAGCGGCATCGCCTCAGTACGCGCTGGGGCGACCTCCCGTCACCCGCTGTCGTCGGGTTGAACCCCCGCTATACGTTCCAAAGCTTTATCGTCGGCTCCTCGAGCCAGTTCGCAAAAGCGGCCTGCCAGGCGGTCGCGGAACTGCCCAGTCGGGCGTACAACCCGCTCTTCATCTACGGAGGCGTCGGGCTCGGGAAGACGCACCTGCTCCATGCGGTGGGACAGGAGGTCGGCCGGCGCTTCGAGCAGCACAGCATCATCTATCTGTCCTCCGAGCGGTTCACCAACGAGCTCATCAACGCCATCCGCTACGATCGGACCGTCGAGTTCCGCGCCAAATACCGCGCCGCTGACCTTCTCCTGATCGACGACATCCAGTTCCTTTCAGGAAAGGAACGCACACAGGAGATTTGTATCAGTCCCGGAAGCAGATCGTCCTCTCGAGCGATTCGTCTCCCAAGGAGATCCCTGATATCGAGGAGCGCCTGCGCTCGCGGTTCGCGTGGGGACTGATCGCCGATATCCAGCCCCCGGACCTCGAGACTCGAGTCGCCATTCTCAAGAAGAAGGCCGAACTCGAGCGCGTTCGCCTACCGGATGAGATCGCCTATCTGGTCGCGAGCCGGATCAAGTCAAACATTCGAGAGCTGGAAGGGTCGCTCAACCGCATAATCGCGTTCTGCGGCCTGACCGGGCGCGAACTGAGCCCGGACCTGGCCCGTGAGATCCTGGCAGAGCTGTGGGAAGACGGAGAAACAGTGGTCACCGTTGGACAGATCCAGGAGGAGGTGTCGCAATTTTTCCGCATCACGTCGTCCGACATCAAAGCGAGGACCCGACGCGAAGCGATTCTCTTCCCGCGCCAGGTCGCCATGTACCTGTGCCGGCAGCTCACGCACGCCTCGCTCGCCGACATTGGACGCGCCTTCGGCGGCAAAGACCACACGACAGTGCTTCACGCTATGGAGAAGATCCAGGCCTTACGCCAGAGAGATCCGAAGCTCTCGCAAACCATCGACACGCTCAAAGAGGCACTCACCCGATAAATCTATCGCTCACTTCCCGCCCTTTTCCCGAATCCGGCGCCACTTGTCGATCGATTTCTTCGAGAACACCCAGCCGCCCTCGACTTCCATCGAGGGGATGACGCGCTCCGCGGCCATGCGCGTCACCGTCGCTTCGTCCATGGCGAGATACGCCGAGGCTTCCTTCAGCGTCATCGTGTCCTTCGCATGCACCCTTCCGGTCTCCTCCCTGGAGTCAAAGCGGGCCCGAACGCCCGCCGAGCTACTTCCGGTTGTCGATCTCCGTCTCCGAGGCGGCTTTTCGTAGCGTCTGCACCTCCGCTTCGAGATTCCGAATCCGGTCCGTCAGCTGCTCGATCGCCCTGGCCACGGGGTCGGGAAGATCGGTCTGGTTCATGTCGATTCCGCTCACGCGCCGGCCGTCGCGATACGTGACACGCCCGGGAACTCCGACGACAACCGAGTTCGGCGGCACCTCGCGGACGACCACCGAGCCGGCGCCGATCCGGCTCCCATCGCCGATCTTGAAGGCGCCGATGATCTTTGCGCCGGCGCCGACGACGACGTCATTGCCGAGCGTCGGATGGCGCTTCTCGCGCTTGAGGCTGGTGCCGCCCAGCGTCACGCCCTGAAGCAGCGTCACGTTCTCCCCCACCTCGGCCGTCTCGCCGATGACGACGCCCACCCCGTGGTCGATGAAGAGCCCGGGGCCGATGCGCGCCGCGGGATGGATCTCGATCGCCGTCAGGAACCGCGCGACGTGGGAGACGAAGCGCGCCAGGGTCGTCCAGCCGAGATTCCAGAGCCGGTGCGCGACGCGATGGAAGGCGAGGGCATGGACGCCGGGATAGCAGAGCAGCACCTCGAGCAGCGAGCGCGCGGCGGGGTCACGCGCGAGCACGGTGCGGATGTCCCGCCTCAGCGCGTCAAACACGCCGCCTCACGTAGTCCCGCGCCGCGGCGCGGATCGCGTCGGCGACGACGTCCGCCGCGTGCTTGCGCTCCTCCGGCAGCCCGTCGACGGCCTGTTCCACCTCGTCACGATCCAGGCGGAGGAGGTCGTCCAGCGGCCGACCCGTCGCCAACTCGCTCCCCGCGCTCGCCACCGCGATCGTCGGCCCGCAGCCGTAGGTCTGGAACCGCACGTCGACCACGCGCCCGTCACGCACGCGGAGGTAGAACCGCGCGAGGTCGCCGCACTTGTCGTACTCGCCCTCCCCGGTCGCGTCAGGGTTTCGCATCATGCCCGCGTTTCTCGGGTTCCGGAAGTGCTCGATGAGCCGGCTACTGTACACCATGCGGTCGGCCTCGACCGGAGCGGGTCACGCCGTTCCGACCGGCGAGACCGCCCGGAGCTTGCGCACGAGCGGCTCGACGGAGTCGATCACGTAGTCGATGTCCTCGGCGAGGGTGCCGCGGCCGAGCGAGCATCGCACGGCGCCCATCGCCCAGTCGAGCGGCACTCCCATGGCGACCAGCACGTATGAGGGCTCGACGTTGCCGGAGGTGCAGGCCGATCCCGCTGACACTCCGATGCCCTTCAGGTCCAGGCCGAGCACGATCGACTCGGACTCGACGTGCCTGAAGCATAGGCTCGCGGTGCCGGGCAGCCTTCGCGTGGGATGCCCGTTGACCCGAACGTCGGGCACGCGCGCGCCGATGCCCTCGCTCAGCCGATCCCTGAGCGCGGTCACGCGGATGGCCTCGGCGGCCATGTCCCGCTCGCGGATCTCCACCGCTTTCCCGAAGCCGGCGATCCCGGCGACGTTTTCGGTTCCCGCGCGCCGACGCCGCTCGTGCTCGCCGCCGTGCTGGATCGCGGCCATCCTCGTGCCCTTGCGGATGTACAGGCCCGCCACGCCTTTCGGCCCGTAGATCTTGTGGCTCGAGAACGAGAGCAGGTTGATGCCGGACGCGTTCACGTCGATCGGGATCTTGCCGAACGTCTGCACGGCGTCGACATGGAACGGGACGCCGTGCTCGCGCGCCACGCGCCCGATCTCCTCGACGGGCTCGATCGTGCCGACCTCGCTGTTCGCGTGCATGATCGTGATGAGGATCGTATCCGGCCGGATCGCCCGCCGCACGTCGTCGGGGTCGACCGTGCCGTACTCGTCCACCGGGACATACGTGACCGCGAAGCCCTGACCGCCGAGCGTCTCGCACGTCCGGAGCACCGCGTGGTGCTCGATCGCGACGCCCCTGACGCCCAGATTGTCCGACTCGGTGCCGCCCGATGTGAAGACGATCTCGTCCTTCGCGACACCCAAGAAATTGGCGATGCGCTCGCGCGCGGTCTCCAGACCCTCGCGCGCCTCGCGGCCGAAGCCGTGGATGCTCGACGGGTTGCCGAAGCGCTCGCCGAAGTACGGAAGCATCGCCTCGATCACCTCGGGGTGGACGGGCGTCGAGGCGTTGTGGTCCAGATAGACTCGCCGGGTCATCGACTTGCCCCCTTCATCTCACGATGCTACGCTCGAATCGCCATGGATCTCACGAAGAGAAAATTCGGGCTCATGCTGTCCACGCCGCCCGATCATCCCAACCTCGAGACCGCCGTCGCGCTCTCGCGCGAGGCCCTCGATCGCGGCGCCGATCTCTACCTCTACCTGATCGACGACGGCGTTCGCGCGATCGACGATCCCCGCGTGCGCGAGCTGCCCGCGCGCGGGGCCAAGCTCTTCGTCTGCGCGTATGGCTGCCAGAAGCGCCGCATCGCGCTCCAGGACATCGAGGGCGTCACGTACTGCGGCCTCGTCGTGCTGACCGACCTCATCAACGGCACCGACCGCTTCGTCGCGCTCAATTAACCCCGTGCCCGACACCGAGGCGGTCGTCCTCATCATCTCGGAGGATCCGCGCGCCTCGCATCGCGCCAACGAGGCGATGCGCATCGGGCTGGGCGTGGTCGCCGGCGAAAACGAGGTCACGTTCGTCCTCACCGGGCCGGCGGTCCACCTGCTCGACGCGGACACCGACGACCTGGTCGACGGCGACGACATCGCGAAGTTCCGGGCCAACCTGAAGAAGCTCGACATCCCGTTCCACGTCGAGCGCTCGGCGATTCCCGCCGATCCGGACTGGAACGCCGATGCGCATCCGGTCGTGCCGGTGTCACTGGAGGATATCGCCACACTCGTGAGTCGCGGCCGCCGCTTCATCGTGTTCTGATGCGCAAGGCGCTCCATCTCCTCCCGGGCGGGGACTGCCCGCTCGCGCTCCCCGCCATGGCGCAGCAGCTCCGCGATCCCGACACCGCCGTCACGGTCGTGCTCCTGCACGATGCGCCGGCGCCCGCGCTGCCCGACGGCGTCGCCGTCCGGCGCATCGGGGACCTCACCTACTCCCAGCTGCTCGATCTGATCTTCGAAAGCGATCAAGTCATCACCTGGTAGCGGCGGCCCCGCGTTACCGGTCCTTGTACTCGTCGAGCCACGCCATCTGGATCGCCTCGAGGATCTTCTCGTTCGAGGCCGTGGGGGCGTCCGAGAAGCCCGGCAGCTCCGTCACCCACCGGCGCAGATCGGTGAACCGCACGGTTAGGGGGTCGGTGTCGCGGAACTTCTCGCTGAGCGCGATCGCGATGTCCTGGGCGTCCCGCCACGTCACGAGGGAATCTCCACGACCACGTCGCCGCGCACGACCGCCTGGCAGCCGAGCCGTGAATGGATCGTCAGCCCCTCGGCCATGTCGAGCCGGTCCTCCTCGTCCGCCTGCATCTCGCTCAGGTTCTCCTCGCCCTGCTTGACGATGACGTGACAGGTGGTGCACGCGCAGCTGCCGCCGCAGTTGTGCTCGAGGCGGACATCGTTCGCGAGCGCGATGTCGAGCAGCGAGCCGGGCCGGCCGTGGTCGGCCAGCGGGTACTTCTCGTCGTCCACCGTCACGCTCACGTTCATCGGCAGGAACGTCACGTTGTGCAATGCCATCACGGCGACTCCAGGATCTCGGCCACCCGCTTCGAGCCGAGCGCCTCCTTGAGCGTCGAGTCCATCAGCAGCTCGGCGAGACGCTCGGTCGCGTGGTTCAGCGCGATCGTCCGCTCACGGATCAGGTCGCGGTCCCCGCTCTCGCGCACCTGCTTGAGCGCGTCGACCGCCGCGCGGATCCGCGCCAGCTCGTCCTCGCCCGTGAGGTGCGCCCCTTGCCGGAGCGCCCGCTCGACGTGCGTGGTGACCGTGTCGGCCTCGTTCCGTGTCTCGATCAGCAGGCGGGCGCTGACGTCGGCTTCCGCGTAGGCGAACGACTCCTCCACCATCCGCGCGACGTCGGCGTCCTCGAGCCCGTACGTCGGCTTGACCTCAATCGACGCCGCTTTCCCGGTGCGCAGCTCCCGGGCGTGCACCTGGAGGATGCCGTTCGCGTCGATCAGGAACGTGACCTCGATCTTTGGCATCCCGGCCGGCATCGGGTCGATGCCCCGCAACTCGAACCGCGCGAGCGACCGGCAGTCCCGGACCAGCTCCCGCTCGCCCTGCACCACGTGCATGTCGACGACGGTCTGGCCGTCGACCGAGGTCGTGAACATCTCCCGCGCGCTCGTCGGGATCGTCGTGTTGCGCGGGATCAGGACGCTGACGATCCCGCCCAGGGTTTCGATCCCGAGCGACAGCGGCGTCACGTCGAGCAGGAGCATGTTCGTGATCCCGCCCGCCAGGATATGCGCCTGGACCGCGGCGCCCAGCGCGACCACCTCGTCGGGGTTGAGCCGGCTGTGCGGTACCTTCCCGAACAGTTCCTGCACGCGCCGGCGAACGAGCGGCACGCGCGTCGAGCCCCCGACCAGCACGACCTCGTCGAGCTGGCCCGGCGCGAGCCCGGCGTCCGCGAGTGCCATCCGGCACGGCGCGAGCGTGGCCTGGACGAGCGGCTCGATCAGCTCCTCCAGCTCCTGCCGCGAGGTCTCGCGGTGGTAGGTGAAATCGGCGAACGGGAGCGTCAGCGCCGTTCGCTCCACGGCCGAGAGCCGGATCTTGGCGGCCTCGGACGCGAGCCGCAGCTCCTGCAGCGCCTCGTGATCGCCCGACAGGTCGGCGCCGTGACGCGCGCGAAGGTCGTCGAGGAGCCAGTCCATCAGCACGCGGTCGAAATCGTCTCCACCCAGGTGCGTGTTGCCGTTCGTCGCAAGGACCTCGAAGATGCCGTCCTTGACCCGGAGGATCGAGATGTCGAACGTGCCGCCGCCGAGGTCATAGACCGCGATGATGCCGTCGTGAAGCTCGTGGAGCCCGTACGCGAGCGACGCGGCCGTCGGCTCGTTCACGATGCGCACGACGTCGAGCCCCGCGATGCGCCCCGCGTCCTTCGTCGCCTGGCGCTGGCTGTCGTTGAAGTAGGCCGGTACCGTGATGACGGCCCTCTCAATCGGCTCGCCGAAGTGGGCCTCGGCGCGCTCCTTGAGCGACCTGAGCACGATCGCTGAGACCTCCGGCGGGGTGACTTCGCGCCCGCCGACCAGGAGCCGGATGATTCCGTCCTCCGGCTTTATCGAGAACGGGAAGTACCGCAACTCCTCCTGAACGTCGTCCCAGCCGCGGCCCATGAACCGCTTGACCGAGTACACGGTCGTGTCCGGCTTGCGGACGAGCTGGCGCTTCGCCGCATCCCCGACCAGGACGCCCTCCCGTGTGAACGACACCACCGACGGGAGCAGCACGTGGCCGTCGCGGTCAGGAATGACGCGCGGCAGCCCCGTCTGCTCGTCGATGTAGGCGACGAGGCTGTTGGTGGTGCCGAGATCAATGCCGACGATTCGAGACAAGCGACCCCTCATCTTCCCCGAGCGCGACGCTCAGATCGTTGATCACCGTCCTGAGGTACGCCCGCGTCGCGAGCGCTTCCCGCAGCGCCGCCAGCACGCTCTGGCGGTCTCCCGCCGGCGCGTTGTCCCACGCCTGCGACAGCGTGCCGCAGAGCCGGCGCTCTTCGGCCTGGTAGCGTTGGCGAAGCCGTTCGCGCTGCGCCAGGAGCGTGGCGCGCGCGGCGGCGCCAAGGCCGCCGGCCGTGGCTTCCTGCAGCGCCTCCTGGATCTCGAACATCTCCTCCAGCAGCTCCGGCGGCGCCTTCGGCTTCACAGTGGTGCCTTCGGCGGTCTCGCGGCCCTCCTCCAGCCGGAGCAGATACTCGATCCGCGCGATCGGGTCGCGGAGCGTCCGGTACGCGGCGTTGACCAGCGCGGAGGACTCGAGCGCCTTCGCCTGCTCCTCCGCGGTCGCGCCCTGATGAAAATCCGGGTGGTGCTGGCGCGACAGCGCATAGAACCGCCGTTGCAACTCGTCCGCGTCGATGGCGAGCCGCCGGGGCAGCCCGAACACTTCGAGGTAGTTCATTCAGCCCTGCTCGAAATAAGAACGGGCCCAGACGCCGGGCCCGTTCTCGGTTTCGACGGCGACCTGTCTACGCCGAGAACGACGTGCCACAGCCGCAGCTCGATTTCGCCTGCGGATTGACGAACGTGAACCCGCCAGTCAGGCCCTGCTGCACGTAGTCGAGCGTGGTCCCGGTAAGATACAGGTAGCTCTTGGCGTCGCAGACGACCTTGATCCCATCGATCTCGAACTGCTTGTCGTGTGGCCCGAGCTCGGTGTCGAACTCGAGCATGTACGAGAGCCCGGAGCAGCCACCGCCCTTGACCCCCATGCGCAGGAAGACGTCATCGCCCAGGTTCTGGGCCGCCTTGAGCGCCCTGACCTGCTTGGCCGCCACTTCGCTCAGCGTCAGCGCCATGGATATCCCTCCCGCCCCTTACGATGCGGCGCCGACCACCCGGGCCGCAGACTTTTCCTTGTAGTCGGTCAGGGCCGCCTTGATCGCGTCTTCCGCGAGCACCGAGCAGTGGATCTTGACCGGCGGGAGCTTCAGCTCGTTGACGATATCGGTGTTCTTGATCTTGGCGGCCTCGTCGACCGTCTTGCCCTTGAGCCACTCGGTGGCCAGGCTCGACGACGCGATCGCGCTGCCGCAGCCGAAGGTCTTGAACTTCGCGTCCTCGATCACGCCTGTGTCGAGGTTGACCTTGATCTGGAGCTTCATGACGTCGCCGCACTCCGGCGCGCCGACGAGCCCCGTCCCCACGCCCGGTGTCTCCTTGGGGAAGGACCCGACATTCCGCGGGTTGTTGTAATGATCGATGACTTTGTCGCTATAGGCCATTGAGTCGCCCCCCTACTCGGCTTTCCAATGAATGGACTTGATGTCTACGCCTTCCTTCGCCAGCTCATAGAGCGGCGACATTTCCCTCAGGCGCTGCACAACCTCGATCGTGCGCCGCCCCACGTACTCAACCTCTTCGCCGGTCGTGAACCGATGCAGGCTGAACCGGATCGACGAGTGTGCCAGCTCGGTGCTCGCTCCAAGCGCGGCGATGACGTACGAGGGCTCCAGCGTCGCCGACGTGCAGGCCGATCCCGAGGCGAGCGCGCTTTCCTTGTTCAACCCCATCAGCACCGACTCGCCCTCGACGTACGCGAACGAGATGTTCAGGTTGTGCGGCAGCCGGCGCTCGGGATGCCCGTTCAGGTACGCCTCGTCCACCGACGACAGGATCGCGTCCTGAAGGCGGTCGCGCATCTTCGCCAGCCGCGCGCTTTCCTCCGGCATCACCTCGCGGCAGATCTCCGAGGCCCTGCCGAAGCCGACGATGAGCGGCACGGGCAAGGTGCCCGACCGCATGCCACGTTCGTGCCCGCCGCCGTCTATCATCGGCGCGAGACGGACGCGCGGCCCCTTGCGCCGCACGTAGAGGGCGCCGACGCCCTTCGAGCCGTAGATCAGGTGTGCGGTGCACGAGAGGAGATCGACACCCATCGCCTCGACGTTCACGGGGACCTTGCCGACCGCCTGGGTCGCGTCGGTATGGAACAGGATCCCCTTCTCCTTCGCCAGCTTGCCGACCGACGAAATGTCCTGGATCGTCCCGATCTCGTTGTTGGCGAACATCACGGAGATGAGGATCGTCTTGTCGGTGATGGCCCTGCGAATTAGGTCGACGTCGATCAGGCCGTCCGCCCCGACCGGCACGTACGCGACCTCGAAGCCCTGCCGCTCCAGGCGCTTGCACACGTCCAGGCCGGCACGCTGCTCGATCGCCGTGGTCACGATGTGGTTGCCCTTCTCGCGGTACATCTCGGCGACGCCTTTCAGCGCCAGGTTGATCGACTCGGTACCGCCTGACGTGAAGATGATCTCCTTCGGGTCACGCGCCCCGATCAGCGATGCGATCTGCTCACGCGCCCGGTCGACCGCGTTTTCGGCCTCCCACCCGAACGAGTGGTTGCGGCTCGCCGGATGACCGAAGCGCTCCGTGAAGTAGGGGAGCATCACGTCCAGCACGCGCGGGTCCACCGGGGTGGTCGACTGCGCATCCATGAAAATCGGGAACTTCAGCGCCATCGGTGGACTCTCCCCTCAGTCAGGAATTCGTCACGAGTTCGGTCATCGGCACGTCGTCACCCAGCAGCTCCGCCAGCGTCATCGTGTCGAGCATTTGGGTGATCCCGGCCTGGATCTTCAGCACGGGGCGCCGCAGGTTGCACCGAGACATTTGCGGGCACTGGTGCGTCTCGAGACAGTTCACGATGTTGATCGGCCCCTCGAGTGCCCGGACCACCTGCCCGACCGTGATCTCCGAGGCCTGATCGGCCAGCGCATACCCCCCTTTGGGGCCGTTCTGGCTCATGATCAGCCCCTTCTTGGCCAGCCGCTGAAGGATCTTGGCCAGCAGCTCCGCGGGGATCTGAAACTCCTCCGCGATCCGCTTCGAGCTCACGGCGCCGTACTCCTGGTTGAGGGCGATATAATGAACCGCCATCAATCCATAATCGGCGCGCTTGGTGAACCGAAGCATAACGATTTACCCTCTTAGTACGATCAAAGCTATCGGCGACCTTTTCAGTCGGAGTATCACACGCTGATCGTCCGGGGTCAAGGGGAAAGTACAGCCATGAATGAGAAATCTGAGTTCGACTCCGAGCTATTCAGGACCGCGACCAGCCAGCTCGATGCCGTCGCCGGCCGGCTGGGTCTAGAGGCCAATATCCACGAGCGGTTACGCTACCCGAGGCGGGCGCTCGTCGTGACCGTCCCTACCCAGATGGACAACGGCCGAACCGAGGTCTTCGTCGGATACCGGGTCCACCACAACACCGTCCTCGGGCCGACCAAAGGCGGCCTCCGGTACCACATGGACGTCAACCTCGGCGAGGTGACGGCTCTCGCGATGCTCATGAGCTGGAAGTGCGCGATCATGGGCCTGCCCTATGGCGGCGCGAAGGGCGGTGTGCGCTGCGATCCCTCGGCGATGTCCGCGCGGGAGCTCGAGCACATGACGCGGCGGTATACGGCCGAAATCATGCTGATGATCGGGCCCGATCTCGACATTCCGGCCCCCGATCTCGGCACCAACGAGCAGATCATGGCGTGGATGATGGATACCTACTCGATGACGCAGGGCCGGACGGTCCCCGGCGTGGTCACGGGCAAGCCGCTGCTCGTCGGCGGATCGGCCGGACGCCGGGAGGCGACCGGCCGCGGCATCGTGTACGCGCTCTACCAGGCCGCCCGGCGTCTCGGCCAGGAGCTGAAGGGGTGGCGGATCGTCGTCCAGGGGTTCGGCAACGTCGGCGCGGTGGCGGCCCGCCTCCTCTGGCGCGAGGGCTGTCTGATCGTCGCCGTCGGGGACGTGCGCGGCGGGGTCTACAACCCCAAGGGCCTGGACATCCGCCAGCTCGAGAGCCACGTCGCCGAGGCGGGAACCGTCGCCGGGTTCCCGGCCAGTGAGGCCGTGGGCAGCGCGGAGCTGCTCGAGTTGCCGTGCGACGTGCTGATCCCCGCGGCCCTGGGCTCGCAAATCCGCCAGGACAACGCCCACCGCGTGAAGGCGTCGATCGTCGCCGAGGGCGCCAACGGCCCGACCACACCAGAGGCCGACACGATCCTCCGGGACCGGGGCGTGACGGTGATCCCCGACATCCTGGCCAACGCCGGCGGCGTCGTCGTCTCGTACTTCGAGTGGGTGCAGGGCCTGCAGTACTACTTCTGGCGCGAGAGCGAGATCACGGCGCGGCTGCAGGAGATCATGACCCGGGCGTTCAACCGGGTCTGGGTGATAGCGTCCAAGGAGGGCACGGACCTCCGCACCGCCGCGCTCATGGAGGGCGTGCGCCGCGTCGCCGACGCCTTCAAGCTCCGCGGCCTCTATCCCTGACCCAAGCCTCGCGGAGCTGCGCCGCAACCTCTTCCGGCGGCACGTCGTTGACGTAAATGCCGCCCAGCCGGTTGGCGCGCTCCGTCTGCCCGACGATCTCCACGTGCCAGTGGTAGTCGTCCCGGACCGTCGCCCACTCGGACTGTAAGATTTTCATGCCGAGGTTCGGCGCCGTATGGAGCATCAGCTCCCACGCGGGATCCCCGAACCCCGTCACCAGCGTCCTGAAGTAACCCGACAGGAGCCTCGCGAGGTCGACGGCCGTCTCCCGCCGGAGCGCTTCCTCGAACAGGCACGCGTGCTGGCGCGGCAGGATCCACGCCTCGAGCGGGACCCGGGACGCGTACGGCACCAGGAGGACGAAGTGCGGGGTGACCTCGACGAGGCGCTCCTCGGCGGTGATCTCCTCGCGGACCATGTCGCAGTAGAGACAGCGGCGCTTGTACTGGAAGTACTCGCGCGCCTTCCTGAGCGCCTGGCGCGTGTCATCGAAGACGATCGGGATCGCCGTGACGCGGGAGTAGGGATGGTGCGCCGGCACCCCGGGCCGCTTGTGGCGGCGCGAGACGAGGATGTCGCGGATCTGGGGGTCGCGCTTGAGGTCGGTCAGCCGGTCGCGGTACATCCAGAGCACCGACCCGATCTGCTCCTCGCTCATCGTCGCGAGCGTGTCGTCGTGCCGTGGCGACTCGACGATGATCTCGCTCGCCCCTCGCGGCGTGATCGTGTCGTACATCCCGACGCCCTCGCGGACGAGATCGTGCTCGATACGGAAGTACGGGTCGGTTTCCGGCACCACGCGTACCTGCCAGCCCGGTCCGTTGGGCGCGCTGCCGTCTTTCCGGTATGCGGCGATCTCGGGCGGCGTCAGACCCTCGGCGCCGGGACAGAGCGCGCATTCGCCGCCCATGTCGGCGCCCCGTTTGGGCCGAACCAGCACCCACCGCCCCCGCGTCGGATCCTTCCTCAACTGGCCCACACGGTCCTCCGGGCGCCCCGCACAGGCCTGGAATCCGGGGTCACCCCAGTGCATCATAATGGCACACCACGGTGTCCCGGGGGGCACAATGCCGAAGCGCGTGATCGTCTACTCGAGTCCGACCTGAGCGCCTTGCCGCGCGACGAAGGAGTTTCTTTCGTCCAGGGGTGTCGCGTACGAGGAGGTCGACGTCCAGGCCGACGCCGAGGCGCGGGAGGATTTGGTGCGCCGAACCGGTCAGTTGGCGATTCCCGTCATCCTGGTGGACGACGAGGTCGTGCTCGGGTTCGACAAGGCGAGGCTGCAGGCCCTACTGGCTATTCCTTGATCTGACCCTTGAGCTTGCGTAGGTGCTGGCGCGCCACGTCGACCCAATCCTTCTCGGTCGCGAGCTGGGACGCGAGGGCGATGTAGCGCTCCCATAGGACGATCGCCTCTTTCGGATCCACCTTCTCGTAGACCGATGCCAGGTTGTAGCGGGCGCCCGTGTGCTTGTCGTCCAGCTCGACCGCCTTCTGGTACTCCCCGATCGCTTCCTTGTAGAGGCCCTTCTCCTCGTAGACCTCGCCGAGACCCATGTGCGCGTCGAGGAACGCCGGGTCCAGCTCGACCGCGAGCCTGTAGGCCTTGAGCGCCTCGTAGTAGAGCCCCTTCTCCGTGAAGTAGATCTTGCCGAGGCTCGCGTACATCCGCGGGTTGACGGGGTTGTGGATCAGGGCCTTCTGGTATGCGGCGATCGCGCCATCCACGTCGCCTTTCGCCGCCTTGGCGTCGCCGAGGCCGACGTAGGCGTCGGCATAGAAGGGCCGGAGCTCGATCGCCTTCGAGTACGCCTCGACCGCCTGATCGTAGAGCCGGCGCGGCGCGGCGAGGAACAGGTCACCGAGCGCCTTGTACGGCTCGGGGTAGCGCGGATCGAGCTGCGTCGACGCGCGGAACTGCGCGGCCGCCTTCCAGCGATTCCCCAGCGCCTGATGGACGACACCGAGCGCGTACTGCGCGACGACGAATGTGGAGTCGATGTCGATCGCGCGGGACAGCAGGTCGCCCGCGGCCTCGTACCCTTCCTGGTTCCCCTTGAGCGCGGCGACCCGGCCGTCGACGTACAGGTGGAATGCACGGATCGTCCCCGTCGGGAGCGCCGCGCTCTCGAGCCGCGTGGCCTCGTCATCGGTCAGCGGCGCCTTGAGGGCGCGCAGATACAGCGCGGGCAGCGTGGCGAGACGCTTCAGCAGCTCAGTGTCGGCGACGACGAGGTCGTCGAGGGACTGGGGCTCGCCCGCGCCATCCTTCAGCTCGACGTACCGCGCACGGATGAGGTAGGTGTTCGCGTCCCGGCGCACGTCACCGAACACGGCCACGTCCGCGCGGAGCCGGCGCGCGGCTTGCAGCACGGCCGCCTCGCTCCAGCCCTGGGGATCGGCGAGGGCACGGAGGCGAGCGCGGTCGACCTGGATGAACGCGGGATGCTGGACGAACGCGAGCGTCAGGATCTCGGCGACGCCGTCACCGATCCACGCCTCCTCACGCGCCAGCGCCTTTGTCTCGAACGGCGTCACCAGCAGGCTCCGTTTCACGACGGCCTCGGCAGGGCCGCACAGAGCGCCCAGGATGATCCCGACGATCGGGAGAACCCGTGCCCTCCTCATAGCGTCACGTCTCCTTCTCCCCGACGGCGACGGACGCGCCGGAAAATCTCGCCGATCGTGCCGGGCCCGATCCGTCTCAGCGCGATCTCGGGCAGGAGCATGAGGGCGACGAACCCGACCACCCATGGCCAGAGGTCGACCGCGATGCGCGACTGGCGCCGCGCGCGGAGGAAGGCGTCGCGCGGCTCGCTGAGCGCCCCGCCGCCCGTCAGCTCCGACACCTGGCGCAACAGGGTCTCATCGACGCCCAGATCGCGCAGCTCCGGCGAATAGGGCACGACCAGCCCGGCCAGCCGCGAGCCGACCATGCGCCCGCCCCGGCGCTCGGACATGCCCACCAGATAGACGCCCTCCTGCGGCGCGGGGAAGCGGCCCCGGTAGCGCCCGGGCGCCACCTGCTCCAGGTCGACGACGGTGCGCTCGCGGCTCGGCGTCACCACGCCGACCTCGGCGTCGAGGAAGTTGATGAACTCGCCCTTCGGATCGACGGCTTCGATCGTCACCTCGCCGATACCGTCCCGGCGGCTCACGGTCGCCACGGTGTCGCCGCGCGCTCCGCTGCGGAGCGTCCATCGGGTGAGCTGTGCCCAGAACTTGTTGAAGTCGCGCCAGCGCAGCCACAGCATGCTCCACTTCGCCTTCGCGTCGGACGTGAACGCGGCGGTCCGGCCGAGGCCGTACCGCCACGTCGCGAGGAGCGGATCCTCCTGGTGCGTCATCAGGAGGAGCTCGGCGTTGTTTTTGATCGTGGTCGCGACGTACCCGCCGAGCGGCGGCGCCGACTTCCACTCGATGTCCTGCAGCGTCTCGTGGGCGGGGGCGGTCACCGCGGGCCTGAACGGCTGCTCGATGAGCGACGCCTTCGAGGCGAGCTGGGTCTCGAGCGTGAAGATCCGGGGCAGGGTTTGCTGGTCCTCCGTGTAGTAGAACCGCCCCTTGCCCCACTTGGCGATGTCCCGCATCAGCTGGACATCCGAATCGGTCCCGATCGCGATGCTCGACACCGTGATCTTGTCCTTCGCCATGCGGGTCAGCAGGCCGGTGAAGTCGCCGCGCGTCATCTGGCCGTCCGACAGGAAGATGACGTGCCTGAGGACCGCGGGCCGGTCGAAGAGGACGCGGTACGCCTCCTTCAAGGCCGGATAGCCGTCCGTGCCCCCGCCCGCGCGGATCGTCCCGATCGAGCGGTGGATCGCGGTCTTGTCCCGGACGGCCCCCATCGGCGAGTCCCAGAGGAACTCAGTGTCCCAGCTCATGACGCCGACCTCGTTGCGGTCGTCGAGCAGGTCCACGACGAGGTGCGCCGCCTCCTTGGCGAGGTCGAGCTTCGTCACCTTCTCGTCGGTCGACATCGCCATCGATCCCGAGCGGTCGATCGACAGCACCACCGCGAGGCTCGGCACTTCCATCTTCTGCTTGACTTCCATCGTGACCGGCAGCGCCTCTTCGATCGGCGTCCGATAGTACCCACCGAGCCCGAAGCTCTCCTCGCCGCCGATCATGATCAGCCCGCCGCCGTAGTCGCGCACGTAGTCGCGGATGTGCGCCATCTGCGACTTGTTGAGCTTGAGGGATGAGACGTTGGAGAGGATCAGCCCGTCATACTTCTGCAGCCCGGCCACGTCCTGCGGAATCCGATCCGGCTCGACGACAGTCACGTCGATGCTCTGCGACCGGAGCGCGCCCGCCAGCGAGGAGGCCTGCTCGCGGTCCTTGTCGGCCAGGAGCACCGTCGGGCGGCCTCGTACGACGACGGTCCCGACCGCGCGGTTGTTCTCCTCGATCGTGTCGCCCTCGACCTCGATCCCAGCCTGGAAGACGTGGATGCCGCTCTTCTCGAGCGCCTGGCGATACGTGAAGACGTTCTTCCCCGCCGTCAGGCGCACGATCTGGGAGCCGATGAACTCGCCGTTCCGGTAGAGCCCAAGCCGCCCCTGCGTGTCCCGCTCGCTCCACGCGATGATCTTGGCCTGGAACGGCTCGCCGAACTTCACCTCGTCCGGCAGGATCAAGGACTCGAGGACCACTTCCTGGGAGAACGTGAGGGGCGTGGAGACGTAGAAGATGTCGGCGCCCGAATCCTTCGCGGCCTGGGCGGCGGCGAGCGCATCACCGACGTTCTGGCGGCCGTCGCTGAGCAGCACGAGCCGGTTCGCCTCACCCGGCGGGACGCTCGCGAGCGCGAGGTGGATCGCCTGGAAGAGGTTGGTCGCACGGCCGCCGATCTGTGCCTTCGGTCGCTCGAGGCTGGTTCGCTCCGACAGGCCCTGGTCGAGGAGCGGCTCCTGGCCGAACACGATCAGCCCGGTTCGATCGCCGTGCTTCATCGACTTCACCGCCGCGGCCGCGATGCCGAACGCGCGCTCCCGGGCCGCGAGGCTGACGCTGTCGGATTCGTCCAGCAGAAAGATGACGTTCAGCCGGTCCACCCACCGTGGCATCGTGGGGCGGATCAGCGCGAGCAGGAGCACGACGACGAGCGCGCCGCGGAGCGCGAGCGCCCAGCGGTCGCCCCGCGCCGCGGGTGGCCGCAGCCGCCCGCCGCTCTGCCGGCGCCAGTACAGGAGCCCTTCGAGGACGAGCAGCGCGGCGGCGATGCCGAGAAACAGCGGCCACAGGTCGCGGTCGACGGTCACCGGCGCGGCATCCACCGCGGCAGCCGCGGTGGCGGCCGGAAGCGGCCGCGGTGTGAGGTCCGACTCCTCGGCGTTCATGAGGTTGACGGCGACGCGCATCTCGCCCCGTGCGGTCAGGATCCGGTAGACGCCGATCTCGTCCGTGTCCGCGAAGCTGACCACCCCGCGGATGACCTGGGCCGGCGCGCGGCGGCCTGACGGCGTCGTCACCGTGGCCGTCGTGACGTCGTGCTCGACGGGCAACGCGATCGGCGTCCCGGACGCGAGCTGGAGGCTCGCCTGGTCGAGCCCAGCCGGATGCAGCCAGCGCAGCGCATTCGACAGGATCAGCGGGAACGCGACGTGGAGCGGGAAATCGGTCTTGAACAGGTCGAAGCCGATGAAGAGCGCCTTGCGCTCGGGCTCCTCGAGCGCGTAGACGAGCGGCCCCGCCGCCGACTCGACGAGCGCCTTGCCGGCCGCGAGCGGCCGGATCCGCGTCGCGTCCTCGACGGCGACTTTCGAGAGATCGACGTCGCGCATGATCGGATGGCTGCGGTCCCAGTCCAGGATCGCGGGGCGCTCCACCCGGCCGAGCGCCTCGATGGGAACGTCCGCGGGCGCGCTGTTGACGAGGACGAACCGTCCGCGGCCGATTCGGGCGGGGCTCACGCTGTCGAGGACCACGACGTCGAAGCCCGCCATCCCGCCCTGGTAGGCGTCCGGCCCGCGCACCTCGACGGTCACCTGGGGATCCGTCCGGAGCTCCTTCTCGAGGAACAGGTTGCCCGGGGTGACGAGCAGGACGGCGATCTTGCGCGGGGGCGGGATCACGGCGTACGCGACGTTGTCGGCCGCGAGATCGTCCGCCACGTCGAGCCGCGCCGTGACGACGCCGCCGCCCTGATTGCTGAAGGGCAGCACCACCGAGCGGCGCACGTTCGGACCGAGCGTCAGGGACTTCGCGGCGAGGCTCTTGCCGTCCAGATCCAGCGAGAACGAGAAGGACTTCTCCTTCTTGCTGAAGTTCACCAGGGACAGGAACGCCTGATAGTCGAAGCTCCCGAAGTAGTTCTTGCGGATCGCGAAGCTCGTGATCCCGACGTTGTCGCTGTGGTGCCCGAAGCCCCGCCACCGGATGCGCGGATCGCGGAGCTCGGCGGCGGCAGTCGGCGGGTGCGTCCCGTCGGTGAACACCTGGATCTGGGCGCGCGGATCGTCCGCCGTGAGCGCTCGAGCCGTCCGCGCGGCTTCCTCGAGGCGGTTCGGGATGTCCCGGGCCCGGGCCGCCGCGATGGCCGACGCGGCGCGCCCGTGGTCGCGCGTCAGCGGCGCCGTCACGCGCGGGTTGATGCCGGCCTCGATTACCATCACCTCCGCGCCGGCGCCCAGCCGGTTTACCAGCGAGAGCGCGTCCGCTTGCGCGGCCGCGAAGCGCGAGGGCGAGACGTCGCTCGCTTTCATGGACGCCGAGGTATCGAGCACGATGACGACCTTGCGGGCGCCGTGGCCCAGCACGGCGGCGGTCGGCCGCGCGAGCGCGAGCGTGAGCGCGAGCAGGGCGAGGAGCTGCAGGATGAGCAGCGGGTCGCGCTGGAGCCGCTGGAACACGGTCGAGACCTGGCGATCGCGCAGCGCCGGCTCCCAGAGGAGCAGACTCGACACCGCGCGGGCGCGCCGTCGCACCTTGAGGAAGTAGAGGAGCACCAGCGGCACCGACACGGCCAACATCGCAAACGCCAGCGGAGACAGAACGCTCATGCGAAGGTCCGCCCGAGCCGAGAGCCGACCCGATCGGCCCGAGTGCCAACCCGGTGATCGCTCATGCGAGGATCAGGCCCTTCAGCTCGGCGAGCATGAACTCCTCGACCGGCGTGTCGGTCACGACGCGCCGATACCCGATCTCCCGAGCACGGCAGAATCCTTCGGCGCGATCCAGAAAATCCTGCAGTCGCTGTCGGTAGACACGGAGCGCCTCTCCGTCGAGCGTCAGCTCGCGTGCCTCGCCGGTCTCGCCGTCGATCAGGCGGAGGTCGCCGCTGAACGGCGGGTTCACTTCCTCGGGCGCCAGGATGTGCACGACGTGCACGTCGAAGCGGCGCTCGACTAGGGCGCGGAGCCCGGTCTCGTAGCCCGTGGGGTCGAGCAGGTCCGACAGCACGATCGCGACGCCGGGCTCGCGCGACCGGGCGGCGTAGCTCTCGAGCGCCCCGTTCAGGCCGGTCGCGCCGCCCGGCTGGATCCGCGACAAGAACTCGAGCAGCGTGACGAAATGACTGCGCCCCCGCGTGGGCGGCCATCCCTCCGCGATGCTCTCGCGCAGCACCGCGGCGCCCACGCGCTCGAGGTTCACCAGCGCGACGAATCCGAGCGCCGCGGCGAGCCGGGCCGCGTGCGCGAGCTTGGACGCGAATCCCATCGACGCGGACGCGTCGAGGAGCAGATGCACGCGCAGGTCCTCCTCATCGAGGAAGAGCTTGACGTGCAGGCGATCGAGCCGGCCGAAGATGTTCCAGTCGACGTACCGGAGGTCGTCGCCGACGCCGTACGGACGATAGTCGAAGAACTCGACGCTCTGCCCCTTGCGAGGGCTCCGGCGCTCGCCCTTGACCCGTCCGCGGAAGGGACGGCGGGAGACGAGCGACAGGCGCTCGAGCCGCCCGAGGAACCCGGGCGTGAAGAACCCCTGCACGGTGTGTGCTGCCACGACGCTACTTCTCGCCCAGCGCCCGGAAGTAGTCCTTCACCTGTGGCTGATAGTCGCGCGGAACCTGCTCGCGCGCGATCGCGTCCTCCATCATCTTCCGGTACTGGTCGAACACGGCGCCCGTCTGCAGTCGGGACGGCACCTGGGCCGCGTGCCCGAGCATGTTCGTCTCGAAGCTGTCTTTCTTCCCGCTGCCCTGGTCGCCTTCGAGCTTCGAGTCGTACGGCTTGGCGTGGAGCCGCGACGTCGGATCGCCCTTGGGCTGCCCGCCCGGGCCGTTGCCCGGCAGCAGGCCCTTGCTCGTGCCCGGCTCCTCCTGCTCAGGAGTGCCCTGTTCCTTGCTGTCACCGCTCTCGGTACTCCGCCGCCCGGTGTTGCCCTGCCGCCCGCCGCTCAGATTGAGCGCGCCCTTCCGCTGCTCGTCCGACTGACGCATCGAGTTCAGGGACCGGTTCATGGCGTCGACCGCCCGGTCCTGCTTGCCCTCCTCGAGGGCCTTCAGCCCCTGTGAGGCCGCCTGGCCGGGGCCGTTTGCCTCCTTGTTTCCCATCTGCTCCATCTGCTCGAGCAGCTCGCGGAGCTTTTCCGGCGGGATCTGGTCGGGGCGGAGCCCGGCGGTCAGCGCCTTCGACTGCTGGGCGAGCTTCTGGTACTGACTCTGCGTGAAGTCAGACTGGAGGTCGGGCAGGCTGTCGACCTGCTCGAGCAGCCGGAGCCGCTCGTCCCCTTTTTTCATGAACGCACTGAAGTCGGGCCGCTCTCCACTGAGCGCCGTGTCCTTGAAGAGCGCCGGGCGATCGCCCGCGTGGATCATGCTAGCGTTGGGGCGCTCGAAGTCGCGCTCGGTGAGGCCCTCGGCCTTGACTGCCTCGGGCTTGTCGCGGGACCGGTCGGCGGTCTGGAGCGCATCGGCGCGCTCCCGCGCCGCTTCCTCCTCGGGTGTCGCGGTGAAGTCCGGCAGGCGGCCGATGGGCAGCGAGATCGCCGGGAGGAGGGCAAGGGCGACGACCGCCGCGAACGGCAGGGGCAGCAGGCGCGTCTCCCGCGGCAGCACGCGCTGGACGACTCGCCGGACCTCCAGGCTCTCCACGCGGGCGGCGGCATCCTGCACGAGCGCGTCCACGAGGGGGGTACGAGCGGGGCGGGCGGCCCACTCGAGCGCGGTCGCCACCCTATCTTGTAGACCGAAGGCGCGATCGGCAAGCCGCGCCGCGTCCGCGCGCGGGGCGGCGAGGGACAGTCCCAGGACGACGCCCGCGCCGACTCCGGCGGCGATCAAGCCGACCGCCACCACGGGCGCCGCCGCGCCAATCCACGACTTGGCGAGCAGCGGCAGCACCGCGAGCAGCGCGCCCCAGAAGAGGCCCCGCAGCCCGTAATATTCGGCGCGACGGAGACGGACCTCGGCTGCGACGCGATGGACCAGACGATCGAGACCGGCCGGGTCGGCCATACCTTCTCCTTTACCGGAGGAACACTTCCTTGTCGCGGACACTCAGGCTTTCGGCTCGCTCGAGCACCTGGGCGACGATCTTGTCGGTATCGATTCCCTCGGCCTCGCCCTCGAAGTTCAGGATGAGCCGGTGGCGCAGCGCGGGAGCGGCCATCTCGCGGATATCCTCGGCGCTCACGTTATACCGCCCCTGCGACAGCGCCCGCACCTTGGCGCCGAGCACGATCGCCTGGGCGCCGCGGGGGCTCGAGCCGTAGCGAACAAATTTCTTCGTGACCTCGGGGGAATGCTCCCACTCGGGATGGGTCGCCATGATGATCATCGACACCAAGTCGCGGATGCGGGACGCGATCGGCACTTCCCGGACGAGGTCCCGGAAGGTCAGCACAGCCGGGCCCGTCATCACGCGCCGGATGTCGACTTCTCGGCGCTGGGTCGTGCGATCGATGATCGCGTTCAACTCTTCGATCGCGGGGTAGCGCACGCGGGCCTTGAACACGAACCGGTCGAGCTGGGCCTCGGGGAGCGGGTAGGTGCCCTCCATCTCGATCGGGTTCACCGTCGCGCTGCCTTCCTGCATGCCCTCGAGCAGGGCCGACTGGGTCTTCGGCGTCGCGCGGTTGATCTCGTCCGCGAGCAGGATGTGGGCGAAGATCGGCCCCTGCTGGAACTCGAAGTGCTTCCGCCCGTCCGTATCCTCGACGATGATATTCGTCCCGACGACGTCGGCCGGCATGAGGTCGGGCGTGAACTGAATCCTCGAAAACGACAGCTCCAGCCCTTCGGCGAGCGTCCGGATGAGCAAGGTTTTGCCGAGGCCGGGAGCGCCTTCGAGCAGGACGTGGCCTCCTGCGAAGAGCCCGACGAGCACGCTGGCGATCACGTCGTCATGACCGACGATGACCTTGTGAACCTCGGACCGCAGCGCCTCGAATGAACTGACGAATTCCCGGACGCGTGCATCCTGGCTCATTGACGCTCCTTTCGGGGGTCTAATCGTCGACACTACCACCTAGAGAATAGCGTGCAAGGGCGGTGCCACGGAAATTTACCTGATGGCCTCCGCATTATGGGACTGGCTGGCAAAGCGGACCGTCGTGTCGTCCCGGCACTCAGGTCTGGTGGATCGGGGAAAGCCGCCGGTAGAGCGTCTCGTAGCCATCGATCTCACGTTCGTGGGAGTATAGGCGATCGAGTCTTGCCCGCCCGGCGTCCCCGAGCGCCCGCCGGAGACCGGGATCATCCAGGAGCCGCGCCGCGCCTTTCTCGAGCTCGTCCTCGGTTCGGAACAGGAGTCCGGTGACCCCGTCCTCGACCAGCGAGCGGTTGCCGTCGATGTCGGACGCCAGAACCGGGCGGCCCACCGCCATCGCCTCGAGCACCGAGTTCGCCATCCCGCCCTCGGAAATCGACGCGTTGATCACGACGTCAGCCGCCTCGAGCAACGAGCGCATCTGCGCGTGGGGGACGGCGCCGACGTAGCGGACCCATGGCCGTGTCGCGATCTCTCGCAGGAGCGCCTCGCCCTCGTCCGGATCGAGAATCGGCCCGGCGTAGAGAAGCCGCGCCACCGGGCGCCGGGCCACCAGCCTGTCGAAGGCACGGAGCGGCAGCCGCGACTGCTTGACCATGCGGATCCCCGCGGGGAAGAGGAAGAGGACGCGGTCTGGGGGCAGGGGCCACCGCGCCTCGAGGTCGAACGGCTCGCCGTCCGGTAGCCGGACGCTCTGTGGGATCACCGTGATGCGCGCGGCGAGGTCCGGCAAGGCTCCCGCGATGCGCCGACGCATCGACTCGTGGAACACGGGGATGGTGACCGCGCCCTCGAGGACCCGGCGGACGACCGGGGCGCGCTCCGGATGGAAGAGATCGTGGTTCGCGTCGGTTCCGGTGATCGTGACGACGAGCGGCGTCTCGGCGCGCCGCGCGAGACGCAGCGCGAGCGGCCCGACCCGGTAGGCGTGAAACGCGTGCACGAGCCCCGGACGATACGCGGCGACTTCGGACTCGACTGTCGTCTCCGCGGTCACGGCGAGATCCCACACGCGGACCTCGATGCCGCGCTCGCTCAATCCCCGCGCGATGCGGTCGACCGTCACGGCGTTACCACGCACGGACGGGACGCCGAACGGAGTCAGCAGGGCGGCGCGGAATTTCATTCGCCGAAGCCTACCACGGGCCTCAGTCGAGCGACACGCTGTGCTCGAACACGGTGAACGACGATCGCCTCGAGGCCTCCAGCGCCTCCCGGATCCCACGAAGCCCAGAGCCGCCGCCGCTCTGCAGCAGCGTCTCGAAGAAATCCGTGTAGAAGTGATCCGGCTCGACGACCACCCGGAGCCGCAGGGTCCCGGCGGGTGCCGGCGTGCGCTCGTGCGCGTAACGGAAGACCGCGCTCCCGCCGGGTGGGAGCCGTGTATCGAACAGCTCGCGCTCGAGGTCGAGCGTGACCGCCCGCCCGATGACCGACTCCCGCCGGCTTCCCGCGACGACATGCCCCTCGGCGTCGAGCAGCTCGCCGCTCACGACGACGCGCGGCGTCACGTATGTCGGCAACTGGTGGCCGGCTCCGGTGTTGGTGACCGTGAGCGTCACACCAGTGTCGTCACGATTGACGCTGACCGTCAGCGCGCCGCGCACCATGTCCGGGTCGTGGATGCCGCGCCACTGGTGCCGGCGATCGGGCATGTGGCAGGCCTGACACGCCACGTTGCTCGTCGCAGCGGGTCCCGCCTTCCACTCTTCGTAGGTGTTCTGGAGGAGCTTCCCGTTGAGCGCGTACCCGCTGGCGGGAAATTGATGACAGTCCTTGCAGAACTCGGATCGGAGAAAGGCGGGCGTGCGCGTCACGCCGTTGTGGGGAAGCCGCGCGCGCGGCGTGGAGGACCGCAGCGTGCCGTCGCGCCACGGCGGGCCGAAGCGCTGCCATTTCCGGACATGACACGACCCGCAGACGATCCCCTTCCCGGTGAGGGTCGGGTCGTATCCGGGCGTGCCCGGGCGCTGCTCGGCGAGCGGCGCGTGGCACACGTAGCAGGTGCGAGCCTGGGCGGGATCCGTCCGGTGCAACTCCTCCAGTTGACCCGCGACCCCCGGACCCATGCTGGCTGCGTGGATACTCTCCTTCCAGTCGGCGAGCTGAGCCGGATGGCAGATCCCGCACCGGTCCGGCTGGAGCGAGGACTCGAGCGGACCGAAGCCAACCGGCGGCGGGCCCTGAGGCGCGATCGGCGCCCGCCAGTGACGCTCGAGGAACTGCTGCAGCGCGCGCTCGGTCCGGGTGCAGCCGCCTCCAGCGCCGGCCAGCGTCAGGCCGAGACCGGCCAGCAGCAGAATCCGCGCGGGGCGATCACGCATCAACTATACTGGTGGCCAGATGAGCGGTGACGTCGACTTCGAGTGCAGGCAGATCGCGGAGCTGCTGGGCGACTACCTCGAGGGCTCGCTCCCCCGTCACCAGGCCGAGTTGCTCGAGTGGCACATTGAGGGCTGCCGTCCCTGCGTCGCGTTCGTCAACACCTACAAGGGCACGATCAACGCCGCGAAGAAGCTTCAAGAAGTCGAGATCCCGTCGGAACTGAAGAGCCGCCTCATCGCATTC
>QHRS01000160.1 GCA_003221435.1 Candidatus Rokuibacteriota bacterium
CCCCGATCCGGTCTCCCTCGCGGACCTCGCCTGGTGGAAGCTATTCCAGGACGACGAGCTTCGTCGGCTGGTGCAGACAGCGACCGAGGCCAACAAGGATCTCCGGATCGCGGTGACGCGCGTGGACCAGGCGCGGGCCCAGCTCGGCGTGACACGGTCGGCCCAGTTCCCCGTGATCAACGCGGGCGCCGACCTGACGACCAACCGCATCTCCGAGAATGTTCCACCCCGCGGCGCGGGCGGTGAGACCGACCGGCTCTCGACGACGGTCGATCTCGCCTTCGAAATCGACATCTGGGGCCGTCTGCGACGGGCCACCGAGGCCGCCCGCGCGGAGCTCCTGGCCAGCGAGGAGGCCAGGCGCGCGGTGGTCATGACGCTCGTCAGCGACGTCGCCACCGCGTACCTCCAGCTCCGTCAGCTCGATATGGAGCTCGAGACCACGCGGGGCAACGTCGCGTCGCGCCGGGGCTCGCTCCAGCTCGTCCGCGATCGCTTCGACGCCGGGCTCACGTCCGCGCTCGACCTCCGTCAGGCCGAGGCGGGGCTCGCGAGCACCGCCGCGCAGATCCCGGATCTCGAGCGGCAGATCGCGCAGACCGAGCACCAGCTCAGCGTTCTGCTCGGTCGCAACCCCGGCAGCATCAGCCGCGGCCGGCCCCTCACCGGGCAGACCTTTCCGCCGGCCGTGCCGGCCGGCCTGCCATCGGCCCTCCTCGAGCGCCGGCCCGACATCCGCCAGGCCGAGGATGGGCTCATCGCCGCCAACGCGCGCATCGGGGTGGCCAAGGCGGCGTTTTTCCCGCAGATCAGCCTGACCGGGTTCTTCGGCGTCGAGAGTGCGGCGCTCTCCGATCTTTTCACGGGCCCGTCGCGGATCTGGCAGTTCGGGCCCACCGTGACGCTGCCGATCTTCAATGCCGGACGGAACCGGGCGAACCTCAAGCTTGTCGAAGCCCAGCAGCGGGAAGCCGTGATCCGGTACGAGAAGGCGATCCAGCAGGCCTTCCGCGAGGTGGAGGACGCGCTCATCGCTCACCGGAAAGCCCGGGAAGTGCTGGTCGAGCAGGAAGCGGCGGTCCGGGCGTCTCGGGAGGCGCTGAGCATCGCCGAATTTCGCTACACGAGCGGTCTCACGAGCTACCTCGACGTCCTCGATACCCAGCGGACCCTGCTTGCCGCGGAGGTTGCCGAGAGCCGGACCCTCCTCTCCCAACTCGTGGCCGTGGTCCAGCTCTATCGCGCCCTCGGCGGCGGCTGGGACGCCGAGCCGGTGACGGAAAAGGCGCCCGGGCCGCCGGCCCTTGGCGCCTCGCCCAGGGCGCCGACGCCGCCACTTGCCTCATAGCGCCGGAGGACCCGTCAGGTCGCGATCGCTTCCCCATCGCGGCGAGACCCGTGGAGCCCGCCGCGATAGAGCTTCAAGGCTTGCAATGTCGCATCCGCAATCGTCTGAAAGCGCGATTGACACTCGCGACCGCTCGCACTAGGGTGTAGCGCGGTTGAGCCCGGGATCCGGCGAAGCGCGGTGGCGCCCCGCCTGAGGTCGATGGGCGATGGGGGCGCACTTGGCATGTCGTTGAAGGCGCTCGACCGGGATGTGGCAAAACTCGCCGTGCGCGGCGACGCCCACGCGCGGACGTTGTCCGATGTCCTGGGCCGCGACACCTCGGTCGCCTACGCCTTCATCGCGCCCGCGTTCTTCCTCCTGCTGTTTCTGGTCGCCTACCCCTTCGTCCTCTCCGTCTGGTTCAGCCTGAGCGATGCCCGCGTCGGTGAGACGGGTGCCTTCGTCGGCCTCGACAACTTCCGGCGGCTCCTCAACAGCTCCATCTTTCTGCAGACCCTGCAGAACTCCATCATGTTCACCGCGCTGGCGCTGGGTGCCAAGACGGTCTTCGGGATGGTGCTGGCCCTGCTGCTGTTCCGAATCGGACGGTTCAAGCGCCTGATCCGTGGCGCGGTGCTGCTGCCGTTCATCGTGCCCACCGCGCTGAGCACGCTGGTCTGGTGGTGGATGTTCGAACCGCTCTACAGCGTCGTGAACTGGACGCTGAAGAGCCTGCACATCGTGAACCGCGACATTCCCTGGCTGCCGGACCCGTACCTGGCCATGTTCACCGTCATTCTGGTCAATACCTGGCGGGGCCTGCCCTTCTTCGCGATCTGCCTCCTGGCCGGCCTGGTCGCCATTCCGCGAGAACTGTACGAGGCGGCCGAATCGGACGGCGCCGGCCCGGTCGGGCGCTTCTGGTACGTCACCGTCCCCCTCCTCAAGCCCGTGCTGGCCGTGGTGATCCTCTTCTCGACGATCTTCACGCTGGCCGACTTCAACATCGTCTACGTCCTGACCAAGGGCGGGCCGATGAACATGACGCACCTCTTCGCCACGTACTCGTTCGTGCTCGGGCTGCAGGGCGGGCAGATCGGGCAGGGGGCCGCCGTGTCGCTCTTCCTCTTCCCGATCCTCTTGCTCGTGGTCTTCGGCCAGCTCCAGATCGTCCGCAAGGCGACGACGTATGAGTAACCTGGGGCGCTGGGCGCGGCGGAGCCGTCCGGTGTTCACCCTCTACCTGCCCGTCATGCCCTTCGTCATCTTCGCGTTGTTCCCCCTCTACTTCATGCTCGTCACGTCCTTCAAGACGAACGCCGAGCTCTACGACGTCAACGCGGTGCCGTTCCTGATCGGACGCGGCGTCACCTTCGGGCACTACGAGCTGCTCTCGAAGGACACCCTCTTCTGGAGCTGGTTCCTGAACAGCCTGATGGTCAGCCTGGCCGCGACCGTGATCTCGGTGGTCCTCGGCGTGCTCGCGGCCTACCCGCTGGCCCGCCTGAAGTTCCCGGGCGGCAACTCCTTCGGCATGGCCATCTTCATCACCTACCTGGTACCGCCGTCGCTCCTGTTCCTGCCGCTCAGCACCGTGGTGGCCCGGCTGGGCCTCTCGGACAGCCTGTGGGCGCTCATCGTCACCTATCCGACGTTTCTCGTCCCCTTCTGCACGTGGCTCCTCATGGGCTATTTCCGCACGGTGCCGAAGGAGATCGAGGAGTGCGCCATGCTCGACGGCTGCAACCGGTTGCAGACGCTGCTGAGGATCCTGCTGCCGGTGGCGGTACCCGGCGTAATCTGCGCGGCCCTGTTCGCCTTCACGCTGTCCTGGAACGAGTTCTTGTACGCGCTGGTCTTCGTCTCACCGGCCGAGCTGAAGACCATGACCGTCGGTGTCTTCTCCGAGTTGATCCGGGGCGACATGTATTACTGGGGTGAGCTGATGGCGGGCGCCTGCATCGGCTCGCTCCCGATCGTGATCGCGTACGTCTTCTTCCTGGACTACTACGTCTCGGGCCTGACGGCGGGTGCCGTCAAGTAGGGGAGGAGCACCATGGCGAGACCCACCGCTCCGACCACCCTCGATTCACGTCGCGTGAGCCGGCGTCAGTTCCTCGGCGCGGCGGCCGGCGCCGCCACCGGCGTCAGCGGCATCCTCGCCGCGGGCAAGGCGCCGGCGTTCGCCCAGACCCGGGAGCTCACCTTCCTCACCGTCGCGAGCTTCGTGCCCGAGACCGACAAGGAACTGAAGCGTCAGTTCGACGAATGGGGGGCGAAGAACAAGGTGAAGGTGCGGCTCGACATGATCGCCCACCTGCAGCTGCAGACCAAGAAGGCCGCCGAGGTCCAGTCGCGCTCGGGCCACGACCTCACCGCGCTGGGGCCCGGCCTCGGCGACGCCGATCTCTACTTCGACTACCTGGTCGATCTCAACGACGTCGCCGCCGACGTCGCGCCCAAGAACGGCGGGTGGCTGAACCCCAACGACTACCTCATCCGCGGCAAGTGGAAGCTGCTGCCGTGGTGGCTGCCGCCCTTCCCGATGGCGGTGCGGACCGACCTGCTGGAGCAGATCGGCGAGAAGAACCCCGACACCTGGGAGGACTGGCTGCGGATCGGCAAGAAGGGCAAGGCCATCGGGCACCCGTTCGGCGCCGCCATGGGCCACAGTGGCGACGCCAACGTCACGCTGCTCTCGATCATGTGGTCCTACGGCGCGTCCTACATCGCCAAGGACGGCCAGACGGTCACCGTCAACTCGAAAGAGATGCGGCAGGTCATGGAGTTCGTCAAGCGCCTCTACACCGAGGCCATGGACCCGGAGGTGCTGGCGTGGGACGACGCCAGCAACAACCGCTGCCTGAACGCGGGCAAGTGCATCGGCATCCACAACCCGATCAGCGCGTATGAGTCCGCCAAGAAGGACAAGGTCCTGGTGCCGGGGACGCAGAGGGAGATCGCGGACGTCATCGACCACGTCAACACGCCGCGCGGTCCGGTGGACCGGAAGACGACGACCGGCTACTGGTGCGTCGGGATCTGGAATTTCTCGAAGAACGTCGATCTGGCCAAGGACTTCCTGCGCTACCACTTCCAGCCCGGCAACCTCTCCAAGTGGGTGGAAGCCGGCCACGGGTTCAACATGCCGTTCCTGACGAACCTGACCAAGCACCCCGTGTACAAGAGCGACAGGCAGTACCGGTTCATTCCCGAGGTCGCCAAGGTGTCGGTCCCGCCCTCCTGGCCGGGTCCGACGACGGCGGCGTCGCAGCAGGTCTGGGACCTCTACATCATTCCCGACATGTTCGCGCAGTATGCGACTGGCAAGATGACCGCCGACCAGGCGATCGCCTGGTCCGAGAAGGAGATCCTGGAGATCTACGCCGGCCGCAAGCGCCGACCCTGAGGACGCAGGGAGAGGAGGTGGCGCCAGGCGGTCGGTTCCCCTCAAACGAGCCTGGGCGAGAATTGCGCGAAGAGACGAGACGCGAACGGCGAACGTGAATCGTGCGTCGGCTTCTCAGTCATCCGAATGATCACGATAACCGCTTTTTTTCAACCAGCTCGGCACTGGCGGCCTCGGCGCGGCCGGCGGCTTGGGAGCGACTCGCTGGGCCGGAGTCGGCGCCGGAATCGAGGTAGGGAACTTAAAGCTCGCCAGATCTTTGAGAACGCTATCGAGATTGCTGACCTTCATCGGATGCTGCTGCACCATGGCCGCCACGGCAGCGGAGAGTTGATCGAT
>QHRS01000161.1 GCA_003221435.1 Candidatus Rokuibacteriota bacterium
AACCCTACGCGCTCGTGAACCCGGCGGCGCTGACGCTGTCGGTCGGCGGCACGAACCCGCTCTGTAACGGCGGCGCGACCGGGAACATCACGGCCGTCGGCGGCGGCACCGGTGCCCTCACGTACTCCAAGGACAACGCGACGTTCCAGGCCTCGGGGACGTTCGCGAACCTGGCGGCCGGGAACTACACGATCTGGGTCAAGGATGCGAACGGCTGCCAGACCAGCAAGCCGTACTCGCTCGTGAACCCGGCGGCGATCAGCCTGGCCGTGAGGTCCACGCCTCCCGGCTGCAACAGCACCGGCGGCAGCATTTCGGTCACCGCCACCGGCGGCACCGGAGCGCTGCAGTACTCGATCAACGGCGGCGCCACGTTCCAGAACTCGGGGACGTTCGCGAACCTGAGCGCAGGCACTTGCAACCTGGTCGTCAAGGATGCCAACAGCTGCCAGACGACCTGGCAGCCGATCACGTTCGTCCCGCCTTCCTGCTCCGCACACATCCTGCCCACGGCCACGACGTGCGCGGACTACTACCCGGTGCTCAAGATTTCGGACCTGACCCAGCTCTGCTACAACCTGGACAAGACGAAGAAGATCAACAATGTCGCGCCAGGCGTGTTCTTCTACTACTCGCAGTTCACGGCGTCGCCGAGTCTCATCAGCGGGTCGTCACTCACGGTGACGATTCGCCAGACGGTGAGCCAGCCCGGCTACAAGCTTTTCATGCCGCAGCAGGATCAGCTCCTCGTCTACGATGCGAGCTGCAACCGCATCCAGCCGGTGACGGTCCGTTCGTACCCAACCGGAGACTCGATCAAGGTCGTCATCAACCCGGCGACCCCGAATGCCACCTACATCCTCTCGGTGAAGTACAACAGCAGCACGGTGGCGGGCTTGACGCCTCCCAGCGGCAAGACGGCCACCTACCACTTCGCGACCTGCGTGGGGAACATCGTGGTGGACAGCGAGCAACTGGGGCTGAAGTTGACCCAGTGCAAGCTGGCGCAGGCGTCGATCGGGCCCGAGCCCATCAGGCTCCTCACTCCTGGCGACGACCTGCAGCTCTACCAGGCGGTCCCCAATCCGTTCCGCGGCGACACCCGGCTTTCATATGCGGTCAACGACCCGGGCGTGCACGTCGAGATCGGAGTGTTCGACCTCGTCGGCCGGCGGGTGACCAGGCTCCTGAGCGCCGATCAGGATCCCGGCGTGTACAGCGTGACCTGGGACGGCACCGAGGACAGGGGAATGCGCGCGAGAGGCGGGATGTACTTCATCCACGTCAGCATCGGCGGCCAGCTCAAGACGGTGCGCGTCGCGTACCTGAACTGACCCGCCGCCGCGCGCGGTAACGAACCGCCGGCCCCGCTCCACGATGGAGCGGGGCCGGCGCGTTTTCATTCGCCGCCGAGGATCTCGGCGCGCACCCGGTGCAGCCTGCGCCTGACGCCGCGGCGGCGCCGCCCGCCTCGTCCAGCGGCCTTGCTTCCGGCCGCGCCGCCCCGCCGCCGGGCTCGCTCCGAGTCACCCGATCGCGAGCTCGAGGATCCCGGCAAGGTCCTGCTCCGAGAGATCGACGGGGTTGGCTTTGAAGCTCGACGTGCGCATGGCGCGCGCGACGAGATCCGGGATGGCGTCCTTCCTCACGCCGACCGAGGACAGCGCCGGCACGCGCAGCGCCGCGCACAGATCGCACACCTTCGCGACCCCGCCCCGGGCCGTGTCGAGGTCCGTCCTGCCTTCGGGCACATCCATCGCCCGCGCCACGTCCGCGTAACGACGGACCGTCTCACGCCCGCCCGCGTCCTGCTCCGCCACGCGGAGATTCGCGGCCATCGCGTACGGCATGGTGGCTGCGCATGCCATGCCGTGTGGGATCGCGTAGGAGCCGCCGAGCGGGCCCGCGATCGCGTGCGCGGCCCCGAGGCCGCAGTGAGCCAGCGCCATCCCCGACCACATGGCCGCGAGCATCATGTCCGCCCGCGCCGCGGCATCCCCGCCGTCGGCGTAGGCGCGCGGCAGCGCGCGCGCGGCGCGGCGGATGCCCTCGATCGCGAGTACCTCGATCATCGGGTGGCGGCGCCGCGAGACGTAGGGCTCGATGAGCTGGATCAGCGCGTCGAGCCCGGTGCTCGCCGTCACCTCCGGCGGCAGCGAATGACTGAGCAGCGGATCGACGATGGCGACGCTCGGTAGCAGGTGCTCGTGCCGGATGCTGGCCTTCGTGCCGGTGACGAAATGACCGAGCACCGTGTTGCGCGTGACCTCGGACCCCGTGCCCGCGGTCGTGGGGACCGCGATGACCGGGACCGACGGCTTCGCGGGGATCCGGCCGTGGCCGATCACCTCGAGGTAGTCGAGCGCCTCGCCGCCGTTCGCCATCAGGCAAGCCACCCCCTTGGCGGTATCGAGCGCGCTGCCGCCGCCCATGCCGATGACGAGGTCGCAGCCGGACTCGAGCGCGGCGCGGTATCCGCGATCGATGGCCGTGGTGTCGGGCTCTCCGGCCACCCGCTGCCGCTCGGCGCCCAGCCCCTTTCCGGCGAGCATCGCCGTCACGCGGTCGACGACGCCGATGCGCTCCAGCGCGCCGGCGCCGGTCACGAGCCACGCGCCCCGGCCGAGCCGCGCCGCGTGGTCGCCGAGCTGCTCGAGCGATCCCGGGCCGAAGACGATGCGCGGCGTGGTGGCGAACTCGAAGTTCATCGTCGCGCGGAGCGGCGCTCGCTCACTTCCACTCCGCGTCGGCGGGGAACACGCTGCGATGCCGTACGCCGGCGCGCGGCTCGGCCATCCAGCCGGCGACGGTATCCTTCCAGCGGAGGTAGTGGGCGGTCTGCTGGTGCGCCGCGAAGTCATCGGGAGACCGGTAGACCTCGTAGAGCATGAATCGCGACGGGTCCTGCTCCTGTCGCAGCACGTCGAACCGGACGTTCCCCGGTTCGTTCCGCGTGTTACGCGCGTTCTCGAGCGTGGCCTCGATGAAGTGATCGACGTGCTCGTTCGTCACGTGCACGCTGACACACACGACGTACATGGCGGCGCTCTCCGGCGGAGGCTCGATCGCTGGTCTCGGCTCGCCGCCCGCGGGGACGCCCGAGCGGCTGCCGGCGCGCCTCAGGAGGGAAGCTCAGCGCTGCATTGTTCCACATTCGACACGGCCCCGGACAGTTCCGGGACCGTGCCTCTGAGCGCGAGGTGTTGCCGGGCCGCGGTGATCAGGGCTGCAGGGCGTCACCCGGGTTGGGCAGCGCCAGGGTCAGCCCCAGCTTCACGTTCGTCCAGCTCACCTGCCGGCCGATGCTGCCGTCGTGGAACTGATGCCACGCGCCGTCGATTCCCACGCTTACCTTCGGCGTGAGCACGTAGCTGACGCCGGTGCCGGCCAGATAGCCCCACTCCTGGCGCGTGTCGTTGAGTATGCCGTTGGGCGTTCGAATCTGGAGCTTGGGGTTGTAAACGCCCGTGCCCGCGCGCAGGTAGGGGGTCGCGCGCCCGACGGGCAGCGCGGCAATCCCGTAAACGACGTAGCTCCAGTTCGTGAACACCTCGTGCGAGCCTGTCCCGTACACGGGCTCGACGGCGGCGTTGACGCGGTCGGTCGCATGGAAATCGTCGAACGTGGCGCTCAGCCCGACTCCCATCCTGGGGCGGAACATGTGCTGAACCGAGGCTTCGATCGCCAATCCGCCCCGGGCGGTGTCGAAGAGGGGCCCGTGGGGCACGGCGATGCCGCCGTGAAGGCCGAACGAGGTCTTGGACTCCGCGTGGAGCGGTGCGGCGTATGCCACAAGCAAAGCCGCGGCTATGATGAGCGCGTGGTGACGCATGGGAGCTCTCCTCAGCGTTGGTTCGACATTGCGGTCGCAGGATCCCACCCGGCGGCGGCCGGATTACCTCGGTTATCGACGCGTGGGGCGGCGGACTTGGGCGGGATCTGCTCGGCCCCCGGCGCCGAGCCCGCTCGCGAAAGGCGGAGTCGCGGTGGACTGCTCGATCCCCTCTGCCGAGCCCGCTCGTGAATAGCGGAGTCGCGATCAGCCCCGGGCTCGAACTTGCTCGCGGGGAGCCGGTTGGCGGCTTCGAGTCGAGGCCCCTGGGCCGGAGAGCTTGCATTTTCAGTCCAATATCGTAAAGTAGCAGTCGTCTTCGGTTGACTGGGATGCGCACGAACGTTCGATTCCGCCAGGGACAACAGTCCCTGGCTTTTTCGTGGGATTCTCCGTCAGCGAAGTCAGCGGTCAGTGTGACCGGACATCGCCGCCATGAATCGGCGGCAAGATCAGGGCTCGAAGGCCCGGTACCAAGGAGCTTCAATTGGCACGTGGCACAGTGAAGTGGTTCAACGAATCCAAGGGTTTCGGTTTCATTTCGCAGGAGAATGGCGAGGACGTGTTCGTCCATTTCTCGGCGATCCAGGGCGACGGGTTCAAGACGCTTGCCGAAGGCGAGAGCCTCGAGTTCGACGTGACCCGCGGTCCCAAGGGTCTGCAGGCGGCCAACGTCAAGAAGGCCTGAGCGCCGCGGCTAGGGCTCACCGGCGAGGCGGCGTCCACGGGACGCCGCCTCCGGCTTAAGCGGCCGGCCGTCACTCACGAAATCGAGACGTGGAATCGGGGAGGAGACCTAGATGGCGACGAACAAACGACCGAGTTACCTCAAGCGTCAAAAGGAACAGGCGCGGATGGCGCGCGCCAACGAAAAGCGTCAGGCGCGGCTCGAAAGGAAGCGCAACGGCCGCGGGATGGAGCCAGGGGCGATCGAGGAATTGGTGGATGGCGGCGAGCCGATGACGGGCGACGCACAGGACTTGACCGAGCGGCCGGACGAGACCGAGTCGAGCTGAGAAATAGATTAGGGCTCGCCCACCTGCGCGAGCCCTCTCGGCGGTCGAAGGATTTCAGGAGCCGCTCGCCGTCACACCTCCTCGGCCTCGAAGTAGACGGGACAGGTGCAGCGCGGGTTCGTGCTCGACGAGCCGCTGCAGCCGGGCGGCTTGCCGTGTTCGATCTCGAAGACCTCCAGGTCGAGGTTGGCAGGGACGGGTTCCATGTTCCGGTCTCCTTCATCCGTCGAGGAACGAGCGGCGTCCGGGCCGACGGTTCGCATCGGGGCCGCCGCGGCCAGAGTCAGCATCTCCCTGGTCGCTTGAGAGTCAAGCGTTAAGTTTCGCGGGGCGCAGGCCGGCTCGCACACCGGTCGATAGCCCGGCCACGAGTGCGAGCCCGCCCGCGACCACGAACACGGCGCGAGTGCCCACGCGATCGGCTGCGATGCCGGCGCTCGCCATCGAGATCAGCATCACGACCGTGAGCACCGTGTCGAGCGCGCTCTCGGCGCGGCCCAGCATGCGGGCCGGGACGGTGCGCTGGATCAGGGTCATGCTTCCCGACT
>QHRS01000142.1 GCA_003221435.1 Candidatus Rokuibacteriota bacterium
GGCCTTCATCGTCGCGCTCACGATCCCGCTCTCGCTCTTGTTCGCGTTCATTTTTATGGACCTGCGCGGGATTCCGGCCAACCTGCTCTCGTTAGGCGCTATCGACTTCGGGATCATCGTGGACGGCGCGGTCATCATGACGGAAAACATCGTTCGGCACCTGAGCCAGCACAAGCCGCAGGGGCGGAGGGTGCCGCGTGAGGTGCAGCACGCGGCGGTCGAAGTGGCACGGCCGCTGACATTTGCGGTGCTCATCATCATGACGGTGTACGTGCCTATCCTGACCTTCCAGCGGATCGAGGGGAGGCTGTTTCGTCCGATGGCGGTGACCATCTCATTGGCGGTGGTCGGGTCGCTGCTGCTCACGCTGACGCTGATCCCGGTGCTCTGCGGCCTCTTCTTTCGGTTCCGTCGACCGTACCTGCCCATCCTCCGCTGGTGCCTTCGTCGCCCGTTGGTTCCCATCGCGAGCGCGGCGGCCTGCCTGGCCCTGTCGATCTTCGTCTTCACGCTCCTGGGCAAGGAATTCCTCCCCGAGCTGGACGAGGGGGACCTCTGGGTGCGTGTCAAGTTCCCGATCGGCATCTCGATCGAGGGCGTGAGCCCGTATGTACGGGAGATTCGCGAGCGATTCCTCCAGTTCCCAGAGGTGCGCGTCGTCGTGTCGCAACTTGGCGCCCCCGATGACGGCACCGACCCCGAGGCGCCGGACAACGTCGAGTTCTATGTGGGCCTCAGGCCACGCGAGGAGTGGCGGACGACCACGGACAAGGAGAAGCTGATCGAGGCGATGACGGAATCGCTCGGGCACATACCAGGCATCTCGACGAACTTTTCGCAGCCGATCAAAGACAACGTGGACGAGGCACTCGCCGGGACCAAGGGCGAGCTGGCGATTAAGCTGTTTGGCCCCGACATGTTCGTCATGGATGCCAAGGCCAAAGAGATCGTCGGCGTGCTGAAGGATATTCGGGGGACCGCCGACCTCGACTACGATCACGAGGTGGGCATGCCGGAGCTCCGCATCATGGTGGACCGGGCTGCGGCGGCACGCCACGCGATCAACGTCCTGGATGTGCAAGACGTGATCGAGGCGGCAACGAAGGGACGCACCGTCAGCCGGATCTTCGAAGGCGAACGAAGGTTCGACCTCGTCGTACGGTTGTTGCGCGACGGGAATGGCCTCGCCGGTCTGCGAAGTCTCACGGTCAGCGCGCCCAGCGGCGAGCGGGTTCCGGTAACCCAGCTCGCCGAGTTCATCAAGACCGATGGGCTCGCCGAGATCGTGAGAGAGGGTAACGCCCGGCGCGTGGTCGTCAAGTGGAGTGTGCGAGAGCGCGACATGGGCGGGCTCGTGGCCGAAGCAATGAAGAAGGTGGAGGCGGCGGTGAAGCTGCCCGAAGGCTACCGTATGGTCTGGAGCGGCCGCTTCGAGGACCAGCAGCGGGCGCTGGCGCGCCTCTACATCATCGTGCCGCTCGTGATCTTCATCATCTTCATCCTGCTGTTCGGCGCCTTCCAGTCGGTCGGCGACTCGCTGCTGATCATGCTGAACCTGCCGTTCGCGCTCATCGGCGGCACGCTCGCGCTCTATTTTTGGCACACCAACTTCAACATCTCGGCGGCCGTCGGCTACATCGCCGTCTTCGGTGTCAGCGTGCTGAACGGCGTCGTCCTGGTCTCCTCGATCCGGCAGACTCGTGCAGAGGGTATACCGATGCGCGAGGCGATCGTGCGCGGCTGCGAGATCCGGTTTCGCGCGATCATCGTCTCGGCCATCGTCGCGGTGATCGGCTTCCTGCCGGCGGCGCTCTCGCACGGGATCGGCGCCGAAATCCAGCGGCCGCTGGCGCGCGTCGTCATCGGCGGGCTCATCTCGTCCACCGTCCTGACCCTGCTCGTGCTGCCCGCGGTGTATGCCCTCTTCGACCGACGACGCCCGGAAGAGCGCGGCGCCCCGGTCCCCCCGCCCTAGACCAAGAGTCTGTGGGCGCGTCGCTGCTAGAAGACCTTCTTCGCGGCGAGGTCTGGCGCCAGAACACGAGCAGCGACCACAAGACCTTCTGGTGATTCTCCCGGCCCGCGAGGTGCTCGGCCACGAGCTGCGCGACAGTCTTCGGGTCGAAGAGACCCACCCGGGCGACTCGCTCGGGCGCCAGAGCCTGGGTGAGGGTGGTGCGAAGGGGGCCGCGCAGCCAGGTAGCGATCGGAACTCCGAATCCTTGCTTTCGACGACTGACGATGGTGTGCGGCAGGTGACGGCGCAAGGCCCGCTTGAGCACGTGCTTCATCGTCCATCCGCGGAGTTTGAGAGCAGAGGGGATGCGCCCGGCCAGCTCGACGAGGGCATGATCCAGGAACGGCGCCCGCACCTCGAGCCCTGCGGCCATGCTCGCGCGGTCCACGTTCACGAGGTTCTGACCGGCCAGATAGAACTTGCAGTGTTGGTAGATCAACCGCTCGACGGGATCGAGTCCTGGAATCTTGGCCAGGGGTCCGAGAAGCTCCTCGTACGGCTCCTCCTCACCCCGGCAGATCACTCTGAGCGCCCTTGAGAGGAGGCGGTACCGCTCGGCCGGCGTGAGCCCGCCGAGCAGGAGCTGTGTGCGGGCCTCGGGCGAGTGCGGGAGGCCCCGGAAGAACTGCTTGAGCAGGAATTCAACGCTTCCGTATCGGGGCGAGACCCGCAACCGAGTCACGGCGCCGATGGCCGCCTTCTGCAGCCATTCGGGAAGGCGCTCAATCCATCGCGCTGCGCGGTCGGCGAGAAAGGTCGGATAGCCGCAGAAGAGCTCATCCCCTCCGTCCCCGCTCAAAACGACCTTCACTGAGCCTCGCGCGAACCGGGAGAGGGCGTATGTCGGGAGGAAGGAACTGTCGACGAGAGGTTCGTCCAGAAGCTCGCCCACGCGGTCGAGGAGGCTCGCGGTGTCGCTGGCTGTGAAGACCATGTCCGCGTGGTCGGTCCCACAGTAGTCCGCCACGGCGCGGGCGAACGGCCGCTCGTCGTAGCTCGGTTCCTCGAAGCCGAGGGCAAAGGTCTTCACGGCGCCGCCGCCACCTATGCGCGCAGCAAGCGCGACGATGGCGCTCGAATCGATCCCACCGCTCAGGAACATGCCGAGCGGGACGTCGCTCATCAATCGGCGCCGGACGGAGCATTCTCGGACGTCGACCGAGTAGTCTGGCGCGAAGGACAGGTCCCAGTACGGGACCAGGTTAAGCTTGCCGCCGGGCGACACGGTCAGGGTGTGCGCGGGGGGCAGTTTCGCCATGCCCTCGAAGATCGCGTGCGGGGCCGGCACGTACTCGAAGGCCAGATAGGCGGCAAGGCCGGTCACGCTGAGCTCGCGCGGGACCTCGGGGTGCTCGAGCAGGGCCCGCGGCTCGGAAGCGAAGATGAAGGCGGTGGGGCCGGCGTAATAGTAGAGTGGTTTCTCTCCCATCCGGTCTCGGGCCAGAAAGAGCTCCCGGCGAACCGCGTCCCACACCGCGAACGCAAACATTCCGTCGAGGCGGCTCACGCAGTCGTTGCCGTACTCCTCGTACGCGTGCACGAGCACCTCGGTGTCCGACCGGGTCCGGAAGGCGTGGCCCAGGCGTGAGAGACGGACGCGGAGTTCCTTGAAGTTGTAGATTTCGCCATTCAGCGCGACCCAGACGGTGCCGTCCTCGTTCGAGATCGGCTGAGCCCCCGTCTCGAGGTCTATGATGCTGAGGCGTCGCACCGCAAGCGCGGCGTCCTCATCGACGTAGAACCCCTCGCCGTCCGGGCCGCGATGCCGGAGCGACGCGGCCATGCGTCGGGCGATCGCTCGCCTGTTCTCCTGAGCTCCGGTCTCGAGGAAGCCGGCAATCCCGCACATGGGTCAGTGAGAAGCGTGGCCGCTCAGAGCGGGGCCAGAATCGAGAACGCCCGCCCATTCACCCGTCCGCCACCCAGTCGCTGAACTCGAGACGCCGCGGATGATGCCGGAAGGACTCGGTCAGCGATGACGAGGTATCCGTCACGCCCCTCGTCCACCAGCGCCTCGAACTGGCGCAAGTCAGAGAGCAAGACGACGGGCTGCTTGAGAGAGAAGGTGAACACGAGCTCGGGCACCTCGACGGCGTAGAGCGGCTTTGTCCGGGCCTGCGTGAGGCTGACAATCGCGCGGAGATCGGTCGCTGCGTTGTACCGAGGGCCGGCATGTGCCTGCCAGAGGCCCAGCCCCAGCGCGGCCAGAAGCCACACCGCCGCGCCGACCCGCTCCTTATGGGGCAGCGTGATGCGCGAATACCACGCGGCGATCAACAGCGCCACCGGCGGGCAGAGAGGCAAGTAGTACCGCATCCGCTGTTGATGAGAGAGGGCAATAAGGATGAAGACCACGCCGGCCCAGATCACCGGCAGGCGGACGCGACGGCCGCGCATCGGGTCACCGGCCCGCAGGGCGGACCATAGCGCGGCGGGGACCAGCGGCGCCCACGGCAGCAGAACCGTCGCCGTCTGCGCGAAGGGATCCATCACGGCCCGCCAGCGCCATCCACCGTGCGGGAGGTACCACCCGAACCAGTCGTTCACGGCGACGTCGCGCATCGCTCCCCCGCGGTCTGAGGCGGCGCCGAGCAGCCACCAGGGGACAACCAGCAGCCCGAGCAGGAGGAGACCAGTCGGCGAGGCGAGCCGCCGCAGCCCCGGCGGGCCGTCGACCGACAACGTGTAGGTGGTCATGACGACCAAGCCGAGGAGCGCGACCGGCCCCTTGGTTAAGGAGGCGACCCCGACCAGTGCATAGGCCACGATCAGCGCTCGGCGATGATGGCCGAATTCGGTAGCCACGAACGCCGCCATCGCGGCCGTGACGGCTAAGCAGAGCGCGATATCAGGCATGGGAACACGGGCCAGATCGAACACCCCGTAGGTCGTCACGACAATGAGGCCGGCAACCAGCGCGGTCTCCGCACCGAAGAGCCGCCGGGCGGTCCACGAGGTCAAGACGACGACGCCCAGGGCCGCGAGCAAGGAGGGGAGAGCCGCGGTCGATTGGGTGACCTGCCCGCCGGGCCAGGAGGCGAGCGCGATCAACCAGGCGGAGAGCGGCGGCTTGTTCAGGTGCGGGGTGCCGTTAAGGCGAGGCAACAACCAGTCGCCCCGCGCAAGAATGTCCTGAGCCAGCACGGGAAACCGGGCCTCGTCGTTGGACGCGAGGACGCGCGCCCCGAAGTCGAAGAAGAACAGAAGGGCGCTGACGGAAAGCAGGAGCCCCAGTCCTGACCAGGCTGCAGCATCGGGACCGCACAGGCCCACGATTCTCCTGACGCCGAGCGCCACCAAATCCACATACCTCGCTTCTTCACGATCGAACGTTGCCTTCGAACTCATCCGTTCGTCGCTGTGCCCGTCCTCGCTGCAATCGGGCAGTCAGACGACGAGCGAGCCGGCTTTAGGAGGCCGCAGAACCTTCGCGGCTATTACGGCCGCAGCGATATATCCGCGGCTGGAACGGTGGAGCGGTTAGGCGGGAGGATCGCGAGGGCGATGCGGGTTCGGTGCCCGAGTTGGGCCGGGGCCCTCCTTAGAACAAGCAACGGTGATGGCGATAAGGATTGGCCCAGGACGTACGCAGGGATTGGACTCAACTACGCCCGAGGATGAGGTGACCAGGATCACGACATCGTCGTAGTCGCCGTCGTCCCAGATTCCTCCAATCCAGGAGGGATCTGGGGGGTCAGCAAACGCCAAGACTCTCAGCGCGAGACACACGCTGACAACGACCCCCGCGACGACCGCTGACCATCGAGACCTCATCCCGGCATGCGTAGCAAGAATCCTCTGGATCCGTCAAGCAGTTCCTTCGGCGCCTCGCCCGTGCCGCGCGGCAGCTCGGACGATCCCTCCCCTGGGCGACCTCGTCAGCCTAGCGATGCAGGATCATCGTCCCTGGCCCGGTGCGTAACGGGCGGCGTCTATACGATCCACCGTGTGCTACAAGACCGTGATGTCGATCACCAGCAAGCTTATGACGTATCGATTCTTGAGGGCCTGCGCGAGGTCAATGTTTCGCAAGGCGATCATCGTGATCTCCGGCTTTGCGAGCTGGCGCAACTGCCGGGCGGCAGCCGTCCCCTGCAGGCAGTATGCTCGGAGCGGATGCCCGATGTCCGGGCTAGCGAAAGTAAACGAGGCCGGTGCCCCCCCACTCGTGTTCAACCGTATCTGACTCACACTCCCCTGGACCCTCACGTAGTTCTCATCCTGGCCGTCCATGTCGCTGAACGTCAGCGTGTCCTTGGCCTTGTCGTAGTGCACCTTGATGCGGGCATCTTGAGCGTTGAGCGGGTGGGGCGCCGTCCAGGTATGGATCGACGTCTGCTCAGGAATGTCGACGTTGAACGCGTGTAGTCGGCCGCTCAGGCTGACCGCTCGCACGGGGTGGACTTCAAAGATATGGGCGTCATCCTTAGGGTTGAAGCCCGGGTGCTCGAAGAGACACCGAAAGAATCCACTTACGACGATCCCTGTCCCGATCCCCTGATTGAAGGTCGCGAGCCACGCCTTCGCGTTCTGCAATTCGCACGCGATGTGCGGCTGAAGCTGCTTGACCCCCAGGCAAAAGTGCAGATCACCATCGGCTGACTGCGTGATGTAGCGACCGCCCGCGGCAGCCAATGCGGCGGTGCGCTTGCCGGTCATAGGGTCCAACGTGACAAACTGCTTCCTCAAGAGCGTTCCGCTGATCGTAATGTCCTCGAGGCCCGCCAGACTCGACGCCTTCGGAACAATAATGGTCCGCGGAGGGCCGTGGCTCACGGTGTAGCCGTTGAGGAGCGGGGCCAGCTGACCAGCGCTCAGCATGGATTTAGACATAGCCCTCTCCCGGGTTAGAGTGAACGTCGCGGTATGCTGAGGCGCGCGGCAGGTGCACGCTGAATGTCGCGCCCTTCCCCCCGGGCGCCTCCACGGAGATCCGCCCGCCCTGGCGCTCGACGAGAGCCCGCGAGATCGCAAGGCCGAGGCCGAAGCCTGGCACGTCGGTCGAGCGCGACGCTTTGCCGCGGTAGAAGCGCTCGAATAGCCTCGCCGCGTCGTCAGACGAGACACCCGGTCCGGTGTCGGACACGGCGATGACCGCTTCCTCCCGGCGCGCGGTGACGACAATCCTCACTTGGCCGCCTGTCGGCGAGAACTTCACGGCATTGTCGAGGATATTGGCGAGCGCGACCTTCGCGGCGCCCGGCGCGGCGTTCACGAAAAGGTCCGGTGGACGCTCGAGCCCAACCGCCACGCCGCGCCGCTCCGCCTCCGGCCTGACGGCCGCCACGGCCTCCTCGACGATCTCTCTGACAGCAACGGGCTTGGCCACTTCGGGATCCTGAAGGGCATCGATACGCGCGAGTTCGAGGAGTTCCTCGGTCAGCCCCTGGACTCGCTGGACCTCGTCAAGGCACGAGCGCAGCGTCTCCTCGTACTCGGCCGCCGCCCGCGGTCGACGGAGCGTCACCTCCAGCTCCGCCCGGAGACGCGAGAGTGGCGAGCGGAGCTCGTGCGAGGCGTCGGCGGTAAAGCGACGCTGGACCTCGAAGCTTCGCTCGAGCCGATCCAGCATGTCATTGAGCGTCTCGACGAGCCGGCCGATCTCGTCCCGCGGCCCCGGGTGCGGCAGGCGCTCGACGAGGTTCGCCTCGCCGATGCGTCGGGCCTGCGCCACCATCTCGTCGATTGGCCGGAGGGCACGGCGGGCGAGCAGGGCGCCGGTCAAGCCGATCCCGGTGAGGATCACGAGCGACATCCCGAGGAAGAGCCATCGCCCGGTCCGGAGCACCGCGTACGCGTCGTCCAGCGACATCGCCACCTGGATGGCGTAGCGGACTTGGTCGGCGCGGACCGGGAAGGACACCATCCGGACGGGCTCCTCCCCGAAGTCGATGACGGTCTCGAACACGGTCTCCCCCTCGCGCAACCGAGCGAGAAGCCTGGACGGCGTCGGCAGGCGAACCGTGCCGAGCGTCGCGCTCCGTGCCACGACCCGGCCGTCCAGGTCGATGATCTGAACGAACTTGTCGAGGCGCACGAATGAGGGCGGACCCGCGCCGGGGGCGATTTCGTGGACACGGATGGATTGCCCCGGATCGGTCTGGAGCGCCGCCGCCTCTGTGGAGGCCAGTGACAGGATCGCGTCGTCGATGACCCGCCCGAGGACCACGCGGCGGAGCGCCCAGTCGGCGCCGAACGCCGCAAGCGCCAGCATCACGCCCAAAACCGCGACGTGGCCTAGCCAGAGCCGGGTCTTGAAGCTGACCGGCCTCATCGATCCACCGGGTCGGGAGGCCCCAGTCGATAGCCGACGCCGCGGACCGTGTGGATGAGTGGAACGCTCGCCTCGCGATCGATCTTCTTGCGGAGGTGGCTCACGTGGGCATCAAGGAGGTTGTCGAGCACCTCTGACGCCTCGTCCCACACCCGCTCGGCGAGGCGGGTGCGGCTCACGACCGCGCCTGTAGCCCGTATCAGCACCTCGAGGATCGTGTACTCCCTTGGGGTGAGCGTGACCGGGACGCCTCCGCGGGTGACCCGCCGGGTCGCCGGGTCGAGCGTCAGGTCGGCCACCCGCAGCACGGCGGGCTGGGCGACGCGAGACCGCGCGAGCAGCTCAGCGAAGGCGAAGGGCTTAGTGAGGTAATCGTCCGCACCGGTGCTGAGACCGCTGACGCGGTCCGCGACGCTGTCGCGCGCCGTCAGCATCAGGATTGCGGTAGAACTGCCGCACGCGCGGAGGGCGCGGCAGACCGCGAGCCCATCCTTCCCGGGCAGCAGCCAGTCGAGCATGATCAGGTCGTACTCGTTCACCGTGGCCTTCTCCTCGCCGTCCTCACCGGTGGGGGCAACGTCGACGACGAAGCCCTCCTCCTGAAGCCCCTTGGCCAGGAGCCTGGCGGCCTTCTGGTCGTCCTCGATCAGGAGGATTCGCATCGCGGTCTTATCCTATCGCCCGCTCGCGCGCGCGGCGCAACATGAAGGAAAATTCAGGCTGCCTTCACGGGATCTTCAGCCGAGGTCTCGTAGGCTTGGAGCCGTGCGAAGCATCAGCCTTGCACCGATCCTGCTGGCCGCGACAGTCTC
>QHRS01000133.1 GCA_003221435.1 Candidatus Rokuibacteriota bacterium
GACCGCTAGCACCCGATCCGCCGTGATCAGATACTCCTTCGCAGATCCGTTCGAGATCCCAACGCCAATGGCCAACATATGCCCGAAGCGCTTCGCGGACGTCGCGGCGGCACGCAGCTCCGACGGCACGGTCTCGGGCACAACTGCACGCGGCGCCGTCACCGGTTTCCTCACGCAGGCGACGACACAGAGACAGGTCACCAACGCCAAACTGATCTCGCGTTTGCGCGTCATCGAGTCCTCCCCTTGTATCTTTCCGTTCATCGGCAAGGTGGATGGAGCGGAGGCGGCCAGGTGCTCGAGCCCGGCACGCGCGCGGGTCGACGCAACGCCTGCCCGCTTCATCCGGCGCTGGGCGGCATACCCTCCATCTCGACCCGCGGATAATACGGCGTGTCGCCGAGCGCATCCACCGCGGCCCAGAACTCGGGCCCCGCGGCCTTGCCGCGCTCCTCCAGCTCCCAGGTCTGACGCTTGTAGTTCCAGCTCTCTGGGTGAAGCCGTCGGGCCTCGGCGAAGTAGCTCAGCGCCGCCTCCCGGTGCCCCTGCTGGTGGAGGTGCTGGCCGAGTCGGAAGTTGGCTGCCGCCAGCGCGTGCTCCTCGGTCGGCGCCCGCAGCCGCTCGCGCGCCGCGTCCGGTGACAGCGCGTGCCTGCTGGCGCCGCCCTTCATCGCCCAGTCACGGAGCGCATCGAGGTAGACCCTGCGCCTCAGTTGTTTGTCGGCGATCCCCTCCGGACTCAACTGGTAGGTCCGGCGGTCCATGTGACGCCGGAAGGCCTGGCTCGCCCCCGCCGATTCCGTCGGCCGCACGATCCGCCCGGCCTCGTTGATCCACACGGCGCAGTTGACGTTGACCATCCCGTAGAGCTCGGCGACGAGGTGCCGCTCGTCGATCAGACACGGGTACGTGGGCGTGGCCGCCCGGATCCACTCCCCGGCGGTGGCGGCGCCGCCGGTCTCGAGGGCGACCGCGATCACGACGAAGTTCCTGTCCTTCAGTTCCTCGTACAGTCCCTGCCAGACCGGCAGGTCGAAACGGCAGCCTCACCAGGAGGCCCAGGACACCAGGAAGACCTTCTTCCCTCGGTAATCGGAGAGCGAGTGCAAGCGGCCATCGAGGTCGGGAAGGGTGAAGTCAGGCGCCTCGAGCGACGACAGCCCGCTCGCGCGCGCGCGCGCCGCCTCGCCGAAAAACCAGACCGCGCGAGCAGCATCGTGGACGACCGGCTGCCCGAGTAACCGGCCAAGCGCGGTCAAGTTGAGCCGCGTTCCACCATCGCGCACGAATTCTGCTTCGCGTCCCGCGGGAATCGGCACGCAGAGATCGCCGAGACACGCGCCTTGAGGGCGCAGCTCCCAGCCCGTCGCCGTCTTCAGCTCGTCGAGCGAGAGCCACAGGTCGTCCCCGTCGACTGCGGCGCGGCTGATCTGCGCCGGCTGTTCCCTGTAAATGAGTGTGCCATGCATGGAGATCTCCCAATGACCGAGGATCGAAGCGACCTGCTCGCGGAGACTATCGTGCCGCGAATCCGGGGCTTGTCAAGGCGGGTCGCGGGAGGTGTGCTAGGCTTGGACCCGACTTGAGAACGCTCGGGGCACTTCTCGCGCCGCTGCTGCTCGCGCTTCCGGCGTATGCGGCGGACTACACGGGGCCGCTGGTCGACGCCCACTCACACCTTCCAGGCGCAACCGCGATCGATTCGTACGCCGCCGCCATGAAGCGGCACAACGTCTCGAAGGTGCTGCTGCTCGGCGTCGGCGGCGTGCAGAAGGACGACGCGGCCTGGATCACCGCCGCCGCGCAGAAGCACCCGGACCGGGTGCTGCCCGGGCTGCCGCTCCCCGACCCGACGGCGGACGCGGCCGCGACGCGGCTCGAGGCCGAACTGCGGGGTGGGCGCTACCGCGCGGTCGGCGAGGTCCACCTGCGTCAGGTCAGCCGGAGCATCGACCGCGACCCGGACGACGCGGCGCTCGGTCGCGTGCTCGATATGGTCGCCAGACACCGCGTGCCGCTGGTCGTCCACTTCGAGCTGGCCGGCGCACCCATCGACGCGTTTGGTCGGGCGCTCGAGAAGCATCCGAACGCGACCGTCGTCCTGGCCCACGCGGGCGGAGGCCCGCCGGACCGCCTCCGGGCGCTGCTCGCCCAGCATCCGAACCTGATGGTGGACCTGTCGGGGATGCACTTCCAGCGCACCCCGGCCCTCGCGACCGAAACGGGCCCGCTCGACCCGAAGTGGATGTCGCTCATCAAGAAGATGCCGGACCGCTTCGTCATGGGCCTCGACGTCTGGGCTCCACGGCTCTTCGAGCCCGCGATGCTCGACCGGCTGATGAAGTGGACGCGTCGCGTGCTGGGCGAGTTGCCCCCCGACGTGGCGGAGCAGGTGGCATACCGGAACGCCGCGAAGCTCTACCGGCTCGACTAGTGTCGTTCCAATTTACTTCGCCATACTTCGTTGACCATCGAAGGGGGCCTCGACGGCCCCCTCCGAGCCTCCCCCAAGGGACCGATGGCGCCGTTTGTTCGAGTGGTCGCCTGCGCGGTGCGGGGCCCCAGCCCCGCGAACCGCTCGGCTCCCCAAACTGGGCCGGCGCTCGAACTTGGGTTCTCCGACTCGTTCTCGGTCGTCGGCGATCATTGATCCGCGTGGTGACCGTGGGCGAGACGACGCGCGAGCCCGCGTACGCTCCGGTCGCCTCCTCCCTCGGGCCTCGCCTGGCTCGCAACTTGGAACGGCACCAGCGGCCCAAGTCGCATTAGCGGGAACTCGTTGGGACCGGCTCGAGTGATCCGGCTCGCGACCGCGGAGGACCGCGCGGCGATCGTCGAGTTCTGCCGCGCGACCTGGGGACCGGGCACCGAGGATTACATCGAGCGCGTCATCGACCGCTGGATTGCCGGGGTCGACGGCGCGTTAGCGGTGGTGGACCTCGGCGGCCGAGCGGTCGCGTGCTGCTACGTCCGCTTCATGTCCCCTCGCGAGGCCTTCCTCGCCGGCATGCGGGTCGACCCGGCCCACCGGCGCGCTGGCTTCTCGCTCGCGTTAACGGAGTACTGCCTTCGGCACGCGGCGAGCCACCGACGGTCCGTCGCAAGAACCATCATCGGCTGGAACAACTCGCCCGCGCTCGGCGCCATCGCCCGGGCGGGATTCAATCGGGTGGGATCGATGACGCTGTGGGAGCGCTCGACCGAAGACCCGCCCGCGCCGCCCGATGTCGCGGCAGAGTCGGCCCAGCCCTCGCCGCATCCCTCACCGGGTGAATTGTGGGCGGTCGGGTGGGCGGTGCGTGAGCTGACAGACGAGGACATCAGGGAGCGCACCGAGAGCGGCTGGGCGGTGCGGCGCGACGGCGGGGTCGCGCTGCTCCGGCCCGGAGAAGACCATGTGTGGCTCGGTTGGCTGGCGGGACCGGCTGCCGCGCGGGCGTGGCTGGCCCGCGCCGCTGTTCGGGTTGCGACCAACGCGGGGTCCCCACGCTGCCGCGCCCTGCTGGCCGGCGACGCTGCGACCGCGCAGGCGCTCGAGGCCGCGGGCTTCACCCGGGGGCTCGAGTACCTCATCTACGAACGGAGCACACGATGACCTCGCGGACCGCGCCCGGCCTCGGTATCCCGGGCTGGCTTCTCTGGACGGCCGATCAGCTCCGCGCGGATCCGCTGATGCGATACCTACTCGTCGCGACATGCCTCATCGGTGTCGCCGGATGCATGCCGCTGAATCCACGCGCGGCGGCGCCGGCTATGCCTGAAGCGCAGAGCTCCATCACCCGCGAGCAGGCCGCGGCCGAGCTCGTCACCGCGCGGGCGCTCATCGTCACCTACGACTACGCGAAGGCGCGCGGTCATGTCACGCCCGTGATCGCCGACGCCGAGCGCTGGGGCTGGCTCGACGTCGAGTCGGACGCCCATTTCCTGCTCGGCGAGCTGTTCGACCGCGAGCGGAAGTCGCGCGAGGCCGCCGACGCCTATGCGCGAGCCTACGACGCGAGCCGGCGGCTCAACGACCGGGTCCGCGGGCTCCGTACGCTCAACGCGCTCACCAACGCGCTTCTCGACCGGGGGGCGCTCGACAAGGCGAGGGAGACCGCCGCCGAGGCCTACCGGCTGGCGCTCCGCGACAACGACGTGGCCGCGCAGGCCACGGCGCAGAACAACCTGGCGGAGGCGGACCGGCTCGCGGGTCGGCTGGCGGCCGCGCGCGAGGGCTACGAGCGCGCGCTCAGCCTCGCCCGCCAGACCGACAGCCGCGCCGCGGTGGCGTCAATCTTGCTCAACCTCGGTGTGACCGAACGCCGGGCCGGGCGGCTCGCCAAGGCGCGGGCGCGCTTCGCCGAGGCGCGCGAGCTGGCCCGCGGCCTCGACGACGCGCGCGGCGGCGCGTACGCAGAGTGGAATCTCGAGCAGATCGACGCCGAGATTCAGAAGCAGGGGGGAACCCGGTGAAGCTCGACGTCGGCATGCTCACGCACGACCTCGGGACGATCCCCGACTACGCGCGCCGGGTCGAGGCGCTCGGCTTCGATTGCCTGTGGTCGTCCGAGACGCAGCACGACCCGTTTCTGCCGCTGGCCGTCGCGGCGACGGCCACGTCGACGATCAAGCTCGGCACCGCGATCGCCGTCCTCTTCCCGCGGAGCCCGATGGTGCTCGCGCACATCTCGTGGGACCTGCAGAAGGCCTCGGGCGGCCGCTTCATCCTCGGGCTCGGCACGCAGGTCAAGGGGCACAACGAGCGGCGGTTCTCGGTGAGATTCGAATCGCCAGGGCCGAAGCTTCGCGAGGCCGTGCTCGCCCTGCGTGCGATCTGGGACACCTGGCAGAACGGGACCCCGGCGCTGGCGGCCGGACCCGAAACAAAGGTTCCCCAGCCGGCAGCGTCCGCCAGGCTTCTTTTTAGGCAGATCCCGATCTACGTGGCCGGCGTCAATCGGTACATCTGCCGGATCGCCGGCGAGGTCTGCGACGGCCTGCACGTGCACCCGTTCAACAGCCCGAAGTATCTGCGCGAGTACGTGCGTCCGGCCGTGACGGAGGGCCTGCAGAAAGCCCGCCGCTCGCAGGCCGACTTCACCTACACCACGTCGACGTTCGCGGTGGTCGGCGACACCGAGCAGGAGCTGGAGCACAGCCGGCAGTCGGTCAAGCAGCAGATCGCGTTTTACGCGTCGACACGGACCTACGAGCCCGTCCTCGCCGCCCACGGCTGGCAGGACATCGTCCCGCACCTCCACCGCAAGTCGATCGAGGGCGACTGGCAGGGCATGGCCGACCTGATCACGGACGAGATGGTGGACACCTACGCGGTCACCGGGAGCTACAGTACGATCGGGGCCAAGATCCGGGAGCGCTACGCGGCCCTGCTCGATCGCACCGCCCTCTACCAGCCGTATCAGCCCGGCCTCGACGATCCCCGGTTGCCGAGACTCGTCAAGGAGTTCAACGGCTAGGCGGATTCTAACCTGAAGTGGCCCGAAACAAAGCTTCCCCAGCCGGCAGCGTCCGCAAGGCTTCTTTTTTAGGCAGAGGCTTCTTTTTAGGCAGATCTCGATCTTGTCTGGGGAGACGGCTTGCGCTAGTGTCGCGCCGGAGCGGGCGATGTGGTACGCGATCCTGATCATCGTTTTCACGGCTTCTGTAGCCGCTTGCCAGCGAGCGCCCGAGCCGGTCGCGGCGGATTCGGCGGCGGACGTCAAGGTGCTTCAGACCTTCCCGGCCGAAAGGGTTTCCTTCCAGCTATCACTCGGCCCCTGCGACAAGACCGAATGTCGGCTGGCCGTGCAACTCCTGGAGGCGGGCCGGGTGCTGCACACCCACGCCCTTCCCGTCGCCGCCAGCATCCGGCCAGCGAGGAGCGAGGCGGTCAACGGGCTCTGGGGCGCCGACGCGGGGCTCCAGGCCTGGGCCATCGGCGAGGAACAGAACTACGTCGCCACCGTCGCGCGCCTGGTCAAGCTCGGGTCTCGGGGAATCGGCCTCCTGGTGACGCAGCGCTACGGCTTCGATCATCTGAAGCGAAGCCACCTTCTCCTCGCCCCCGAAGGACAGCGACTGGCACGACTATGGGGCGCGGAGGAAGGATCGGGACCTACTTGGAGTTCCACCCAGGTCCTGCCGGTCCCCCCCGGGAACCAGCCGATCGTCTATTGGCGCGGCTTCTTTCCCGGCTCCGATCGTGAATCGGATCGTATCGACGCGGAAGAGGTGAGGTGGGACGACAGCAGCAAAGCGCTCCGGGTCTCGCCGCTGCCCGACGACGCGTCACCGTTGCTTCTAACCGTGGTGGGCGAGTACCCCAGCGTCGCTTCGGCCCGACGGGCGCGCGCCGCCAAGGGGGAATGCCTCGCCGATTTCGCGATCCTCTCCTCGGCAGCTTATCTCAACCGGCCAGGACGAAGGGTCGTGATTGGCGCGGTTAGCGCGACGCGGGAAGCGGCCCAGGCATTCCAGAGCGCCGCCATTCGATGCATTCCGGTGTCACGCGTTTCAATCGTTGCCCACCGTCCCAGGAGATGAGGGGGATGCCCGAGATCAGGGATTCGGTAGGCGCCGGTGGGACCAATGCGCCGCACGACGTGGCGATGGTCCAGCTCATGCTGCGGCTCGTCAAGAACGCCAAGAACGCGGCCTATTTGGGTGTCGACTACACCGGCATCTACGACGAGGCCACAAAAAACGCCATCGTCGCATTCCAGACCGATCAGAAGCTGCTTGCCGCGCCGGCCAACGAGAAATCCGGCTTCATCGGCAAGGCCAGCCAGACGTTCACGAAGCTGAAGGCCCTGGTCCCGGCAGCATATACCTCAGCGCAGATCATCGAGAATACGCGGACGGTCTACCTGGCGATGGCTGCGGCAACCTCCAAGAAGAGCGCCGATGCTGTCCAGGGCTCCGCGGATCTCGATCCGGTCTTTCGCGGCAAGGTGGTGAACCTCGTCAACCAGATATATCAACAGCAAAAGATTGCGCTATCGATCCCTGTCGATGGGTTGCGGCGAACCTTCGCCCAGCAGGCCGCCCTCAATCCGGCAGTGACCGGCGCCGGGCCTGGGGAGAGCAATCATCAGTACGGGCGGGCGGTCGACATCGGCTTCGATGGTCTGAAGTGGGTGAAGGGGGACGGCCAGATCGTGACTGACAACTACTGGCTATCGGCTGGCGGAATGCCGGCTGACAAGCAGAACGAGTTCTGGGCGGCGCGCAACAAGATCGCGATCAACCAGCTCGGCCTCTTCAAGACCAACAAGGCCGGCGACCTCATTCACCTCCAGGCCTACGACGATGCGAACGTCAGTTACGCACGGTCGCTCGCGGCTCTTCTCAACCTCGTCACTGTGAACAAGAGCAGGTGGGAAGCGGTGCCTGGTCAGCCAAACAAGTACAAAAACGACTTCGGGCTCGGCGGTACGACGTACCCCGTCGGTACCGCCCGCGAAATCTGGGCCGGTAACGCTCCGGTGACCACGGCCGACCTGGTGGCCGCTTTGAACGCGCAACTGGCGGCCAACAAGACCTTCGACGTGCTGAAGTTCTTCGGCGTCCGGCCGGTTCCCAAGCCGGCGCCACCCGTGCCCCCGCTGAAAGTCACGGACATCAAGAACACCTACGTCGGCAAGATCCGCGCCGGTCTCAAGGCCGACTTCGTCAGCGCCGATCAGAATTGGAGGAAGTGGAAGCCGGTGCCGTGACGGGGCTGGTGCCTACTAGAAGCGCGCGGCAGCAGCGGAATCTTTCGAAGAAAGCCAGCGGAAGAGACCCGTTGCACCTCGTGACGAAGCACTGGCAGAAAGCCGTCCGGGGATTCCCCCGGGTCGATTCCGGCCTTTGCCTGATTTACCTGAGGCGACCCGCCAGCCCTACTTGAGTTAGCCAGGGTCGACCCGTCGGTCCCTAGGACCGGGATAGCAGGCCTTTGACGACTGCCCACTCCCGGCGGGGCCGTCGGGCCACGCTTCGACGGAATCGGGGAGGGAGAACGATGCGTCCACGCCGGCCACGGACACTCGGAGCGGCTCTCGCCATGGTGGCGGCCGTGCTCGTGCCGCCCGCGGGAGCCGGGAAGGGACCGCCAGCCGGCCGCCACGGCGCACTCGCGCTGCGCGTGGTGTCGAGCCCGCCGCGCCTCGTGTCGGGCGACGCCGCGCGCGTGGAGGTGGCGGTACCTGATCGGGTCGCGCTCGCCGACGTGACGGTCAAGCTAAACGGGATCGACGTGACGGCGGCGTTCGGCCCGGATCCCGAGGGCAACCATCAGCTCGAGGGCGTCCTCAACGGCCTGCCGCTCGGCGAGAGCACGCTCGTCGCGCGCGTCCCCGGGCGGGGAAAGGCGAGCCCGAAGCGGGTCAAGCTCGCGATCGTGAACCATCCGATCACGGGCCCCATGTTCTCCGGGCCGCAACAGGAGGTCTTCCTGTGCGCGACGGAGCGCCACCGCGCCACCGCACTGCTCGGCCCCATCATCGACCAGGAGACTTGCAGCGCGGAGACGCAGGTTGGGTTCTTCTACCGCTCGGCCACGGTGCCGACGTCGAATCCGTGGAAGCCGTTCGACCCGAGCGCCCCGCGTCCCGCGGACATCGCGACGGCGACGACGCTCGACGGGCGGACGGTCGACTTCGTCATCCGCTGGGAGCGGGGGACGATCAACCGCTTCATCTACTCGATCGCGATGCTGTCCCCGGGAGGCCAGGACCCCGCGGCGCCCGACCTGTCGGCGTGGAACGGTAAACTCCTCTACAAGTTCGAGGGCGGCGTCGGCATCGGCCACTACCAGGGCGCCCCGTCCCGGAGCGAGATGCTCTACGAACCGGGCCTCGCCCTCGGCTACGCGATCGCGTACTCGACCGGCACTAGGACGGGCACGCACTACAACCTCCAGCTCGGGGCCGAGACCGCGATCATGGTCAAGAGTCGCTTCGTCACCGCCTACGCCGAGCCCGAGTACACCGTTGGCGTGGGCGGCTCCGGCGGCGCCGTCCAGCAGTACGTCTACGGCCAGAACCACCCGGGCCTCCTCGACGCCGGCGTGCCGCAGTACTCGTACCCGGACATGGTCACCCAGACCATCCACATCGGCGACTGCGAGTTGCTTGAGCGCTGGCTGGACTCGAAGGCCATCGCCGACCCGCTCGCGAAGTGGCGCACGTGGACAAACCGCCGCCTGATCGAGGGCCTCAACACGTCCGAGGCCATGCCGAACCCGTTCGCGCGCCTGATGCCGTACATGCCGGAGCCCGGCTCGACGGAGTGCATCAACGGGTGGCGGGGGCTCTCGCCGCTGACCCTCAATCCCCACTTCGGCACAGCGCCCGGGATCACGCCCGAGCAGCAGGCGTCGGTCGAGTGGACGCACTGGGCGGACCTCGTGAACATCTACGGGCGCGACGCGACTGGTTTCGCCCGCAACCCGTGGGACAACGTCGGCGTCCAGTACGGGCTCCAGGCACTCCGGGACGGCGAAATCTCCTTCGACGAGTTCCTGGACCTCAACGCCAATGTCGGGTCGTGGAAGGAGGCGACGGACATGGTGCAGGAAGGCTGCCCATATATCCCCACCGCCTGCACGTTCGACATCGACGTCTGGAGCGCCCGCAACATGAACCTCTCGCCCGACGGCGGGCTGACCCCGGCGCCGCGGCGCCGGGGCGACCGCCGGGCCCAGTACGCAGCGTACCGTTCCGGCATGGTCTTCCGCGGAAAGATCGACATCCCGCTGATCGACTGGCGTCACTACCTCGAGCCGTTCCTGGACATGCACCACGCGCACCAGTCGTTCGCGGCCCGGCAGCGGATGCTCGACTACGACGGCGATGCGTCGAACCAGGTGATCTGGTTCACCGACGCCCGGCCGGCCGGCCCGCAGTTCGACCAGACGCCACAGGCGCTGCGGGTCATCGACGAGTGGATGGCCAACGTCCGAGCACACCCCGAGCAAGGCGTGGCCGGCAACAAGCCGGCCGCGGCCGTCGACAGCTGCTTCGCCACCGACGGGTCGCCCATCGCTGCCGGGGACGACGTCTGGGCAGGGATCCTCGACGGGCGCCCCCCGGGCGCGTGCACGCAGCTCTTCCCGACCCACGCGACGTCGAGGATCGTGGCCGGTGGCCCGATCGAGGGCGGCATCTTCAAGTGCTTCCTCCAGCCGGTCGACGCTGCAGTCGCTCGGGGGCTGTACGCGCCGTCGACGCCGACGCCCGAGCAGGTGGCGCGGCTCCAGCAGATCTTCCCGGACGGGGTCTGCGACTACGCGAAGGGCGACGCGGGGCGGCCGCCCGAGCTGCACGCCCGCGGCAGGTTACGACCGGAGGCCGCGGATCACCACGATTAACGCGACCGTGGACGTCGGCTAGGGCGGCCACCACCCCACCGACGTAGGAGTTCAACGGTTAGGACCGGCGCCCGTTCCCCCGCTCACGAGCTCGGCACCGCCCCTCCGACCTCCTTCTGACCCTCCCGGTGCACCAGTTCGCCGGTCAGCAAGTCGTATTCGGGGATCGCGGGATCGTTCCACCTCGTGACGAAGCACTGGTAGAAGGCCGTGAAGAGGCCCGCGGGATCCTGGTCGTGCACGAACACGTACTCGGGCAAGACGCGGACATCGAGCGTCGGGTGGTAGTGCCGCACCCAAGCATGGTCGCCGAGAATGGCCAGCTTCCACACAGGCGGCTCGGGATACAACTTCAGCCGGATGCGCTGGTGGGCGGCCGGGAGCGCGCGGAGGAACGTGACGGTCTGCTCCACCTGCGTCCTCAGGGTGTCACGGGTGATCTCGTGTTCGCCAATGGTCCGTACGCGCTCGATCGCGCACTGGCTCTCCGGATCCAGGAGGATGATTTTCGCGGTCCGACAGT
>QHRS01000134.1 GCA_003221435.1 Candidatus Rokuibacteriota bacterium
CTCGTGAAGCGCGTCAGCGCCGAGCGGACGTCGGAGGCTTCGTGCTCGATCGTCACCTCGGTCTGCCCGACCGCGGTCGCCACGATCGGCGTCGTCGGCCCGACGAGCACGTCGACCTGCCCGAGCGCGGCGTTCACCTCGTCTCGGATCAGCGCCCGCGCGCGCTGGCCGCGGAGGTACTGCGCTCCGCTCACGAACGCGCCGGCTTTGAGCCGCTCCCGGACATCGGCCTGGTACTCGCGCGCGCGCGCTTTCAGCCAGACCTCGTGGTACGCGAGCGCCTCCGACGCGATCACTGCGAACGACGCGCCGATGCCGTGCTCCGCGTACGAGAGTTTCACGTCGTCGACCCGCGCGCCGAGCGCCGCCAGGTCCTTGATGGCGTGCTCGACCGCCTGCCGCAGCACCACCCCGGCCGATTCGAGAAAGAACGAGCGTAGCACGCCGACGCGCAGCCCCCTGATGTCTCCCGACAGCGCGCCGACATAGTCGGGCACGACCTGCGTGCTGCTCGTGGGGTCCTTCGGATCAGGACCCGCCATCGCGCCGAGCATCAGCGCGCAGTCGGCGGCCGAGCGCGCCATGGGCCCGACATGATCGAGCGACCACGCGAGCGGCAGCACGCCGGCACGACTCACGCGCCCGTAGGTCGGCTTGATACCCGTGATCCCGCAGAGCGCCGCAGGGATGCGAATCGAGCCCCCGGTGTCCGACCCGAGCGCGCCCGCGCAGAGCCCGGCGGCCACGGCGACCGCGGAGCCCGACGATGAGCCGCCGGCGATCCGGTGCGATTTGGCGTCCCACGGATTCCAGGCCGTGCCGAAGTGCTCGTTGAGCCCCTCGGGCCCGTAGGCGAACTCGTGCAGGTTGAGCTTGCCGACGATGATCGCGCCGGCCGCCCGGAGCCGCGACACGACGGTCGCGTCCTCGGCCGGCACGACGCCCGCGAGGATCTTCGAGCCGCCGGTGGTCGCGGCGTCCTTCGTGTTGTAGAGGTCCTTCAGGCCGATCGGCACGCCGTGCAGCGGGCCGAGCTGGTCCCCCGCGAGCACCCGCGCCTCCGCGGCCTGCGCGGCGGCGAGCGCGCTCTTCCGCATCACCGTGATGAAGGCGCGCAGCTTCGCGTCGAGCTTGTCGATACGGTCGAGGTGGGCCGAGACGACCTCGACAGGAGAGACCTGCTTCGACGCGATCATCCGCGCCAGATCGGTCAGCGGTGTCCAGACGAGGTCGTCCATGCAGGAGCGTTCAGGGCATATGGAAAGAGACGCCGGGCTCGACGTCTCGGAGCGGGAGCGATTCCAGCCCGTTCACGCGGGCCAGCGAGCGCTCGACGAGCGACGAAATCGCCTGCAGCTCCTCGTCGGTCCACGCGTACCCCGCGAGCTCCGCCATCCGGCGCATCAGGTCCGTCGTGATCGCTGGCACGCGCGCGAGCATATCACACGGTCTCGCCGCAGTGCTACACGCGCGCCTCCTTCGAGGCGCGTCAACTCGCGATCGACGACCTTTGCTTCCTCAGGTGGGAGGTCGAGCGGAACAGACGAGGCGGAACGGATCGATCCACGAGGTTGAGCTGCACGAGTCGCCTTGCGCCGTCCTCGACGGCTATCGCAATCGTGCGGAATGTGGCGTGCGATTCTTCGATCACCTCGCCGGCATAGTTGACGATGCGCCAGCGCCAGTCAGGACGAGCGGGAGTCGAGAACGCGATCACCTGCATGCGTAGCCTCCTGACGGCGGGTCATGCCGCCGTGTGAGTGTCGGCCCGGCAACGGTGGCCTGACTTTTCCGCCCTGTGCGCGGCCGGAACCCGCGAGAAGCTCGGGAGGCGGCCTGACGCGAGGAAGGCACACGGCGAAACGCGACTCGCCAGGCCCACAGAGTGTACACGAGCCCGGCGTCCCGTGCCCGGAAGGATTTGCCGCGGGCGGGCTACGCGGCGGGATTCAACGCCGAGGCGGCAGCAGCGCCCGCCGAGACCGGGCGGCGGCCGGGCGTCACGACCAGCTCATAATTTTCCGGCAACCGCTCGAGCACCGGCCTCCAGACCTCGTCGACGAGCCACTCCCAGCCTGCCGGGGCCGACAGCTCGACTCGGCCGGCGCGCCACCGGGTCGCCGGCGCGACCTGCACGGACACGAACGACTCGCCGCCCAGGCGCCGGTTCATGGCCGCCTGCACGTCCGCCCGCACGACGAGGCCGCGCGCCGCCCGCCGGTCTCTCCGCTCCCGCCACGCGAGTGGTACCACGACCAGCGCCGACAAGAACACGAGCGCCCCGATCGCCTCGATCATCGTCTTCGCCCTCCGGTCTTGCGATGCGGCGACTGCGCGGCGAGATTCCGCGTGGTACATTCGGAGCGAATGACCATTCCGCTCCGAATTCTTCCCGGCGACCGCATCCTCGATGTCCTCCCCGGCACGACGATTCTCAAGGCGGCGCACGCGGCAGGGATCGACATCACGGCGACCTGCGGCGGACGCGGGCGGTGCACCTCCTGCCGGGTCAAGTTCCTCCAGGGGACGATTCCACCGCCGACGATCATGGACGAGCTCCAGCTCGGCGCCGACCTCGTGCGCGAAGGGTACCGGCTCTCGTGCCAGTGCGCGGTGACCGAGTCGATCAGCGTCCAGGTCGCGCCGCCGCTCGACGAGAGCGCCTTCCAGATTCTGGGCGCGGGCGCCGGCGTCGCGGGGCGGGTGGCGATCCAGTCGGGGGTCGTCAAGCAGGTGGTCAAGGTCTCGCTGCCGCGCGAGGAGCACCATCAGACCTCCGACCTCGAGGAGCTGCTGGCCACGATCGGCCGCACGCCGGCCGACGTCCACCCCGACTTGCTGAAGCAGCTCCCGGCCGCGCTGCGAGAGGGCGAGGGCGAGGTCACCGTGACCACGTTCGGCCCCGCCGTGATCGGGATCGAGCGCGGGGACACCGCGCTGATGAAGTTCGGGCTCGCGATCGACGTCGGCACGACCAGCGTCGTGAGCACGCTGATCGAGCTGGAATCGGGCGAGCAGCTCGCCTCCGTCTCGGGCCTCAACCCGCAGGCCGTCTTCGGCGGCGACCTGATGTCGCGCATCGCGTTCGCCCAGTTCAACTCCGCGAACCTGCGCAAGCTGCAGACGCGGATCATCGGTCTGCTGAACCAGCACATCGACCAGATCAGCCGCGAGTCCGGCGTGCTCGCCAAGTGGATCTACAAGGTCGTCGTGGTCGGCAACACGTGCATGCATCACATCCTGCTCGGCATCGACCCGTCGTACGTGGGCCTGGCACCCTACGCGCCGGTCATGCGGCATCCGGTCGTGCTGCCCGCGCGCGAGCTGTTCCTGAAGGTCGCTCCCGAGGCCCGCGTGTGCCTGCTGCCGATCGTTGCCGGATTCGTCGGCGCCGACGCGGTTGCGGTCGCGCTCGCGACCCGAATCTACGAGAGCGCGGAGCTGCGCGTCGCGGTTGACATCGGCACCAACGGCGAGGTGCTCCTCGGGTCGCGGGAGCGGCTGTGGGCGTGCTCGGCTCCGGCCGGGCCGGCGCTCGAGGGCGCGCAGATCCGCCACGGCATGCGTGGCGCGGCGGGCGCGATCGACCGCGTCGCGGTCGACGCGGGCGGCATTCACGTCCACACGATCGGCGAGGCGGGGGCCCAGGGCATCTGCGGCTCGGGGCTGATCGACTTGATCGCGGGCCTGCTCGACGCCGGCGTCATCGACTGGACCGGCCTGATCGACCTCGACCGCCGCGACGCCCTGCCGCCGGCCCTGCGCGCGCGCGTCCGGAAGGTCGGCGACCAGCGAGAGGTGGTCGTGCTGCGACCCGGCGAGGCCGGCGCCACCCGGGAGATCGTCCTGACGCAGGACGACGTCCGCCAGGTCCAGCTCGCGAAGGGCGCGATCGCCTCGGGCGTCGCGATGCTCCAGCACGTCGCGGGCGTCCCGAACGAGCGCCTCACGGAGCTGATGCTGGCCGGCGGCTTCGGCAATTACATCTCCATCAGGAGCGCGCTCAGGATCGGTCTGATCCCCGCGCTCCCCGAAGGGAAGATCCGTTATGTCGGCAACGCCGCCTCGCTCGGCGCCCAGCTCTGCCTCGTCTCGGAGCCCGAGCGCGCCCGGGCCGAGCAGGTCGCCCGATCGATCGAGCACGTCTCGCTCGCCGCGCATCCCGACTTCCAGGACATCTTTGTCGACCGCATGAACTTCCCGCGCGCGTGAGCTCTCTCAGAGGGGGGCTCTGCCCCCCTTCCGAAACCTCCCCCCGGGATGGCGCCGGCAAAGCCGGCGCTGGACCATCGAAGGGGGCCTCGATGGCCCCCTCCGAGCCTCCCCCAGAGGGATGGCGCCGGCAAGGCCGGCGCTCGAAGAGTAGGTCGAGTGGCGAGAGGAGGGAGCTGAAGTGAGTGAAGAGCAGGAGCTGTCGAGCGACGCGGTCGGCCTCCAGGTAGGCCCCGTCGCGCACGCGATCGACGCACGATGGCTGATGGCCTACGCGGCGGGGCTCGGCGAGACCGACGCGCGCTACTTCGAGACGCGCGGGACCGCGGGGCCGGCGGCGCACCCGATGTTCCCCGTCTGCTACGAGTGGCCACTCGCGCTCCAGATCCACAAACAGATCGCGTCCGTCGAGCTTCAACGGCGGAGCGTGCACGCCACCCACGACCTGACGATCCATCGGCCGCCGCGCGCCGGCGAGACGCTCTTGACGACGGCGCGCGTCGTCTCGATCGCGACGCGACGCCCGGGCGCGTTCATGGTGGTCCGGTACGAGACGGCGGATGCGGACGGCGCGCGGGTCACGACGACCGACTACGGAAGCATCTATCGCGGCGTCGCCGTGAAGGGTCCGGACCGCGAAGAGACCCCCTGGACGGCCGGCGATCAGCCGGCCGAAACGCTGCCGGCCGTGGCCACGGTGACGGTTCCCGCCACCCTCGCCCACGTCTACACGGAATGCGCTCGG
>QHRS01000068.1 GCA_003221435.1 Candidatus Rokuibacteriota bacterium
TCCGCGGGGATCGGGATGCCGAGCAGGTCCAGCATGGTGGGCGCCACGTCCGCCAGAATGCCCGCGGGGCGCAGGGCGCGACCGCGCAGGCCCGGGCAGGCGAGGATGAAGTCGACATCGTACGCGGTGTGGGCGGTCTGCGGCGCGCGGGTGACCGGATCGATCATCTGCTCGACGTTGCCGTGGTCGGACGTCACCAGCACGCATCCGCCGACCCGGTGGGTGGCGGTGACGACGCGGCCGACGCAGTCGTCCACCACCTCGACGGCCCTGATCGCGGCCGGGAGGCTCCCGGTGTGCCCGACCATGTCGGGGTTCGCGTAGTTCATGATGATGACGGCGTAGCGCTCGCGCTCCCCGGGGACCGCCGGATCGAATTCGACGGTCACGTCATCGGTTCGCGCCGCGAGCGCGCGCGTGGCGCCAACGGCCGCGGTGACCGCGGTCTCGGCAAACGCGGTCACCGCGGGGGCGCGCATCTCCGGCGCCTCGTCCTCGCGGACCCCGAGACTCCGGACCTGGATGCGGTCCTCGCGCGGGAAGGGCGCCAGGCGTTTGCCGTTGAAGAAGCTCGTCACGTGGCGGAACTTCTGGGATTCCGAGAGCCTGAGCTGCCACAGGCCACGTGACGCGAAGACCTCTCCGAGGAGGTTCGCCATATTCATCGGGGGGATGATGAAGTCGGCAAACTCGTCGTAGTAGCGCGTCATCCCGAGATAGTAGACCGGCGCCCGCGGGCCGCGCGAGAACCCCTCCTCCTCGAGCCGATCCTCGACGAAGGCCTTGGTGAGCTGGATGGCCCGGTCCTGGCGGTAGTTGAAGTGGATGACGGCATCGCCTGCGGCGATCGTCGCGATCGGCGCGCCGTCGGCGCCGACGATGAGCGTGGGCTGAATGAACTCGTCGGTTTCGACGTCCGCCGCCCTCGCGTTCGGCGCGACCGGCACGCTGTCGGAGAGCCGGCGACGGTACGCCGCCTCGATCGCCTCGCGCGCCGACCCCGCCCGGAGGCCGATGCCGTAGACGAGCGCGTCGTACGCGCGCTTCGTGCGCTCCCAGCGCCGGTCCCGGTCCATCGCGTAGTAGCGACCGATGACGGAGGCGACCCGGCCCACGCCCAGCTCCGAGAGCTTCTTCTCGAGCCGGTCGAGGTACGTGGGCGCGCTCTGCGGGGGCGTGTCGCGCCCGTCGGCGAAGAAGTGGATGAAGACGCGATCGAAGCGGTGGTGGGCGCAGAAGTCCAGCAGCGCGAAGAGATGATCCTCGGTCGCGTGCACCCCCTGGTCCTGGACGAGACCCATGAGGTGCAGGCGCGAGCTGCGCGCCTGGCAGTAGCGGAGGGCGGCGCAGAGCTTCGGGTTCGCGTAAAAGCCCGGGCTGGCGATCACCTTGTCGACGCGGACGATCTCCTGCTCGACGATCCGGCCCGCGCCCATGTTGAGGTGGCCGACTTCGGACGAGCCTTGGATGCCCTCGCGCACCCCGACCGCCGTTCCCGCCGCCTTGAGCCGGCTGTGCGGGAAGCTCGCGAGCAGCCCGTCGATGACCGGCGTCCGCGCGAGCTTGACCGCGTTCCCGTCGATCTCGTCACGAATCCCCCAGCCGTCGCGGATGATGAGGACGAGGGGCGTGTGCACGTCGGTTCGCCGGATACGTGAGTCAGTCCGTCTCGGTGTTTACCCCGAACGCGGCGGGGCACTCGGGACCCCAGCGGTACAGTGCGTCGGAGGCCGGCCAGTCGCGCGGTTCCCACGGCGCGTCCTCCGGAATGTAATCGAGGTCGAAGAAGTACTCGGCGAAGCTGCCCCATGGGTCGCGAATGTAGTAGAAGAAGTTGGAGCCGATCACGTGCCGGCCGAGGCCCCAGAACGGCTCCCAGCCGCGCTCCCGCATGCGCAGCGCGCCCATCGCCATCTCGTCGATGCTGCCGACCTCGAACGAGCTATGGTGGAAGCCCGGACGCTCCGACTGGAGGAACGCGAGGTTGTGGTGGTCGGTGCTGCAGCGCATGAAGGCCACGATCTTCCCGCTGCGGTCGGAGAGCCGCATGCCGAGGACGCGCGTGTAAAAGTCGATCTGGCGGTCCAGGTCGGGCGTGAAGAGCAGCACGTGGCCGAGCCGTCGCGGCGCGGCGCGGAGGTCGGGACGCGGGGCGCCCCGCTGCATTTGCCGCGGCGCATGCCCGGGACTGTTCAGGGCGAGCGGCGGATCAGGCGCCGCCGGCCGCGGTGCCTCGTCCCGGAGGTTGACGAAGTTGCCGTCGGGATCGCGCACCCAGATGCCGCCCTCCGGCGCGCCCCGCGGCGGATCGACCTCGCGCGCGCCCGAGCTCGCGAGCCGCTGCCGCGCGGCCGAGTACTCGGCGCCGGGCGCGGCGAAGGCCAGATGGTGCAGGCGCTTGCGCGGGCCGGCGTAGAGCAGAACCTGATCGCGCCCGCGCGCCTGCGGGCGGAGGCGCACGACGTCGCCGTGGCCGGAGGCATCCTCGAGGCCGAAGTCCCTGTAGTAGGTCTGCCCCGTCGCCTGGTCCGGCACCTCGAGGGCGTAGTGGAGCAATGCCCGGACGGGCATCGTCAGGCGTCCTTCACGGGATTTTCCAGGACGCCGATCCCCGTGATCTCCATCCGGCAGGTGTCGCCGGGCAACATGAAGACCGGCGGTTTCTTCCCCGCGCCGACGCCGGGCGGCGTCCCGGTGGAAATCAGATCGCCCGGCGAGAGCGTGATCAGGTTGGACAGGTACCACACGAGGTACGACACGTCGAAGATGAGCTTCGTCGTGCTCCCGTTCTGCATCTGCTTGCCGTTCACCCACGTCCGCAGCTCCAGCGCGTGGGGGTTCGGGATCTCGGCGCGATCGGCGATGCAGGGCCCGATCGGCGCGAAGGTGTCGGCCATCTTGCCCTTGGCCCACTGGCTCGTGACGAACTGGAAGTCGCGCGCGCTGACGTCGTTGATGATCGTGTAGCCGAAGACGTAGTCGAGCGCCCTGTCCTTCGGGACGTAGCGCGCCGTCCGCCCGATGACGACGCCCAGCTCGACCTCCCAGTCGAGCTGCGTGCAGCCCCGCGGCCGCAGAATCGGCTCGCCCGGGTCCAGGATCGCGTTGTTCCACTTGGGGAACATCGGCGGCTCGGGCGGCACCGGCATGCCGGACTCTTCCGCGTGGTCCCTGTAGTTGAGGCCGATGCAGATGATCTTGCCCGGATCGGTGATCGGCGCGTGCAGGCGCACCGAGTTGACGGGGGCCGTCACCCACTCGGTGATCGACTTGATGGCGTCCGTCGCCGCCGGGCCCGCTTCGAGAAAGGCCCGCGTGCTGGAGGGGAGGATCGCGGCGGCGAGCGCGTCGGCGCGGCCGACGCCGTTCTTCGCGAGGGTCGCGGCGTAGCTGGCCTGCAGGTCCACGACAGCCTCGCCGCGCAGGATGCCGAGTCGCGGAGCATGACCGTTCTGGGAGAATTGGACGAGCTTCATGACTGCCTCCTTGAGTTCGTTGGGTGCGGGGCGCATTATACCGGAGTTTTTCGCGCCGCGGGATGAGGCCTCGTTTGCTATCATATTGATAATTTTCGTCTCGCCGGCAGGAGTCGGCCCCCGGGAGCGAGTCGGACGGAGAGGGACGCGTGGTGGATTACTTTGAGTGGACCAGCGAGCTCTTTGACCACGCCAAGGTCTTCGACAAACCTGAGGCGCTGCGCGGTATCCGCGTGCTCGAGCTGACCACACTCGTGCTCGGCCCCACGACGGCCGACTTCCTCGGCGAGCTCGGGGCCGAGGTCATCAAGGTCGAGCTGCCGCCGCGCGGCGACACCATGCGCTTCGTCACGCCCGAGGGCACCTACTGGAAGAATGCGGCGATGGGATTCTTCCCCGAGAACCACTCGAAGTACCACGTCGGGATCGACCTTCACTCGAACGAGGGCAAGGCGCTGTTCAAGCGGCTCGCGGCGAAGTCCGACATCATGGTCGAGAACTTCCGCGCGGGCACGCTCGACACGTGGGGCATCGGCTACCGCGACATGCGCGAGATCAACGAGCGCCTCATCTACGTCGCCGATTCCGGCTTCGGCCAGTGGGGTCCGTTCGCGCAGGGCCGCCCCTCGTACGACGCCGTCGCCCAGACCGTCTCGGGCATGATCGGCATCTCGGGCTTCCCGCAACGGCCCCCCATCCTCTGCGGCATCTTCATCGGCGACTGGTTCGGCGGGCTGATGGCCGCCAACGCGGCGCTCGTCGCGCTGCACCACCGGGCGAAGACCGGCGAGGGGCAGTTCATCGACCTGGCGCAGAGCGAGGGGCTCGTCCGCACGCTCGACTGGACGTGGGTCCGCGCGGGGCTGACCGGACGCAACCGCAGGCCCGCCGGCAACTGGGACGAGGCCATCGGCGTCGCGGACATCTTCGAGTGCCGGGACGGCTACGTCGCGCTGGCAGCGGCGAGCGACGCCGAGTTCAAAGGGCTCTGCGACGCGCTGGGTGATCGGGAGCTGGCGACGGACGCCCGGTTCACCACGCTCGAGTCCCGACAAAAGCCCGAGCACGCGAGCCTGGCGCTCGACCGCGTCCGCGAGTGGGCGCGGAAGCTGGCGCGGGCGGAGATCGAGGCGGCGGCGGTCAAGCACGGCTTCGCGGCCGCGCGCGTCGCGACCGCGAAGGACAAGTACGAGGACGAGCACCTGCGCGCGCGGGGCAGCGTGTGGGAATACGAGGATCCGCTCTACGGCCGGATGGTCGAGCACGGCCCAGGCCCGAAGCTCTCCGAGACGCCCGCGCGCATCAAGTGGTCCGCCAAGCCCGTCGGCTGGCACAACCACGAGGTCTTCACGCAACTGCTCGGTCTGTCGCCGACGCGGATCAAGGAGCTGACTGACCAGAAGGTCATCGGCCAGTGGGCCGAGATTCCCGGGGCGAAGCCCCCGACCGACTGGACCCCAGCGCGAGGTCGGGTCTGACCGATGGGGACGCGCGCCCACGACGCGACCACTCCCTGGGCCGAATATGCGCGCGAGTTGACCCACCCCGGGCTCGCCCACGAGAAGCCGGAGGCGCTGGCGGACCTGCGGGTGCTCGACTGCTCGCGCGGCAACTTCGCCGCCCTGTTCACCTCCTCGATCCTCGCCGAGTTCGGCGCCGAGGTGATCCGCGTCGAGCCGCCCGGCGGAGACGTCGCGCGACTCTTCTCCCCCGAGGCGCAGAGGCACAGGGGCACGGGCCTGCCCTACCTCGTCGAGGCGCGCAACAAGCGGCATATCACGCTGAACCTCGCGGCCGAAGAGGGCCGCCTCCTCTTCTCCCGCCTCGCGCGGCACATGGACGTGGTGATCGAAAGCGAGCTGGCGGGCGAGATGGACGCGCGGGGCATCGGGTACCGCCAGCTCTCGGTCCTGAACCCCGGGCTCATCTACCTGGCGGTCTCGACGAACGGCCAGTTCGGCCCGCGCGCGCGCGAGCGGATGCCCGATCACGACATCACCAACCAGGCGCTCTCCGGCGTCGTGTACGTCACGGGCGAGCCCGCGACGCAGGGGCCGGCGGAGTCTTCGGTGCCGACGAAGCAGGGCAACTGGGCCGCGTGGTACGTCGGCGGCGGCTTCGGCTCGCTCGCCGTGCTCGCGGCGCTCGCGTACCGCGGGCGCACAGGGCGAGGCCAGCTCATCGACCTGGCGCCCGGCGAGGCGTACATGCGGTTCACCGACGCCGCGATCCACTGGTATCACGCGATGCAGCGGGTGCAGGAGCGGGTGGGGGCGCTGCATATCCAGGTGTTCCCGTACACGCTCGTGAAGACGAAGGATTCGTACGCGTTCATCGCCGGGTTTTCGGACGTCAACTGGACCGGGCTCACGAACATCGTAGGTCGCCCGGAGCTGAAGGAGCGGTTCCCGTCGCCCAAGTCGCGGATCACCGAGGCCGCCGCCGTGTACCAGGAGCTGCAGGCGTGGTCGCGGGAGCTCACGTCGCAGGAGATCCTCGACCGCTTCCAGGACTACATGGTCAGCAAGCGGGGCCCGGGGACCGTCGCGACCGCGCGGTTGAACACCCCGGCGCAGGTGCTGGAGGAGTCGCACTGGTGGGAGCGGGGAGTGTTCGAGAAGGTGGAGGACCCGGAGTACGGCGAGCTGTTGCTGCAGGCGCCGCCCTGGAAGATGTCGGGGACGCCGCCCCGCATCAAGTGGGCGTGCCGGCCGGTCGGCGCCGACAACGAGCTGGTCTACCTGAAGTACCTCGGCCTCGGGAGGGCGCGCCTCGAGGCACTACAGAGTGGAGGTGTCGTATGACAGCCGCATCTCGACTGCTCGGTCTCCTTCTGGTCGCCGTCTTGGCCGGCACAGGCGTCCTGACGCCGCTGGCCGCGGTCGCGCAATCCAAGCCGCAGCCTGCGGAGCCGGACCTCTACGAGGAAACGTTCAAGCCGTCGCTCACCGGCGAGCTGGCGAGCGGGACGCTGTATACGGCCGGCGCGTTGATCGCGACGCCGTTCGTCTTTGGCGGCCGCGCTGTCCTCTGCGGGGTGGGCAGCGTGCTGTCGGTGGGGGTCCTCGCGCTCACGCTCGGCACCGGGTACGGCGCGGCGAAGGACGTGTTCGAAGAGGGCTGCATCGGCAAGTGGGTCGTCACGCCGTACGACTTGCGGGCGGAAAACACGAGGAAGGGGATCAGAAAAGACCCCTACATCGAATCGCAATAGCCGCGCGATAGAGAAATGGGCCGTATTCCGCCGGACTACCTGCCACCGCGCGAGCTGTGGCCGGAGCGGATCTACACGCTTCCCGAGCATCGGACGTACCCGCGCCGGCTGAACTCGACCGAAGAGCTGATCGACCGGCACGTCGCCGAGGGGCGGGGCGACCGGGTGGCGCTTCTCTTCGAGGACCAGAAGATCAGCTATCGCGCGCTGCAGGCCTCCGTCAATCGGCTCGGCTCGAGCCTGCAGGGGCTCGGCATCGGCGAGGAGGATCGCGTGCTCCTGCGCGCGCCGTCGATTCCGCCGGCGCTCGTCTCGGTATTCGCGACGATCAAGATCGGCGGCGTGATCGTGCCGACCTCCCCGTTGCTGTCGCGGACCGAGCTCGCGCACGTCGCCAACACCACCGAGGCGACCGCGCTGATCGTCGCCGCGCCGCTGCTCGAAGACGTGGACAAGGCAAAGGCCGAGCTGCGGACGGTCAAGCACGTGATCGTCATCGGCGGCGACGCGGCCGACGTCACCGCGCGGGGCTACCTCCCGTACGGCGAGCTGATCGCCAAGGGCTCGCCGCAGCTCGAGCCCGTCCGGCGCGATCGGATGGCCGTCTCGGTGCTGCTGTTCACGTCTGGCACCACGGGGTTGCCGAAGGGCACCGTCCATGTCATGGAAGAAGCCCTGACGGTTCCGGACAGCTTCGGCAAATACGGCTGGCGGGTCGGCGCGGACGACGTGATCGGCGGCCCCGCGCCGCTGTCGCTCGCCGCCGGCTACTCGACCCAGGCGGTCATTCCCTTCCGCTTCGGCGCGGCGGCCTCGCTGCTGCCGCGGTTCACGCCGGAGGCGATGTTCGAGCAGATCCAGAAGCACCGGATCTCGATCGTCTCGATCCTGCCGACCGCCTACCGGAAGATGATGCAGGTCCCGGACGCGGCGAAGCGGTACGATCTCTCGTCCGTGCGCCTCTGCACGGGTGGCGGGGAATCGCTGACCGCGCAGACCTACGAAGAGTGGAAGCGCATGTTCGGGCACGAGATCTTCGAAGGGCTCGGCACCACCGAGATGATGTACGTGTTCGTCTCCTCCGCGGTCACCCGCCGGGTGAAGCCGGGCGCGATCGGGCCGGCGGTTCCGGGCTACGAGATCAAGGTCGTGACCGAGGACGGCAAGGGGTGCAAGCCGGGCGAGGTCGGCCTCCTGATCGCGCGGGGCCCGACGGGGACCGTCTACTGGCGCGACCCGGAGAAGCAGCGGTCGGCCGTGTGGAACGGCTGGTGCCGCGCCGGGGACTTCGTCACGCTCGACGAGGACGGCTACGTGTGGTTCCTCTCGCGGGAGGACGACCTCATCAAGTCCTCCGGGTACCGCATCGGTCCGGAGGAGATCGAGGACGCGCTCCGGAAGCACGCGGCCGTGGCCGACGCGGGCGTGATCGGCGTGCCCGATCCCGTGCGCGGGCACAACACGCGCGCGTACGTCGTGCTCCACCCGACCGTCACGCCCTCGGACGACCTCAAGCGGCAGCTCATCGAGCACTGCCGCGGCGAGATCGCGGTCTACAAGCTGCCGCGCGAGATCGAGTTCACCGATCAGCTCCCGCGCGCGCCGGGCCCCGCCGGGCCCGGAACCGGCAAGCTGTTGCGGCGCCTCCTCCGCGCCAAGCCCACCGCCTAGAACCTCGGAGGGCGGCTCGCCCGCCTTCCGGGGCGGAATCGTGGAGCCCGAGCGCGCAACTGCTGCGCCGCAGGGAAGTCGCGCAGGAAGCGCTCGCTCCTAATCTAGCCGCCGTCTAAGGTGGCGGATCGAGTCTGGATCTCCGCCACTTATCGGCCATTCGCAGCCCTGCGGGAGGGAAGCGAGCGCGCTGACGCTCGCAACCGAGTCTTGTTCGGTGTCCAGGAAACCGGGTGCGGTACACTCGGGGGTAGCACAATGGCTATCAAAGTGAGGGAGATCGATCTCCTGGTTGTCCCTGAAACATGCACGGTAATCCGGTTCGAGGACATCGAGGGCGATCCCGATGGGACTGGCCCATATCTCTATCCGGTGGCGGAGGTCACGCCCGAGGCGGCGGAGACTGCAATTCGAGCTGGCGCCTCCGTGCAGCGGGGCTACGACGCCCCCTACGTCGGTGATCCGAAGGCACCGATCGGAGACTTCTGCGGTTACCGTAAGCTCCGCCGAGCCTACACGCTTGACCGGGCCGTTTCAGAGATCCTTGCCGAACTCGCCGAGCAGGCGAGTGTCATCGGGGACTGGCCGGTCTTTCGGGGCTTGCGGGTCCACGTCGGAGGATACGCCTCCCAGGAGCAGGCGGCCCATGTCACGGTCGACTACGGGCGTGGCACCCGGAACCTTTCGCGGCCTGCTGACCTGGGGGACGGTGAAATCTCTCACGCGACGACGTTCGACTGGGGCTACGGCGGGTCCAGGCCAGCGGAGCTGGCGCGGGCGATTCTGGTGGCGATGTACCCGACGAGCGCCCTGGTGCGGAAGCCGGAGTGCTACCAGCTCTTTCGGCGGCAGGTCATAGCGCGACTCCCGCACAAGGAGTTTCGCCTCAACGGCAGCGAGGTACGAGCCTGGTTTGCGGAGTGGTTGAAAAGCCAGTGGGTCCACCAACGGGCGGCCCCCGCTCCTCCCGACAGTCCTCCTCCCAGCGTAAGCCCCGCCTCATTTTCCTGACGCTTAGTCCCCGAGGCTGCCGTCTGTACGGCATAAGCTATGCCGGCACCTCGCCGTGCTGGGCTCCTTCTTCTGCGGGCGCCTTGGGTGCGGAGCGAGAAGCTCAGCGGCTGAGGGTGCGGACGTACGCGATGACCGCGTCGATCTGCGAGTCATCGAGGTGGGAGCCGAAGCCCGGCATGCCGGGCTTACCGAGCGGCGCGCCGCCGTGCTTGATCAGCTCGTGGAGGTACGTGTCGGAGCTGGCGCGCATGCGCGCTGGGTCGGTGAGATCACCCGGTCGGATCAAGAACAGGGTTGCGCGACAGGAGCCGCGCCCGCTGCGGCCGTGGCAGTCAATGCAGTAGCGATAGTAGATGCGCTGGCCGAGGGACGCGCCCGGCGGCGGCTTCGTCTCCTCCACGGCGACCGCGACCAGCCTGGCGATGAGCCCGATCGCCACGATGAAGCCCATCAGCACGATCGCGGGATGCCGCATCCGCGGCCAGGATAGCACGCGCCCGATCCGGCGCCGCGGCAGCGGAGCTACGGCTGCGGCGCTGGCCCGAGCGGCAGCAAGGTGCGGCGGAGGCGCTCGTTGCCGAGCAGCGCGACGCCGGGTCCGGCGAGCACGACCCGTCCCTCATCGAGCAGGTAGGCGTCATCGGCGAGGCGCAGGAGCCGCCCGACGTGCTGGCCCGCCGCGAGGACGCTCGCCGCTCCGCGCGCGATGTCGCGGAGCGCGGCGCCGAAGCGGTGCGTGATCGCGGGCGCCAGCCCGAGGAACGGATCGTCGAGGCAGAGCATCCGGGGCCGGGCCATCAGCCCGCGCGCGAGCGCCAGCATTTGCTGCTCGCCGCCCGAGAGCGCGCCCGCGCGCGCGTCCTGCCGCTCCTCGAGCGCGGGGAACAGCGTGTAGACGACCCGCAGCGTCTCATCCTGCGCCGCGCGCGCCCGCGGGAGGAAGGCGCCCAGCTCGAGGTTCTCGCGCACGGAGAGCGGTGCCCAGAGGTGGCGGCCTTCCGGGACCAGCACGATGCCGCGGGCCGCGAGCTCCCAGGCGGGCGCGCCGTCTACGCGCCGCCCGTCGAACGTGATCTCGCCGCCCGCGACGGCCAGCGCGCCCGCGATCGCGCGCAGGAGCGTCGACTTGCCCGCGCCGCTCGGCCCGACCACCGCCGTGAACCGTCCCGCGCGCGCCTCGAGCGAGACGCCGCGCAGGACGAGCTGCCCCGCATAGCCCACCGTGAGGTCCCGCACCGACAGCAACGGAGCGCTCACTGGACTCCCCTCCTCTCATCGCGGCCCCCTTCGATGGTCACTCGTCGCCCAGGTACGCCGCGCGGAGCTCGCGCGAGGCGAAGACCGCGCGCGGGGGCCCTTCGGCCACCACGGCGCCCTGGTCGAGCAGCAGCACGCGATCGCTCACCTCGTTGAGCACGGCCAGCGAGTGCTCGATGGCGAAGATGGTCAGCCCGCGTTCGCGGAGCCGCGCATAGAAGCGGATCACCTCTTCCCGTCCCTTCGGCGAGAGCCCCGAGGCCAGCTCGTCGAGGAGCAGGAGCGTCGGTCGTGTCGAGAGCGCGATGGCCAGCTCGAGACGCTTCGTCTCGCCGAGTGAGAGCGTGCTCGCGCGGGCGGATGCCTTCTCGGCGAGGCCGACGGTCGCGAGGAGCCGGTCGACCTCGCGGGCGCGATCGATCCGCCGCGACGCCGGGCGTGCGCCGAACGTGACGCCGGCCAGCACATTGTCGAACACGCTCATGCGCGGGAAGGGGCGCGCGATCTGGAAGGTGCGCCCGATCCCGAGGCGCGCGATCTTCCAGGGCGCCAGACCGGTGATCCGGACGCCGCCGAACCATACTTCTCCCGCGGCCGGTCGCACCAGGCCGGACACCACGTTGAAGAGCGTCGTCTTCCCCGAGCCGTTCGGCCCCAGCAGACCGACGATCTCGCGGTCGGCGATCGCCACCTCGACCGACCTGAGCGCGCGGAGCCCTCCGAAGGCGACCGACACGGAGCGGACGTCGAGCATCACGCGGGGGTGTCCGCCGACCCCGTCAGTCACGTGGAGCCTTGGCAAGCGAGGCGAGGCCGCCCGGGAGGTAGAGGATCACGACGATGAGGGCGACCGCGTACGGGAGCTGGTGGAGGGCCGGCGCGACGGGGTGGAGCAGCAGCTCGCTGAACAGGTGGAGCCCGAGGGCGGCAAGAGTCGGACCCAGCACCGAGTGGAGCCCGCCGAACATCGCCATCACCAGCGGGACGATCGAGAAGAAGCGGCCGAAGACGAGGTCGGGCTCGACGACCCGCACCATGTGGACGTACAGCCCGCCCGCGAGCCCGGTGAGCAGGGCCGAGAGTGCGAAGCTGGCGAGCTTCCACGTGATCGGGCGGATGCCGAGCAACGCTGCGCGATCGGCAGCCTCGCGCACGGCGCGGAGCGCGAGCCCGAGCCGGCTTCGCGTCATCAGCCCGAAGACCCCCAGCGCGGCCGCCAGCACGGCGAGCGAGACGTAGTAGCTCCCTGTGTGGCCGCGGGTCAGATCGAGCGGCACGGCGGCCAGCGTCGGGAGCGGTGGAATCCCGACGAGGCCCGCGCCGCCGCCGGACACGGCGGTCCAGTTCTGCGCGATGCCGCGCCACAGCTCGGCGTAGGCGAGCGTCGCGAGCGCGAGCGCCGCGCCGCCCAGGCGCGCCGCCGCCGCCCCGATCAGCAGCGCCCCCGCGACGGCGACGGCGCCCCCCGCGGCGATCGCGGCCCACGGCGAGACGCCGGCGAGCGAGGTGAGCGCGGCGCCGTACGCGCCGAGCCCGAAGAACGCCGCGTGACCGAACGAGATCTGGCCGCCGTAGGCGAGGAGGTTCCAGGCGGTGGCGAGGGTGGCGAAGAGAAACGCCGTCGAGAGCACGTAGACGTAATAGGGGTGGAAGCCGATGAGCGGCGGCAGGAGCGCGAGCGTCGCGACGAGGGCGGCGCCGCGCACGATCAGTCGACGGGGGGGCGGGCGAGCAGGGATGCCAGGAGCAGGCACGCGATGACAGGCTCGCGCCAGGCCGGGCCGCTGATCGCCACCGTGAGGCTCTCGGCGATGCCGAGCAGGAGCCCCGCGAGCAGCACGGTGAGCAGGCGGCCCACTCCGGCCCAGATCGTCAGCACGATCGCGAGGAGCGTCAGCTCGACGCCCGCCGTCGGATATACGTAGTGGGTCGTCGCGAGCAGCACGCCCGCGGCGCCCGAGAGCGCCATCGCGAGCACGAGGGTGATCCGCGTCGCCGCGTAGACGTTGATGCCCGCGAGGGCCGCGGCGTCGCGGTCCAGGCCCGTCGCCCGGATCGCGCGTCCCCAGCGCGTTCGCGTCACCGCGAGCCAGAGCGCGCCGATCGCGCCGAGCGCCGCGAGCGCGACGACGGCGCGCCCGTGGTTCAGCGTGACCCAGCCGAACCGCGTGCTCGCGCCGAGCGACGGGCTCGAGATGAGACGGTGCGGCCCCGGCCAGAGCACGCGCATGAGGGCCTGGAGCAGCAGCGCCCAGCCGAACGTGAGGGCGAGGCTCGGCAGCGCGCGCGGCGCCGGCAGCCGGTCGAGCATCCAGTGCCAGAGGAACGCCAGTGGCAGGAGCGCCGCGGCGGCGACCGGGATCAGCAGGAGCGGATGCAGCCCGGACCCCGCCCAGAGGCCGTAGCCGATGTAGCCGCCGAGGGTGACGATCTCGCCGTGCGCCAGGTTGAGGGAGTGGCTGATGCCGAGGATCATCGCGAAGCCGAGCGCCACGAAGGCGTACAAGCATCCGAGCATGACGCCCGAGACGAGCGTCTGCATCAGCGTTGACAGCGGCACGCGCGGGAGTGTAGCGTTCAGCCGCGAATGAAGTCAACGCCGGCGCGAGAGTCCGGAGCACGCCGCGGTGGTGCGGGCGTTATTGATCGGCGGGACGCCACTTGACAAGCTCTGGCCGGGCGCCATACTCGTCCACCGACGGATGACCGCCATGGGGTAGTATCGCCCAGGTACCTATATTCCCCGCACAGGGGCCGGTAAACACCTGTCTCCGCGGGCACGAGCTTCATGAGCACTCTACCGAGGGAGGCAAGGCGATGGCTGAGTTGACGCGACGCGACTTCATCCGGGTCTCCGGGACCGCGCTGGGGGGAGCATCGATCGCAACGATGCTGGACGCCCGTCAGGCGCCCGCCCAGAACCGGGGGACGACGCTCCGGATGATCACGTGGAGCCACTTCGTCCCGGCCTACGACCAGTGGCTCGACAAGTTCGCGCGGGAATGGGGGGAGAAGAACGGCGTCAAGGTTCTCGTCGACCACATCCCCAATCTCGAGTTGCCGGCCCGCTACGCGGCGGAGTTTGCGGCGGGCGCCGGGCATGACCTGATCCACTTCGCGGCGCAGATCCTCACGGGTCACTACTACAAGAACCTGGTCGATATGGGCGACGTCGCGGAGCCGCTCGGCAAGAAGTATGGCGGATGGATGGAGGCCGCGACGAGCGCGGCCCAGGTCAACGGCGCGTGGTACGCGGTCCCCGACTACTTCGTGCCGATTCCCGTCCTCTGGCGGAAGGACCTGCTCGACCAGGCGAACCTCGCCACGCCCGACACGTGGGACAAGCTGCGGATCGCGGCCCGCACGCTCAAGTCCAAAGGCCACCCGACGGGGATGCAGTTCTCCCACTGCAACGACGCCAACCACAACTGGCGCGCGGTGCTCTATTGCTTCGGCGCGAGGGAGACCGATCCGTCCGGGCAGAACATCGTTCTCGACTCGAAGGAAACGCGCGAGACCCTCCGCTTCGCGAAGGCGCTCTACGAGGAGGGCATGACCCCGGAGGTCTTCTCCTGGGACGACGCCTCGGACAACCGGTACCTCGCCTCCGGCGTCGCGTGCTGGATCCACGACGCCATCTCCGCGTACCGGACCACCCAGGACACGAATCCCGACGTCTACAAGAGCACCTACGTCCTCCCTGAAGCCGCCGGCCCGGGCGGAGAGCGGAAGAACGTGGGCGAGCCGACCGTGTTCGCCATCTGGAAGTTCGGCAAGAACCCGGTGGCGGCCAAGGAACTCATCACGTACCTGGCCGACCATCAGGTCGAGGCGATGACGGCGAGCCGCGGGTTCAACATGCCGTTCCTGCGCGCCCAGTACAAGAAGCCCATGCCGGTGATCGGCGAAGACCCGAAGCTCAGCCCGATGCAGGACATCGAGAAGATCACCGCGTTCTTCGGCTACCCCGGGCCGATGAGCCCGCCCGCCCAGGAGGTGGTCACCACCTTCGTCATCCCGGACATGTTCACGCGCGTGGCGCGCGGGCAGAATATCGACGAGACGGTGAAGTGGGGCGTGGGCGAGATCCGGCGCATTTACGCCAAGTACAAGGCCGCCTGACGGATGGCGCAGCTGTCGGCGCGCGGCGAGCGGGACCGGAGCGCGGCGCTCGCGATCGAGGTCGCGGGGCACGTCGCGGCGCCGCGGTGGTGGCGCCGGGTCGCCGTCCGGCGCTATGTGTTCGGCTACTCTTTGCTCGCGCCGGCCGTCCTGTTCGTCCTGCTGCTGGTGGGCCTGCCGTTCCTCTTCTCGCTCTATCTCGCGATGAGCGACGCGAGCGTGGGCGACCCGGTGGCGCGGTTCGTCGGCCTCGAGAACTTCAGGGCCGCGCTCGAGAGCTCCGCGTTCTGGTCCTCGCTGCGCAACACGCTGGTCTTTACCGTGGGCGCCGCGATCTGCAAGGCGCTGCTCGGCACCACGCTCGCGTTTCTCCTCATGCAGCCGTTCCGCGGCAAGAAGGTCATCCGGGCGCTGATCGTCATGCCCTTCACGATTCCGATCGCGGTGAGCGCGCTCGGCTGGAAGTGGATGTTCGACTCGCAGTTCAGCGTCATCAACTGGGCGCTGAGCCGCCTCCACCTGATCGGCGACTTCGGGACCGCCGGCTGGCCGGTCTGGCTCGGGGAGCCCGGCCTCGCGCTCGGGTCGGTGATGTTCGTGAACGTGTGGCGGAGCTTCCCCTTCAGCGCGATCGTCCTGATGGCGGGCCTGACTTCCGTGCCGCCCGAGGTCATCGACGCCGCCAAGGTGGACGGCGCGAACTTTCTGCAGCGCTTCCGCAAGGTGATCGTGCCGATGATCGCGCCGATCCTCTTCGTCGGCGGGCTCTTCGACACCGTGTTCACGCTCTCGGACCTCAGCATCGTGTACCTGCTGACCAACGGCGGGCCGGACGGCGCGACCGAGATTCTGCCGACGCTCGCCTACCAGGTGGGCATCAAGGCGGGCGCGCTCGGCCGCGGGGCCGCGATCTCGCTGTTCCTGTTCCCGCTGCTGCTGCCCGCGATGATCCTGCTGCTCCGCAACCTCCGGAGGCGGGAATGGTGAGATCGGCCCGGCAGCGGGACGTGCGCCGGCACCTGCTGATCTACGCCGGGCTCACGCCGTATCTGGTCATCGCCATCTTCCCGATCTTCTGGATGCTGATCACGGCGCTGAAGCAGGAGCCCGATCTCTACCGGATGGACGTCGTGCCGTTCTGGTTTCACCTCCCGCCGACCCTCAAGAACTTCGCCCTGCTCTTCCAGAGCACGTTTTACATGGACTGGATCATCAACACGTTGTCGATCTCGTTCTGGGTCTCGGTCATCACGCTGCTGACCGCCGTGCCCGCGGGCTACGCGCTGGCGCGGCTCAAGCTCCCGGGCTCGGAGAACCTCGGCATCGGGATCTTCATGACCTACCTGGTGCCGTCGATCATCCTCTTCATCCCGCTCGCCCGCGTGGTGAGCGTGCTCGGCCTCCAGGACAAGTGGTGGTCGCTGGTCGTCGTGTATCCGACCTTCACGATCCCCTTCTGCACGTGGCTCCTGATGGGCTTCTTCAAGACCGTCCCGTTCGAGATCGAGGAGGCCGCCCGCGTCGACGGCTGCGGGCAGTTCGCCGCGCTGCTGCGCGTGGTCCTGCCGGTGAGCTGGCCCAGCGTCATCACCGCGATGATCTTCTCGTTCACGCTGTCGATGCAGGACTTCCTCTATTCGCTGGCGTTCATCTCGGTGTCGGACAACAAGCCGGTGCCGCTCGGGGTCGCCACCGAGCTGATCCGCGGCGACGTCTACTTCTGGGGGTCGCTGATGGCGGGCGCCCTCCTCGTCGGCGTGCCGGTCGCGATCGTCTACAACCTCTTTCTGGACAAGTTCATCTCGGGGATCACCGGCGCGGCGATCAAGTAAGGGCTGATGACTCGGCGGGCGCGCGTCCTGGCCCTGGCCGTCTCCGTCGTGCTCGCCTGGAGCGCCTCATCGGCGCCGGCGCGCCGGGTCGAGATCGTGGCGACGGGCGTGCCGCGACCGCTCCAGCTCGCGCTCGACCGCACGGGCGCGCTCGTGATCCTGAGCCCCGGCGCGGCGGGCGATTCGGCGGCGGAGATCTTCCGCGTCACGCTCGAGGGACCG
>QHRS01000135.1 GCA_003221435.1 Candidatus Rokuibacteriota bacterium
CCGCCGCTCGACCTCGGCGGTGGTCAGGCGCGTGAGCCGCCGCAGGGAAAAGTCTTCGACCGTGAACGACGCCATGACCGAGCCGTAGACGATCGCGCGCCGGATGGTCGCCTGGTCGACGACGCCCTGGGAGGCCAGGTACCCCATGAAACCGCCGGCGAACGTGTCTCCCGCGCCGGTCGGATCGAAGACCGACTCGAGCGGGTACGCGGGGACGAAGAAGAAGTGGTCGTCGGACACCATGACGGCGCCGTACTCCCCGCGCTTGACGACGACGGTCCGCGGCCCGAACTTCAGGATCGAGCGGGCGGCCTTGATGAGGTTCGGTTCCTGCGCCAGCTGGCGCGCTTCGCCGTCGTTGATGAGAAGCGCGTCCACCTCCGCCAGGACGCGAAGCAACGCCTCCCGTTTGCCCTGGATCCAGAAGTTCATCGTGTCGAGCGCCACGAGGTGCGGCCGTTCCATTTGTCGCAGCACGTCGAGCTGCAGCTCCGGAGCGATGTTGGCCAGGAACAGGAACGGCGTCTTCTTGAGCGGGCTCGGGAGCACGGGCTTGAAGTCCGCGAAGACGTTGAGCTGGGTGTCGAGGGTCCTGGCCTCGTTCAGGTCGTACCCGTACTCGCCGACCCAGCGAAAGGTCCGGCCGCGAGACATCTGGAGGCCCGTCATGTCGACCCCGCGCTCCTTCAGCAGCACCAGGTGCTCGTCGGGGAAGTCATCGCCGACGGTCGCGACCAGCCGGACAGTGGTGAAGAAGCTGGCGGCGTAGGAGAAGTAGGTCGCCGACCCGCCGAGCACTTCCCTCACCTTGCCGAACGGCGTCGCGACGCTGTCGAGCGCGACGGAGCCGACGACGAGGACATCAGCCACGGCGCGCCCCGCGTCGCTTCGCCCCCGCGTCCCGCTCGCGTCGCTGACGGCTGACGCGCCCGGCGCCGGGGGCGGGCCCGAAGTATTTGCCGATGAGCAGGTCGAGCCGCTTCCGTGTCTTCGGCGCGAACGCCGTTGGGTTCGTGATGATCGCGTTCCGGAGCAGCTCCGGGCAGCCGCAGGTGCGCGGCGGCCCGACCGCCGGGATCAGCCGTCTCAGGACCTCCTTCGCCGTGACGACGTTCTTCAGCAGGTTGGCGATCACGGCCTCGACGGTCACGGCGTCGTGCGTCTCGTGCCAGACGTCGTAGTCCGTGGCAAGGGCGAGGGTCACATAGCACAGCTCCGCCTCCCGCGCGAGCTTGGCCTCCGGCATGTTGGTCATCCCGATCACGTCCACGCCCCACGAGCGGTAGATGCGCGACTCGGCCTTCGTCGAGAACTGCGGCCCTTCGATGCAGATGTAGGTCCCGCCCCGGTGCACGGTCGCGCCGCTCTCGCGCGCAGCCTTCTCGAGCAGGGTCGAGAGATCCGGGCAGACGGGGTCGGCCATGCCGACGTGACCGACGATGCCATCGCCGAAGAACGACGACACGCGGCGGCGCGTCAGGTCGAAGAACTGGTCGGGGATCACGAGGTCGAGCGGGCGGATGTGCTCCTTCATGCTGCCGACGGCCGAGATCGAGACCACCCACTCGACGCCGAGCGACTTCAGCCCCCAGATATTGGCCCGAGGGTTCAGCTCGGTCGGCATCACGCGATGCCCGCGGCCGTGGCGCGGCAGGAAGACCACGCGGCGGTCGGCGAACCGCCCGACGCAGTACGCGTCCGATGGATCGCCGAACGGCGTGCGCACGCGCTGCCAGCGCACATCGGTCATCCCTTCCAGCTCGTACAGTCCGCTGCCGCCGATGATCCCGATCGTCGTCACGGCATCCGCTCTCCATCGGTGGCCTTCGCGTGAACGGCAGTGATCCGCACCATTGCGAGCCGCCCGATCAGCGTGTCGGGCCCGTCGAACGTCACGTCGACGTAATTGCCTGTGAGCCCGGTCAAACGTCCCGTGACCCGATCCCGCGTCCCGAGCACGAGGACTTCCTGCGCCGTCCCGAGCAGCCGCTGGCGGAACGCGAGGTTCTTCCGGTGACCGAGAGCGCGCAGCCGCCGACTTCGGCCGGTAATCGCCCGCGCGGGCACGTGCCCCTCCCGGTGGACGGCCTCAGTGCCCACGCGGAGAAGGGCAGCGCCGTCACGAGCCGCTCGGTCAGGGCGAAGTCCTCCTCAGTCTCGCCGGGGAAGCCGACGATCAGGTCGGTGCCGAGCCCGAGTCCCGGAATCCGCTCAGCCAACTTCTCCACGAGTCGGGTGTAAATCATCGTGTTATAAGGCCTGCGCATGGACCGGAGAACCCGGTCGCTGCCGCTCTGGAGCGGGACGTGCAGGTGCGGGACGATGACCGATAGCGACGTCAGCGCGTCGATCAGATCATCGCCGAAATACGCGGGCAGGACCGACGAGAGCCTGAGCCAGCGGAGTCCGGCGATCATCGCGAGATCCCGGAGCAGCGCGGCCAGCGTGGTCCGCGGGAACAGATCGGCGCCGTAATTGCCCATGTCGATGCCGGTCAGCACGACCTCCGGGTGGCCCGCCTCGACCCGCTCCCGGACCTGATCGGCGATCACTTTTCGCTCGCGGCTGCGGCTCGCGCCGCGCGCGTAGGGGACGATGCAGAAGGCGCACCGGTGCTGGCAGCCGTCCTGGATCTTCACGAACGCGCGCGAGCGACCCGACACGCGCGGCGCGGGTGCGGGAGCCATCGAGACGCCCTCGCGCATGTCCCCGACCTCGACCCGCGCCTCCGCGGCCTTCCCGAGCCCGTCGAGCAGCGCGCCGATGCGGTGGCGGTCAGCCGCGCCGACGACAAGGTCGACGCCGGGGATCGCGGCAACCGCGCCCGGGTTCGTCTGCGCCCAGCAGCCCGTCACGACGACACGCGCGTTCGGGTTTGCGCGAATGGCGCGCCGGATCAGCTGCCGATCCGAGAAGTCCGCGCGGCTGGTGACCGTGCAGGTGTTGATGATCACGACGTCCGCCAGTGAGTCGAACGGCACGGTCCGGCAGCCGAGCGCTTCGAGCCGGCCCTGCATCTCCTGGGTGTCGACCTGATTCACCCGGCAGCCGAGCGTCGCGAGGGCGACCGTCGTCATCGCGCGAAACCGGGTACGAAGCAAGGATTCATAGGTTCGCCCCGCTTCCGGCTGCGGCTCCTGTTTCATTCAGTTGGCCGCAGGCGGCGCCGATGTCCTCGCCCTTGCTCCATCGGACCGTCGTGGTGACGCCCGCGTCGAGCAGGACCGACTGGAAGGCGAGAATCGTCGAGAGCGGCGGGCGCCGGAACTGGGTCCCCTCCCAGTCGTTGAACGGGATCAGGTTGACCTTGGCGCGGACGCCGCGGAGCAGCTTCGCGAGCCGGCGCGCGTCCTCGAGGCTCGAGTTGATCTGGTCGAGCATCACGTACTCGAAGAAGATCCGCCGTCGCGTGGGCAGCGGGAAACCGCGTACCGCCTCGAGCAGCGCCTCGAGGTTCCACGACGTATTGATCGGCATGAGGCGCCCGCGCACGGCGTCGGTCGTCGCGTGCAGCGAGATCGCGAGGTTCACCCCGAGATCCTCGCGCGCGAGCTTCTCGATGCCGCTGACGAGCCCCACGGTGGACACGGTGATCCGGCGCGGCGAGTAGCCGAGGCCGTGCTCGACCTGGACGCGATGACGGACCTGCCGGTGGAGTTCCGGGGCCGCCTGGCGGAGCGGACGACCCTCGCCCTGCCCGACGTCGAGCGCGTCACGCCGTCCCAGGACGGCAGCCGCAAGTTCGTCCTCAGGCTCCAGGACTCCGGGCGTATTCATTCGGTGCTCATGCCCGACGAGGACCGCCACACGCTCTGCCTGTCGACCCAGGTCGGCTGCGGCTTCGGATGCGCGTTCTGCCACACGGGGACGATGGGCGCCGAGCGCAACCTCAGCGTGGACGAGATCGTCGCCCAGCTCGTCCTCGCGAATGGCGCGCTCCCCGAGGGGCAGCGGGTCACGCATATCGTGTTCATGGGCATGGGGCGCGAGCTGCCGCCCGCGGTAGGCGGGCGCGCCGAGATCCCGGGAGAGCGCCTCCAGCTCCGACGGGAGGAGGCCGAGCAGGTTCACCGGCTGCATAGCTGGCCCAGGATAGCACTGGCAGGCCGCTCCCAAAGGCCCATCTGCGTCGTTGGCTCGGTCGCTCCTCCCTGCGACGTACAACCGCGTACGTCTCGGTCGTCGCTCCTTCGCCGCCTCGCATCTGGACCTTTTTGCGCGGCCTGCCGGGTCTTTCGCGGCGGGCTTCGGCCTCGACCGCTGTTACCGCCGAACTTCGGTGCGATACCAGTCGAGGATCTGCTCGCCGGTCCAGAAGACGACGCCGTCGTGCCGGCGGATGTGGGCGAGGGCGGTATCGAGCAGGCCGATGCGGTGGGGAACGCCGATCAGGTACGGGTGGAGCGCGATTTCTCTCTGCTCCACTCGTCCGGCCCGCAAGGAGTGGAGGATGACTCCAACGGAGCGCCGCGATTCATGCAAGAGCCGGAAAGCCTGAAGCGGGCGACCGACCTGTGGCAGGAGGCCTACCGCTCTCAGATGCAGGGTGAGCTGGACCGCGCGATCGAGGGCTATCGCCGCTCCATCGAGGTGTGTCCGACGGCGGAGGCGCACACCTTCCTCGGGTGGGCCCTGAGCTTTCAGGGCCGACTGGACGAGGCGACCGCGGAGTGCCTGAGAGCAATCGAGATCGATCCCGAGTTCGGCAACCCGTACAACGACATCGGCGTCTACCTGATGCAGCAGGGAAAGCTCGACGAGGCCATCCCGTGGCTCGAGAAGGCCAAGCAGGCCAAGCGCTACGAACCGCGCCAGTTCCCCTTCATGAACCTGGGCCGCGTCTACCTCAAGCAGGGACGCTGGTGGGAAGCGTTGCGGGAGTTCGAAGGCGCGGTGCGGGCGGCTCCGCGCGATGCCGATGCTCACAAGATGCTTCACGGTCTGCGCGCTCGTCTGAACTGACCCCCGACGTACGATTCAGCACGCGCGCCTCGACTCACCTCCCCCGATATTGGGGCGCGGCTGCCCTCGCTTTTCCACACGTGTGGTGAGCCGCCAGTGGATAACCCGGTGGGCGGTCACGACCGAGGCGTGAAGTTTCAAGGGCTCAGAGCGCTTCGCCTATTCTGCAGGCAACGGATCGACCACGAGCAGGTAGAGGTCGAGGAGGTTGGTGCCCGTCGGTCCTGTCCTCACCAGATCACCGATCGCGCGAAAGAAAGAATGCGAGTCGTTCGACTCGAGAAGTGAATGAACGTCCAGTCGTCTCTCGCGTCCGCGCGCGACTGTGCTGGCGTCGGCGAGCGCGCCCGCCGCGTCGGTCGGTCCGTCGGTGCCGTCGGTGCCGGCGGCGAGCACCGTCACGTGCGGCGCGCCCTCCAGCTCGAGCGCCGCGGCGAGGGCGAATTCCTGGCAGCGCCCGCCGACACCGCCGCCATTCACCGTGACCGTAGTCTCGCCCGCCGCGATCAGGCATGCCGGCCCCGTCAGCGTGCGTCCGCGCGTGACGAAACCACGGGCGACGTCGCGCGCCTCGCCCTCGAGCGCCCGGGTCAGAACGACGGGCTCGTAGCCGAGAGCCGCGGCGCGCGCCGCCGCGGCGTCGACAACGAGCGAGTTGTCTCCGATCACCAGGTTCGTCACCCGCGCAAACAGCGGGTCGCCGGGCTTCGGCGTCTCGGGAATCGCCCCGCGCGCGCCGGCCTCGAGCCGCCCCACGATGCGGAGGAGCGCGCGCTCACGCAGCTTGAACCGGTCGATGATCTCGAGCGCCTGGGCATACGTGCTCGGATCGGGCGCGGTCGGCCCGGACGCGATCACATCCATCGCGTTGCCGATCACGTCGGAGAGGGCGAGCGTGAGGACCGGCGCCGGGACCGCCGCGCGGGCGAGCTGGCCGCCTTTGAGGAGCGAGAGATGTTTGCGCACGGCGTTCAGCTCGCCGATGCTCGCGCCCGCCGCGAGCAGGAGCGTCGTCAGCTCGCGCTTCTCGGCGAGCGTGACCGGGGGCGCCGGGGCCGGGAGGAGCGCCGAGCCACCACCCGAGATCAGAAAGATCACGAGGTCGTCGCGCGTCGCGGACTCCGCCAGGTGACGCAGCTCGCGCGCCGCGGCCTGGCCGCGCTCGTCCGGAACCGGGTGGCTCGCCTCGACGATCCGGACCGTGCGCGTGGCCCGCGCGTAGCCGTCCTTGACGACGACGAGGCCGTCGCTGATCCGGTTGTCGAGAAGGTCCTCGACCGCCTGCGCCATCGCGGCCGAGGCCTTGCCCGCGCCGAGCACGAGCAGCCGCCGAACGGTCTTCAGATCGACGGCGAGCGGCCCCGCGGTGATGACATCCCCGTCGCGCCGGAGCACGCGCCGTACGATCGGATCGACGTTGCCGGCCGCGAGCGCCGCCTCCCAAATCGCACGGGCGGCGGCCCTGCCGGAGACGCTCATGAACGGGGCGAGGCGGGCCTGCTACGGGACGATGACGTCGTGCTCGATCGGATCGACCGTGACGCCCTTGCCCTTGAGCCAGGCGATGCCCTGCTCGAGCTTGGCTTCGTCGGCTTCCATCTCGAGCGCGACCCAGCCGTGGTCCCTCTTGACGTCGGCCCGGCGGATGTTGGTGATGATGTCGAAGTCCTTCACGAGATGGTAGATGATCGGCTCCTGGATCCGCTCGGGAGGGAAGGTCAACCGCACGCGCATGCGCGCCATGCTCCGGCTCCCCGTCAGCGCCCTCCCGCAATGGCGGGGACGATCGACACCTCGTCGCCGTCCTTGAGGGCGGTCTTCCTGCCCTGGAGGAAGCGGATGTCCTCCTGATTGACGTAGATGTTGACGAAGCGACGCAGGTCGCCCGTGTCGTCGACCAGCCGCTCCTTGAGCCCCGGGTAGCTCTGCTCGAGGTCGTCGATGAGGTCGGCGACCGTCGCGCCCTTTCCCTGCACCTCGGCCGAGCCCTTCGTCACCGCGCGCAGCGGCGTGGGAATCCGTACCAGCAACGCCATCACCCTTGTCCCTCCCGGACCGCCTGTGATTTCAGATCCGCCAGCGCCCGGTCGAACGCCGAGAGCGACGGCCGGATCTGCACGTGGGTTTCGAGTCGTGCGTAGAGCGCATCGGGCGTCTTGAGCCCGTTGCCCGTGATGCAGATGACCACCGAGTCGCGCTTGCCGATCGCGCCGCTCTCGATGAGCTTCCTGGTCGCGGCGACCGTCACCCCGCCCGCGGTCTCCGTGAAGATGCCCTCCGTCCGCGCGAGCAGCAGCATGCCCTCCACGATCTCGGCGTCGGTCGCGTGCTCGCCGGAGCCGCCCGATTCCTTCGTCGTCTTGTAGGCGTAGTACCCGTCGGCCGGATTGCCGATCGCGAGCGATTTGGCGATCGTGTTCGGCCGCACGGGCACGAGCACGTCCGTGTCGTTCTTGATCATCGTCACGATCGGGCCGCACCCGAGCGCCTGGGCGGCGTGGATCCGCGCCGTGACGCGGTCGATCAGGCCGAGCATCTTGAACTCCTTGATCGCCTTCCAGATCTTCGTGATCAGCGACCCACCGGCGCACGGCACGACGATGTGGTCCGGCGTGCGCCAGCCGAGCTGCTCGACGATCTCGTACCCGTAGCTCTTCGAGCCTTCCGAGTAGTACGGGCGAAAGTTGACGTTGACGAAGGCCCAGCGGTACTTGTCGGCGATCTCGGAGCAGAGCCGGTTGACCTCGTCGTACGTGCCCTCGACCTTGACGAGCGTCGGGTTGTAGACCAGGGTCGCGAGCACCTTGCCCGGCTCCAGATCGGCCGGGATGAAGATGTAGGACTTGAGGGACGCCTCGGCGGCGTGCGCGGCGACCGAGTTCGCGAGGTTGCCCGTCGACGCGCAGGCCACCGTGTCGAACCCGAACTCCTTCGCCTTGGCCAGCGCGACCGCGACGACGCGATCCTTGAACGACCAGGTCGGGTGGCAGACCGAGTCGTTCTTGACCCAGACCTCCCGCACGCCCAGCTCCTGCGCGAGGTTCCGGGCGGCCACCAGCGGGGTGAAGCCCACGTGATGGCCGACCGCGATGTCGCCGTCGACCGGCAGCAGCGCGCGGTACCGCCACATACTCGGCGGGCCCGCCGCGATCGTCTCGCGCGTGACCATTTCCTTGAGCGCGTCGTAGTGGTAATCGACCTCGAGGGGACCAAAACAGAACTCGCAGACGTGAACCGGTGCGGCGCGGTAGGCGCGGCCGCACTCGCGGCACTTCAACCCCTTCAGCTTTTCCATGGCCTCTCCATCGGTAGGGGAATTGAGCCCCGGTTATTTACCACACCGACAGCAAACCATTTGAAGTACTACACACTCAAAGTTGCACCAAGTCAACCGGTGACGCCGTATCATCGATACTTGTGACACGGGCGGCCCTGGCTCCGCTCGGCCTGCTGGCGGCCTACGGGCTCACGTTCGCCGCCGCGGCGCTCGGCGGATCGATGCTCGCCTTCGACGATCATCCCGGCCAGTTCTTCCGGCTCTGGCACGGCCTCTCGCGCGGGCTCCTGCCGTGGACGTGGAATCCCGACTGGTGGATGGGCTTTCCCGAGCTCCAGTTCTATCCCCCCGGGTTCGTCTACCTCGGCGCCGCGCTCCGCTATCTCACCCTGACGCTGCTGCCGGCGCAAGGCGTCTATCAGGCGCTCGTCTGGGTGATCTACCTGGCCCCAGGCTTCACCGCCTTCGTCCTCCTCGCGCGCCTTCTGCCGAACGCGTGGCTCGCCTTGCCCGGCGCCTTCGTCGCGCTCACGATCTCCGCCGAGACGACGAGCGGTGTCGAGGGCGGCGTCCGGACCGGCATGATCGCCGCTCGGCTCGGCTGGGCGCTCCTGCCGCTGCTGGTCCTCGCGCTCGTGCGCTGGACCCAGAGCGGCGGCAGGCGGCCAGCCTTCGCAGCCCCGGCCCTGGCGGCGATCGTGCTGTCGCACCCGGCCCACGCTCCCGCGGCGATCGTCCTCATCGGGCTCGCCGCCGGTCTCGGCCCCGGCTACAAGCCCTACCGCTTCTTTCAGGCGACCTGGCTGACGCTGACCGCGGCCGCGCTCACAGCGTTCTGGGCGGTTCCGCTGCTCGCCCACATTGCCGAGTCGCGCGCACTCGCCTGGGGCGACCCCACCCGCGAGATCCTCGCGCGCAACTTCGCGTCGGACCCCCTGGTACCTGTGCTGCTG
>QHRS01000146.1 GCA_003221435.1 Candidatus Rokuibacteriota bacterium
GACGGGGTGACCCGGGAGGGGGTCAGCGAACTGCGCTATCGTGACATGAACTTTCCCGCCCGCGCCGGCTGGAAGGAGGTCGTGGCGGTCGGCGACGCTGGCGCGACCCTGGTTAGCAGTTCGGTGCCCGAGCGCGACCGGAGCCGCGAGCTCGGCGACTACCCGACGGACCTCCTGGACACTCCGCCCCAGGATCTCGAGGCACGGGTCGTCTTCACGCGGGAGACCACGTCCGCCACGCTTGCCCGCGCCGATTCAACGTCGGGGGGAGCGAGCGCCGCTCCCCCCGACACCCCCCACCGGCCACCGGTCGCGACGATTCTTTCACGCGCTCTGACAACGTCGGGGGGAGCGAGCGCCGCTCCTCCCCGACCCCCAACACCGACCAGCGGTCGCGACGATTCTTTCACGCGCTCTGAGTCCCGCGTGTCGCCCGCCTCCCCGCCGACGCCGACCGCGGTGACCGAGCGGCCAGCGGCTCGAAAGTCCATCCCGCCCAGCCAGGTGGCGCGGTCCTCGATCCCCTCCGATCCCGTGGCCGTCGAGGCCGCTGGCCGCGCGGAGCCGTTCCAGCTCCAGGCGAACCAGCAGGGGACCCCACGGAACGCTTTCACCGAGCTCATCGCCGCTCAGCAGCTCGGGCTCGGGGTCGTCCTCTTCGCCCTGGTCGTCGCCGCCAGCCTCGGCGCCTTCCACGCTCTGGAGCCCGGCCACGGCAAGACAGTCGTCGCTGCGTACCTCGTCGGTTCCCGCGGGACCGCTTGGCACGCCCTCGTGCTGGGACTCATCGTGACCGCCTCGCATACGGCAGGCGTCTACCTGCTGGGGGTGGTGACGCTCTATGCCTCTCGCTACGTCGTCCCGGAGCGGCTGTACCCGTGGTTCGGGGTCACCTCTGGCCTCACGATCGCGGTCCTGGGCGTGGCGCTCGTCCTCCGGCGGTACGCTGGCGCGGGGCAGCCCCACGCCCATGCTCATCATCACGCCCACGATCACGGGCATGGCGCGCACTCCCATCACGATCACAGGCCGAGCGGCACGGTATCGCTCCGGGAACTCGTGGCGCTGGGCGTGACGGGCGGGATCGTTCCGTGCCCGGCGGCGCTCGTCGTCCTCCTGAGCGCGGTCGCGCTCGGGCGCATCGGCTTCGGGCTCCTCCTCATCGTCGCCTTCAGCATCGGGCTCGCGGCGGTCCTCATCGGCATCGGGCTCCTCACGGTGTACGCCCGGCGGTTCATGTCCCGCTTCCAGCGCGAGGGACGCGTCATCACTTACTGGCTCCCGCTGACTTCCGCGGCCGTCATCGCCCTGTCGGGCGTGGTGATCGCCGCGCAGGCTCTTGTAACCGCGGGGATCCTCCGGGTTCAGCTCTGACCCCTGGCCAGCATCCAGTTCCCTCCCATCGCTGGCCTTCCTTGCCCTGCTCCTCAGGTGCGGGCGCGGAAGAGCAGCGCCGCGCCCAGGCCCATGAAGACGATGTTGGCGGTCCAGGCGGCCATGAGCGGAGGGAGCAGGTCGGCGCGGGCGAACGCGATGGCGGAGTAGTGCACGACGAGGTAGCCGGCCAGGATGCCGATCGCCAGGCCGATGCCGACCAGGCGGCCGCCGCGAGGAGACTGGAGTGCGAATGGGATCGCGACCAGGACCATCACGACGTGGGCCAGCGGGAAGGAGAGCTTCGAATACAGTTCGACGAGGTACTTCTTGACCTGGTGACCGCTCTCCTGCAGCCGGGCGATGTACGCGCGCAGCTCGACGAAGCTCATCGCGTTCACCGGCCTCTGGATTTCCGTGAAGTCGTCCATCTTCTCGGGGAGATCGAGAGCCGTGACGACGAACGGGACGGTACTGACCTGGCCCTCCGGTCCGATCTCACGAAGCGCGCCCTGCGAAAACTCCCAGCCGTCGGGCGTCCAGTGCGCGACCGTGGCGTCGAGGCGGTTCTGCAGCCGGAAGTCTTTGTCGATCTCGAGGATCGTCACGCCGTGCATGTCCTGCGTCACCGGGTCGAGCAGCTCGAGGCGGAAGAAGCGGGTCTCCGAGCTGCGGAACCAGATGCGCGTCCGGAGCTGGAGGTGGCGCGGGAGCTGTCCGCGAATCTTCACGCGGTCCAGCTCTTCGCCGCGCTCGTTGAGCGCAGGCAGGAGCAGCTCCTGGAAGAGCCCGGCGCCGATCGCCGTCAGGATCGCGAGGCCGAGGATCGGCAGGCTCACGCGATAGAGGCTCACGCCCGCGGCTTTCAGGGCCGTCAGCTCGTGGTAGCGGCTGATCGTCAGGAACAGGAAGATCGTCGCGACGAGCGTGACCACGGGAAGGCCGTCGTACACCGCCACCGGGAGCCGGTAGAGGAAGTGCTGCAGGATGTACAGGAGCGGAGGCTTGACGCGGAGGTACCGGTCCAGCGTCTGCAGCAGGTCGACGATCACGAAGAGCACCGACGCCACCCCGAGCGCGATCCCGAAGAACACCAGATAGGACCGGATCAGATAGCGGTCGACGAGGTGGGTGGAATCGCGCGGGGCCCGCGGCCCGCCGGGGGCGTGCGTGACGGCCGGCGCCTTCTTCGTGAGGCCGCCAGCCCGGGCGACGCGCGCCCACACCCACCGGAGCGTCGGCGGGGCGGTCCCGCGCGCCTCCGCCCAGATGAGCGCGCCGCCGATGCCCGCGAAGAGCCCGTTCGGCAGCCAGATGGCGAGCGCCGGCGCGATCCGGCGCGAGAGCGCGAGGCCCTCGAGCGAGGTGAGGATCAGGTAGTAGGCGACGAGGATCGCGAGGCTCCCGACGAGCGCGAGACTTCGGCCGCCCCGGTGCGAGCGCACGGCGAGCGGGAAGCCGACCAGCGCGAACACGATGGCCGCCCCTGGGCCTGGGCCTCGGCGACAGCGGTGGTCAGCTCGCGCATGGAGAAGTTCTTCTCGGGTTTGTCGACCCGGGCGCCCTTGAACGGCGACTGGACGGCGAGGTTCATGTCATAGATTCCGAACGCGGTGTAGCGGTACCGGGTCTGAGTCGCGGCGCCACCGCTCGGCGCCGGCGGCGGCTCGGAGCCCGGCGGGCGAATCGCGAGGTTCACGGGCGGGCTCGGCGCGACGTCGCTCTCGTTGATCGCACCGTCGATGAGGCGGAGCGTGATCCGCTGGTTCTCCTCGTCCGTCAGGAGCCGCCCCTCGCGCGCGGTGACGATGCGCGTGAGCTTCGGGTCCCGCTCGTCGGACACGAGCAGCCCCTTCAGCGCGACCTGCGAGGGGCTGACATCTTCCAGGTAGATGACCATGTCGCTGAACGACGTGTTGAAGACCCGCTCCCTGAGCCCGCTCGCGGCGCGCGTTTGTAAGATTTTGAAGAGCTGGTGCTGGAAGATCGCGTTCGACGCCGGGTTGATAACGAGCGTCAGCGCGGCCGTCGCGAGGGCGACGACGACCCCCGCCATCAGCACGGGGCGCAACAGCCGCAGGGGACCGACGCCCGCGGCCCTGAACGCGACGACCTCGAGATCGCCCGCAAGCCGGCCGCCCGCGAGGAGGATCGCCACGAGCAGGGCCATCGGCAGCGTATGCGCGAGGAACGAGGGCAGCATGTAAACCAGAAGCTGGAGCACGAGGTAGAAGGGGACGCCCTTGGTGATCACGAGCTCCGTCAAGCTGTAGATCCGGTCGATGATGAGAAAGAAGGTGAACAGGCCGCCGCCAAGGGCGAACGGCGCGAGAAGCTCCCGCAGGACGTATCGATCGATGACGCGGATCACCCGGCTGCCTCTTTGGCTGTTGTACCATAAGCCTCGTGGCCCGCAGGTTCTCCTCGTGCCTGCTCGTGTGTGTCGTCGGATCTCTGTGCCTGTTGCAGGCGCCCGTCGCGGCGTTCCCCGGGGCGACGATGGATCGGCTCGACCGCTTCCGGGAGCTCGCGCGGACGCGCCTGACGGCCGCCGCCGTCACCGGCGGCGAGCGGGACCTCACCGTCTACCGGGAGGTCTTTGCGTTGCTGGACGAGGAGATCGTGGAGAGTCTCGAGAGCGGCGGCGTCTTCGCGAGCGAAGGCTTCCTCCAGGAGCGGCTCGACGCGTTCACCGAGGCGTGGGGTGGCGCGGCGTTGCGCGTGATCAAGACGGGCGGCGTGGTCGTGGGGGCGTTCCGGCTGGCGGACGCGACGGACGGCAACAGCGTCCGCGTGTACGGCGGCTACCGCGGCGAGCCCGCGCTCCTCGGCACGATCCATCGCGAGGGCAATCCGACGCTCTACCCGATGCCGCCTGCCGTGGGTGGCGCGCCGCAGTTCCTCGTCGTGTGGGAAGGCGCGCGCTCGGGGCGGGGGACGACCCCGGTGCGTGTGGATCTCGTCCGGCAGGAGGGCGACGCGGTCCGCACGGTGTGGAGCACGGTCGAGCTCTTCGACGGAGAGCTGCAGACCTGGAGCTATGCGGTGCACGGGGCCGAGATCACGCTGCGCTACGAGCTGCAGTATCCGGGCTGGGTGCCCGGATGCGACGGTCAGACCGAGCAGGCGGATGTCTATCGGTACGTTCCCGCGCGGCAGACGTTCTCGCTCGCCCGGCGCCGGCTCGCGAGCGCGTGGCACCGGGACTTCCACGCCGTGGTCGATCGCTTCTTCACGGCGCTGCGCACGGACGATGGCGCCGCGCTGGCCGAGCTGGTGCCCGACGTGCGCCTGCGCGCGCGGCTGTCGTCCTCGCTCGCGCCGGCGCCCGAGTGCGACGCGGGGGAGGGGGCGGCGCCGTCGACGGTGAGCGTGGCCGCCATGCTCAGCGCCGAGCGGCGGCCGTGGGCGCTCACGTTCCACCGCGCGGGCTCGGCCTGGCACCTGATCGGCGCAGGGCCGGCGATACCGTGAAGCTCCACCGCGCCCCATGACTTCGATCTCCGATCGCTACGATCCTTCCCAGGTCGAGGAACGCTGGTACCGGGTGTGGGAAGCACGAGGATACTTCCGCGCCGAGGCCGCGTCGCCGAAGAAGCCTTACGCGATCGTGATGCCCCCGCCGAACGTCACCGGCTCGCTGCACATGGGGCACGCGCTGAACAACACGCTCCAGGACGTGCTGATCCGCATGAAGCGGATGGACGGGTTCAACACGCTCTGGATGCCGGGGACCGACCACGCGGGTATCGCCACCCAGAACGTCATCGAGCGCCAGCTCGCGGCCGAGGGGCGGCGCAAGGACGACCTCGGGCGGGAGGCCTTCGTCGCGCGGGTGTGGAAGTGGAAGGAGGAGTCCGGCGGGCTCATCATCACCCAGCTCAAGCGACTCGGCGCCTCGTGCGACTGGTCCCGCGAGCGGTTCACGATGGACCCCGGGCTCTCCGAGGCGGTCCGCGAAGTCTTCGTGCGGCTCTGGGAAGAGGAGCTGATTTACCGCGGCGACTACATCGTCAACTGGTGCCCCCGCTGCCAGACCGCGCTCTCCGACCTGGAGGTAGAGCGAGAAGAGCGCGACGCGGAGTTCGTGTACATCAAGTACGGCCCCCTGACGCTCGGCACGGTGCGGCCCGAGACGAAGCTCGGCGACACGGCGCTCGCGGTGCATCCGAAGGACCGGCGCTACAAGCAGTACGTCGGCAAGACGCTCGACGTGCCGTCCGTGGAGGGCACGATCCGCCTGCAGGTCGTCGCCGACGCCGCCGTGGACCCGAAGTTCGGCACCGGGGTCATCAAGGTCACGCCCGGGCACGATCCGATCGACTTCGAGATCGGCCGCCGCCACAACCTGCCCGTGCGCACGGTGATCGGCTTCGACGGTCGGATGACCGAGCTGGCGGGCAAGTACGCCGGCCTCGACCGCTTCGAGTGCCGGAGGCGGATCGTCGAGGACCTCAATGCGCTCGGACTGATCGAGCGGATCGAGCCGTACCGCCACGCCGTCGGCGTCTGCTACCGCTGCAGGACGGTCGTGGAGCCGCTGGTCTCGAAGCAGTGGTACGTGCGGACCAAACCGCTGGCGGAGCCAGCCGTCAAGGCGGTCCGCGACGGGCGCATGCGGATCATCCCGCGCGGCTGGCGCTCGACGTACTTCGCCTGGATGGAGAACATCCGCGACTGGTGCATCTCGCGCCAGCTCTGGTGGGGCCATCGGATCCCGGTCTGGTACTGCGACCGCGACGGCAGCCTGCACGTCTCGCGCGTCGACCTGACCGAGTGCCCCCAGTGCGGCGGGCCCGTCCACCAGGACACGGATGTCCTCGACACGTGGTTCTCCTCGGGGCTGTGGCCGTTGTCCACGCTCGGCTGGCCGAAGGAGACGCCCGAGCTGAAAACGTTCTACCCGACGTCGTGTCTGGTCACGGGGTTCGACATCCTCTTCTTCTGGGTCGCGCGCATGGCGATGTTCGGCCTCAAGTTCGCGGGCGACGTCCCGTTTCGCGACGTCTACATTCACGCCCTCGTGCGCGACGCCGAGGGCCAGAAGATGTCGAAGTCGAAGGGCAACGTGATCGACCCGCTCGTCATCATGGATAAGTACGGCACCGACGCGTTCCGCTTCACCCTCGCGGCGCTCGCGGCGCAGGGGCGCGACATCCGGCTGGCCGAGGAACGGATCGAGGGGTACCGGAACTTCGCCAACAAGATCTGGAACGCGTCGCGGCTCGTCCTGTCGAACCTCGACGGCTACGATCCGCAGCGCGCCCGGTCCGCGGCGCCCCCGCTCGCCGACCGCTGGATCAAGAGCCGGCTCAACTCGACGATCGGGCACGTGCGCAAGGCGCTCGACCGGTACCGGTTCAACGAGGCCGCCTCGGCCATCTACCAGTTCCTCTGGCACGAGTTCTGTGACTGGTATCTCGAAATCGCGAAGCGGTCGCTCGACGGCGACGACGACCCCGCGCGCCGGACGCGCACCCAGGTGACCCTGATCGAGGTCCTCGAGACGACGCTGCGACTGCTGCATCCGTTCATGCCGTTCATCACCGAAGAGATCTGGCAGCGACTGCCGCACGCGGGGGACTCGATCATGGTCGCGCAGTATCCGACGGCGTCGCGCGCGAACGCCGACCCGCGCGCCGAGCGGGAGATGGCGCCGATCATCGGCGTCGTCACCGCCGTCCGCAACATCCGGAGCGAGAGCCGGGTGCCGCCGTCAGTCGAGCTGCAGGTGACGGTCAGACCGGCGGGCGCTGAGGCGGCGGGGGCCTTCGCCGAGGCCGCGCCGCTCATCAACGCGCTCGCGCGGTGCGTGGTGACGGTGAGGTCCGCGGGGCCGCGCCCGCGGGACTCGGCCTTCGCCGCGGTCGACTCGCACGAGGTCTTCGTGCACCTCGCGGGCGTCGTGGACCTCGCGGCGGAGCGCCTGCGGCTCGCCCGGGAGATCCAGAAGGCCGAGGACGAGATCGCGTTCGTCGAGACCAGGCTCGCGCGCCGGGAGTTCGTCAAGCGGGCGCCGGCCGAGGTCGTGGAGCGCGAGCGCGCGCGGCTCGACGAGCACCGGCGGCGGCGCGCCAAGCTCCGGGAAAGCCTGCGGTGGATCGCCGAGAGTCCGCCGACCACATGAACCCGCGTCGGATCGGTGCGGTCGTCCACGAGCTCGGAGAGGTCGATTCCACGCAGACCATCGCGCGCGATCTCGCCGACGCGCGCGCGCCGGAAGGCACCGTGGTCGTCGCCGAGCACCAGCGTGCGGGACGGGGCCGGAGCGGTCGCGCGTGGCTGGACCGGCCGGGCGAGAATCTGCTGTTCTCCGTGCTGCTCCGGCCGCCGATTCAGGCCGCCGAGGTCCCCCAGCTCGGCCTGCTCGCCTCGGTCGCGGTGGCCGAAGCGGTGGAGGACCTGACCCGCCTCCGTCCCGGCATCAAGTGGCCCAACGATCTGGTGTTCGACGACCGGAAATTCGCGGGGCTCCTCGCCGAAGCCGCCTCGGACGGGACCGCCGTGACGCGGGTCATCCTCGGGATCGGCATCAATGTCAACCAGCGACGGTTCCCGATCGACCTTGCGACGCGCGCGACATCGCTGGCGCTCGCGCGCGGAGCGCCGGCCGACCGGCGGCACCTGCTCGATCGCGTCCTGGGCCGGCTCGAGCACTGGTACGACGTCTACCTCGACCACGGCTTCAAGCCGATCCATCCCGAATGGTCCCGCCGGGCCGTCACGCTCGGTCGCCCGGTGATCGCGGGCGGCATCCGCGGCACCGCGGTGGGGCTGGATCACGACGGCGCGCTGCTCGTCCGCGACTTGGCGGACCGGACGCATCGAGATCTTCGCGGCAGTTCGGTCAGTTCGGCGGGGCGGGAGGGCGACCGTGCTCCTCGTGGCTGATGTCGGCAACACGAACACGGTCATCGGCGTCTATGACGGCCCCCGGCTCGTCGTCTCCTGGCGGCTGACGAGCCGGCGCGAGCAGACGGCCGATGAGTACGGGGTCTTCATCCAGGCGTTGCTGCGGACGCAGGGCCTGGATCCGCGCCAGGTGACCGACATCGCGATCTCGAACGTGGTTCCACCGGTCCAGCAGGCGCTCGAGTCGATGTGTCAGAAGTACTTCGGCGTCACGCCCCTCTCCGTCGAGCCCGTGAACGTTCCGATCCGGCTGATGGTCGACACTCCCGCCGAGGTCGGGCCCGACCGCATCGTCAACGCGGTGGGCGCGCTCAGTCAGTACCACGCGCCGCTGATCGTGATCGACTTCGGCACCGCGACGACGTTCGACTGTGTCAACGCGCGCGGCGAGTTCATCGGCGGCGCCATCGCGCCCGGCATCACGACGGCCGTCGACGCGCTCCTGAGCCGGGCCGCGCGGCTGCACCGGGTCGAGTTCGTGCGCCCCAAGGACGCGATCGGGCGCAACACGGTCACCAACATCCAGTCGGGCATCGTCTACGGGTACGCGGGGCTCGTGGACGGCATCGTCGAGCGGATGCGGCGGGAGATGGACGGGACGGTGTCCGTCATCGCGACCGGCGGGCTCGCGCCGCTGATCGCGGACGTCGCGAAGAGCATCCAGCACGTCAATCCGGACCTCACCCTGGAAGGGCTGCGCCTGGTCTACGAGCACTCGAAGACCCGCTGAGAGCGTCGGAGGGGGCCTCAACGGCCCCCTCCGAGCCCTTCCCCAGGACTCGAGGGCGCCGGCAAAGCCGGCGCTCGAAGCTGGTTACTGCGACGGGCTCCCAGCCGGGCAGGCGGGTCCCGGCGCGCCGGGTTGACACTTCCTGGGGGCGCCGGTATAGTGTACGAAATCTAGTATAGCGGGTGGCCGCGCTCACAACATACAGC
>QHRS01000147.1 GCA_003221435.1 Candidatus Rokuibacteriota bacterium
GTTTTTCGTCCTCGCTCGCGGAGTCTCCGCTCTCACGACGGAGCAAGATTCGTACCGGCACTCCTCGGCCCATCGCCTCTGACGCCCCTGAAACGGGTGGCGTCACGCCCGGGTTCCTGTATAAAAGAATCATGCGGTCTCCCTCCGGCCGCGCGTCGCTGATCGCCCTCTATGTGACCGTGATCGCCGTCGTGCCGGTTCTGGTCAGTACGACTGCCGGGCAGGGGTCTCGGGAGGTGCGGATCGGGCTTGCCGGCGTCCCGGCCTCGCTCGACCCGGCGACCGCACTGGGCGGCGCGGTGCCGCTGATCGCTCGACAGGTGTTCGACACGCTCGTGACGTTTCGGGAGGCGAGCACCGACATCGAGCCGGGGCTGGCGACCCGGTGGAACGTCTCTCGTGACGGGCTCACGTGGACGTTCACGATTCGCGACAACGCGACGTTCCACGACGGGACGCCGCTCACTGCCCGCGAGGTCCTTGCGAGCTTCGAGCGGCAGATGTTGCCTGCCAAGCCGAACTATCCGAACCCCAACGTGGTCTGGCCGGCGCTGCTGCGGGGGCTTCCCGGGGTGATCAAGGAACTGGCGGCGCCCGATGCCCGCACGTTCCGGATCGTGCTCGTGCAGCCGTATGCCCCGCTCGTCAGCGTCCTGGCGCACCCGGGCTTCGGCGTCGTCCACGGGTCGCCCGGGCCCGACGGCTCGACGCGACTCACCGGCACCGGGCCGTATCGGGTCTCCGATAGTCGGCCCGGGCGACTCGTCCTGGAGGCGGCCAGGCCGGTCACAGGCAACAGCGTCGAGCGCATGGTCTTCGTCGAGATCGCCGGCGACGATCAGGCGGAGGCCCAGTTCGCCGCGCGAACCCTCGACATCTGGTTCCCGGACGACCCACCGCGACAGCCGGAAAACACGCTCTCGATTACGGGCACACGGGTCGGGCTGCTCGCGTTTCAGACGGAGCGAGAGCCGCTCTCCCGAAAGAAGCTGCGCCAGGGGATCGCCGCCGCGCTCGACCCGACGCTGATCTCGGTCAGCCTCGAGCAGGGCGCGGTCCCGTTGCAATCGTTCCTCCCTCCGGGCATCTGGGGCCGCCGGGAGGGATCGCCTGTGCTCGGCGCCAGCCGGGAGGCCGCGCGAAAGCTCCTGGCCGAAGGGGGCTGGCCGAAGGGCTTTGCGCCGACCCTGCTGGTCCCTGACCTGCCGGGCGCCGTGGACAGCTCGAAGGTCGCCGCGAGCATGACCGCCGCGCTGGCCGCGGCGAACGTGACGATACATACCCGCGTAGAGCCCCCGGACTCGTTCCGCACCCTCACGGAGGCGGGGGACTACGAGCTTGCGCTCGTGGAAGCCTCGCTCGAAGGCGGCGATCCCCACCTCCTTCTCTACCCGCTCTCGACGACCGAGGGCGCGACGAAGGGCCCGACCGCGACGAATGTCTCCTTCTACCGGAACAGGAATCTGGACGATCTGCTCATCCGCGCGAGCCAGCTCGCGTTCCGTCCCGAGCGCCAGCGCCTGTATGTTCGCGCGCAGGCGATGCTGGCGGACGAATTGCCGTGGATCCCGCTCTACGTTCGCCTGCGGTGGGCGGTGACCCGCCCGGAGGTCGGCGGTCTGCGGCTGCATCCCACAGGGTTTTATCGCCTGGATACCCTGACCCTTGACCTGCCTGTGTTCACGGTCCCCAGGTGATCCGGCTGGCTGAGTCAACGTCGGGGGGAGCGAGCGCCGCTCCTCCCCGACACCCCCCACCGGTCACCGGTCGCGACGATTCCTTCACGCGCTCTGACCCGTCATCCCGCGTCCGGGCGATCCTGGCCGTCCTGCCATGCCGAGCAGTCGTGATCGGGCTCGCCGTCGCCCTCCTGTCCTCCACCGCCGCGGCGGAGCCGAAGCGAGGCGGCACCCTTCATGCCGTGTTCGGGAGCGATCCTCCGACCCTCGACCCGGCGCAGGCGACCGACACGACGTCCTCGGCGGTGATCCGCCAGATCTTCGACGGGCTGCTCGAGCTCGACGAGCGGCTCCGCGTCACGGGAGCGCTAGCGCGGAGCTGGACCCTGTCGCCCGATCACCGCGTGTACACCTTTCATCTCCGGAGCGGCGTGAAGTTCCAGGCCGGGCGCGAGTTCGTGGCGAGCGACGTCAAGTACTCGTTCGAGCGCGCCGCCCGGGGCAAGCGGCCGTGGGTGTTCGAGAAAATCAGGGGCGCCCCGACGTTCATCCGGGGCCAGGCGGCAGACATCGCGGGCATCCGGACGGTCGACGAGCACACGGTGGAGATCACGCTGGACCGGCCGTTCGCGCCCTTCGTCTACCTGATGGCCTACGATGCGGCGTCGATCGTGCCGCGCGAGGAGGCCGAGAAGCGCGGCGCGGCGTTCGCGAGCCACCCGGTCGGGACCGGCGCGTTCAGCTTCGTCTCGTGGCGGCGCGACGACCAGGTCGTGCTCGAAGGCTTCCCCGAACACTTCCGCGGCGCGCCCTACCTCGACCGGACCATCTTCCGGATCATTCCCGCCGAGGGGACCCGGTTCAACGAGTACCGGACCGGTAGCCTCGACATCTCCGACATCCCGACCGGGCACTGTCGCGCCGCGCAGAAGGACCCGCCGTTGCGTGACCAGGCGGTCGTCTGGCCCATCCTCGGCACCCACGCGGTGCGTTTCAACGTCGAGCGCCCGCCGTTCAACGACCGCCGGATCCGGCAGGCGATCGCGCAGGCGATCGATCCCACCGTGGCGGTGAACGGGCTCCTCGAGGGCTGCGTCACGCCCGCCCGCGGTGTGCTGCCGCCGGCGATGCCGGGGTTCTCCCCGCACGTGCGCCGGCTGCCGTTCGATCGCGAGCGCGCGCGCCAGCTCCTGGCCAGCGCGGGGTTTCCCGGAGGCCGCGGGCTGCCGAGCATCGCGTTCCACTTCAACACTGGCGATCTGAATCAGCGGATCGCCGAGCTGCTCCAGGCGCAGCTCCGGGAGATCGGGATCCCGCTCCAGCTGCGCCGCCTGGACTGGGCCGCGCACATCAAGCTCGTCGACGACGGGACGGCGGGCTTCTTCCGTCAGGGATGGATCGCCGACTATCCCGATCCGGAGAACTTCCTGACGGTGCTCTTCCACTCGCGCAACATCGGCGCCGCGGGAAACACCTCGCGGTACCGGAACCCGGCGGTCGACCGCCTCTTCGACGAGGCGGACGCCATGCCGGTGGGCCCCGGCCGATTCGACCGCTACACGGAGGCCGAGCAGGTCGTGCTCGACGACGCGGTGTGGGTGTCGCTCTACCACTACTCGAGTCGCGCGTTGATCAAGCCGTACGTCAAGGGGCTCGAGCGATCCCCCCTGTCCTCGGCTCCGGAGTTCCTCGCGCCGCTCAGGAAGGTCTGGCTCGACAGGTAGCGTGCTGAGCGAGTGGGGGAGCGCGATCGGCCGGCGCCTGCTTGCCCTGGCGCCGGTGCTGCTCGGCATCACGCTGCTCGTGTTCGTGCTCAACGCGGTCGCGCTCGGCGACCCGGCGCGCGCGGCCCTGGGCCAGCGCGCCGATCCCGAGGTCGTCAGGCACATACGCGAGCAGTACGCGCTCGACCGCCCGCTCCCCGTCCAGTACGTGATGTGGATGCGTCGGCTCGCGCGCGGCGACCTCGGGCATTCGTATCATCAGCAGCGCCCCGTCACCGAGATCATCGCCGACCGGCTCCCCCCGACGGTCCACCTGGCCCTGGCCGCGACGCTCGTATCGATCGTGCTCGGCATGAGCGCGGGCGCGCTCGCCGCCGCACGGCCCGGAACCGCGCTCGACCATGCGCTGGTGGGCGCCGCCGTGCTCGGCATCTCGACGCCCGTGTTCTGGCTCGGGATGATGC
>QHRS01000148.1 GCA_003221435.1 Candidatus Rokuibacteriota bacterium
TGCTGACCAAGACTCGCATAACGCGGAGCCCCCTTCCCGATAAAGGCAAACCCGCCGTGAGGCGGGGACGCAAAGCCACGGGTCAGGCATAGACCTGATAGCCGGGTTACCGAAGGGAGGGAGCCGACCTCAACTGCTCCTCGGGTCAGGGGACTCCCGACAAAGGGAGGGTCAGCCTTGCCCGGAGCTGCCCGTAGTCTGCTGCGGTCTGACGGCGCGGGGGTCGAAGTCCGCGTCGGCGATGCACTGACGATCGGCACCGCCTTCGCGCTCTGCGGGAGCATTCGCGGCCATCTGGCCGACTCGCCGCGCGCGCTCGTGTTGAATCTGGAGCAGGTGAAGGCGGTCGACGTAGTTGGCCTGGCTGCTCTCCTCCAGATCACGCGGCTCGCCCGCCAGCTCGACGTGCCGCTCACCATCATTCCGAGTGTCGCCATCCACCGTGGTCTGATCAGCGCGGAACTCGTGGACGAGGTTCCAGTCGTGTCCAACCCCGGCCGGGTGCCGCTTTCCGCGGTCGGCGCGCGCGACTTCGATCCACCGGACGCCCTGACGCCGTTCCTCGCCGCCACGCCGCGCGTCGGGTTGCGGCAGCCGGCGTGGGAAGAGCTCTCGATCTTCGGCGAGTGGGCCTACGACTCCCTCCTCAGCCAGATGGTCGGCAGCGAGCTTCTCTATCGGTGCCGTCACCTCGGCCCCTACCATCCCGACTTCGTCGCATCGATCTTCAGCGATCCGACCTCGCTCACGCTCTTCGTACAACCCGTGCCCTCTCCCGCGTCGCCCGTCGGATTTGTTCGACTCTACGACATCCGGCTCGTCGAGCAACTGGGTTTCCTCGAGACGGCCATCGCCGACCCGCACTCGTTGCGGCGCGGATGGGGCGTCGAGGCGTCGCGCCTACTGCTCGCGTTCGCCATGGACGTGCTCGCCATCCGGCGCGTGGAGGCCAAGGTCTTCGCCTACAACCCCCTCAGCATCAACGCGCTCAAGCGGAACGGCTTCCAGCAGGAGGGCCTGCTCCGGCAGGCGAAGACCTACAGGGGGCGGCGCTGGGACATCCTGGTGTTCTCGATTCTGGAGGATGAGCTGCACGCGCAGCGCGAACTCGAGCAGTTCCCCTACATGGGCTTCTGGGAGACCGGATCTCCTTCTCCGTCAAGCTGTTCCCGCCGGTCCGGCGCGGCCTAAACCTCCTCCTGCGCAGACCGCGAGGTCGCCTCTCCTCATCGCCTAGTCCGAATTGGCGCTGGTTGCGCCTCGCGGCCAGGATCTCCCTTTTCCTCCACGCCGAAGAGGCACTTGACAGTTGGCGCTATTCCTCCGGTAGTCTTGCCTCCGTTCCAGTGTCGGGCTCGGGTGGCTGGGCCCACAGGAGGGCGGGACATGAAGATCAGAGACGTCACGCTCACGCTGTTCGCCTGGAGCGGCATTCCGGCGACCTATTACGGGCGGCACACCGGATGCTTCGGCGGCACGAGCCAGCTCGGCCTGCTCACCGTCGCGACCGATGAGGGCATCGAGGGCCACGCGTTCCTGGGCTCGGCGATGCGCGCCGCCCACCTGGACGCCGAGTCGCTGATCCAGTACCTCAAGCCCCTGGTGATGGATCAGGACCCACTGGAGCGCGAGCGGCTTTATCAGGCCCTGTGGCAGCGGAACCGTGCGACGACGCTGAGGGCGATCGGCGCGATGGACGTCGCGCTGTGGGACATCGCGGGCAAGGCTGCCGGCTTGCCCATCCACCGGCTGCTCGGCTCCTACCGGGACCGCGTGCCCGCCTACGCCAGCTCCGCAGTCCTGCCGTCCAAGGAGGCGTACGCCGAGGAGGCGGCGAAGTTCAAATCACAGGGCTGGACGGCCTACAAGATCCACCCACCGACCGATCCCACGGTTGACGTCGAGGTGTGCAAGGCTGTCCGGCGGGCGGTCGGCGACGGATTTACCGTGATGCTCGACTCGACGTGGGCCTACCAGTACCCCGAGGCGCTGCGCGTCGGGAAGGCCATCGAGGCGCTGGGCTTCCACTGGTACGAGGATCCGCTGGCTGACGACGACATCTACAACTACGTCAAGCTCAAGCAGCAGCTCCACATCCCGATCCTCGCCACCGAGTACGCGCCGGGCGGCTTCACCGCGTTCGCCCCGTGGATCACCGCCCAGGCGACCGACTTCTTGCGCGGCGACGTGGCGGTCAAGGGCGGGATCACGTCGATGGTGAAGACGGCGCACCTGGCCGAGGCCTTCCACATGAACTTCGAGGTCCATCACGGCGGCAACTCGCTCAACAACGTGGCGAACCTCCACGTGATCATGGCGATCCGGAACTGCGAGTTCTTCGAGGTCCTGCTACCGGCCGAGGCGCAGGTGTACGGCCTGGTGGAGGACATCGCGGTGGACGCGCACGGGCTCGTGCACGCGCCGACCGGGCCAGGGCTCGGCGCCTCCATCGACTTCGGCCTGATCGAGCGACGGAAGACCGCCGTCTTGCGATAGATCCGTATCGGTCCGTCGGTGACGCGGAGCCGGGGACGCGCTCGCTCTGTCAAGACAGTTCCCGGAGGCCCAGGGGAGCAGATTTATCGGTTCGACCCCGGTCCCTCTTCAGTCGCGGTTCCCGGAGTCAAACCGAACGTCGGGCGCTACAATGTCTCCGGTTGCCGCCGAGGGACGCCGCGTGGACGCATTGCGGTGCACGCGAGAAAATGCACTGAGCGGTCTTTCAGGGAGTGTTCAATGGGGCTCAAGACGATTCAGGTCGAGACGGTGGCCCAGGCATACCTGGAGCTGCTCCGCGAGCGGGGTGTGGAGCACTTCCTGGCCAACGCGGGGACGGACTTCGCCTCGATCGTGGACGCGTTCGCGAAGTTTCGTGCCGAGCGGAAGACCGCGCCGCGACCGATGGTGGTCCCGCACGAGTTCGCCGCGGTCTCGATGGCGCACGGCTACTACCTGGCCACCGGGCGCCCACTCGCGGTGATGGTCCACGTCACGGTCGGGACGGCGAACGCCGCTTGCGCCATCATCAACGCCGCGCGGGCGCAGGTCCCGGTGCTGTTCACGGCCGGACGCACGCCGATCACCGAGGAGGGCCTCCCCGGCGCGCGCGACGTTCACATCCACTGGGCCCAGGAGAGCTTCGACCAGGCGGCGATGCTCCGCGAGTACGTGAAGTGGGATTACGAGCTGCGCAACGCCGTGCAGCTCGAGTCGGTTGTCGACCGCGCCTTCGAGGTGATGCTGACCGAGCCGCGCGGGCCGGTGTATCTGACCCTGCCCCGCGAGGTGCTGGCCCAGCGGCTCGAATCGATCTCGCTCAGCTCGCCCCCGCGGCGCCAGGCCCGGAGCGAGCGCCTCCCCGATCCGAAGCGGATCGATGAGGCGGGCCGCCTGCTGGCGGCGGCGCGATTTCCGCTGATCATCACCACGGCGGCCGGGCGCGACGCCCGGGCCGTGCCGGCGCTCACGGCGCTGGCCGAAGCCGGCGGCATCGGCGTCCTCGAGTCGAGCCCGACCGATCTGAACTTCCCACAGCGCCACCCGCTTCACCTCGGCTTCGTCCCGGCGGCTGGCCTGGACGAGACGCTCGGCGAGGCCGACGTCATCCTCGTCGTCGATTCCGACGTCCCCTGGTTTCCGGCGATCCAAAAGCCGGCGGACGACGCGACGATCATCCACCTCGGGATCGACCCCTTCTTCTCCCGTTACCCGATGCGGAGCTACCCGTGCGACGTCCCGATCGTGGCGGAGCCGTCCGTCGCGTTGCCGCTCCTCGCCGAGGCGGTGCGGCGTCACTCGAACCCGGCAGACGTCGCGGCTCGAACCGCCAAAGTCACGGCCGAGCACCGGCGCCGCCGCGCCGCGTGGGAGGCGACCGCCGCCGCGCAGGGGACAAAGACGACGATCGGCTTCGCCTGGGTCGGCAAGTGCCTGGAGTCGCTGCTCGACGACGACACCGTCGTCGTCAACGAGTACCCGCTCGACCTGCGTTACACCGCGTTCACGCGGCCGGGCAGCTATTTCGGCTCGCCGCATTCGGGCGGTCTCGGCTGGGGATTGGGCGCGGCGCTCGGGATCAAGCTCGGCCGGCCGTCGAGCACCGTCATCGCGACCCTCGGCGACGGCGCCTACTTCTTCGGACAGCCGACCTCCTGTCACTTCGTCTCGCGCGCGGAGAACCTCCCGATCCTCACCGTCCTCTTCAACAACCGTCGGTGGGAGGCCGTGAAGTTCGCCGCGCTCGGGCTGCACCCCGACGGCTGGGCGCGGAGCACCTCACACTTCCCGCTGACGGAGCTCACTCCCTCACCCCGCTTCGAGGAGATCGTGCGCGCGTTCGACGGGCACGGGGAGCGGGTGGAAGACCCCGCAGAGGTGACGCCCGCGCTCAAGCGTGGTCTGGCGGCGGTGCGCGACGGACGGCAAGCGCTGCTGAACATCCTGTGCGAGCGGGCGCCGTAGCCGGAAGGACTTGTTTGAAATGCCCCGACCTCTGTGGATGAGACGGATAAGGGTTCCCACTCACGGGACCCCACGTCGCATCTCTTCGGAACACCGGTCGATCGCATGAATCCCGACAGCCCCGCGTTCGTCACGCTGCCCGAGATCCGCAAGGAAGCCCGGCGACGTCTGCCGCGGGAGGTGTGGAACTTCGGCGACGGCGGCGCAGAGACCGAGACGTCGCTGCGTCGCAACCGGCGTGCCCTGCACCGGCTCGCGATCCGGCAAAACGTGCTGGTGGACGTCCGCGAGATCGATCTCGGCACGTCACTGCTCGGCCTCCCGCTGTCCGCACCCATCGCGGTGGCTCCGATGGGCGGGCTGATCCTGTTTCACCCCGAGGGCGACCTCGAGATGGCCCGGGGCGCGAGTCAGGCGGACACCCTGTTCTTCTGTAGCGGCGTACCGGGATGGCCCGTGGAGAAAGTCGCGGCCGCGGGGCCCGGGCCCAAGATGTTCCAGCTCTACCACGTGGGAGACCGCGCGTGGGTCGCCGACCTCCTGGCCCGCGTCGAAGCATCCGGGTATCGCTCGGTCACCATGACCGTGGACGTGCAGGTATACGGCCGGCGCGAGCGCGACATCGCGGCGCGGTTCAATCCCCGAGAGGCCATGTCGAAAGCGCCGAACCCGCGGGGTCCTGACCCCGCGTACCCGGCACGGCTGACCTGGAATGACGTCGACTG
>QHRS01000149.1 GCA_003221435.1 Candidatus Rokuibacteriota bacterium
GAACCACTCCAGGCACGAAAGGTGGAGCCCGGGGTGCGGCGAGACGCGCGGCACCCAGTCGGGATGCGCCTTCTGGAACGGCTCCTGCCCGCCGCGGACCACTACGACATCGCCGGGCTCGACCTTCACGCCGGCGCGCGATGCGGCTCCGTCGAGCTCGCGCGGCGTGATCGGGTCGCCGACCGTGACGTGGCCCTCCTTCCGCCCCGCGGCCACGTCGAGGAGGACGCCGCGCGTGGTGATGCCGTCGAAGAGCGGATCGATCGGGCACCAGGAGGCGCCGGCCGCGCTCAGGCTCTGCATGAAAGGCCGCCCATTGTAGAGCTCGCCGTCGAACGCCACGTGGCAGAGCGCGTCGATGTGGGTGATGGTGAAGCCGTGGTAGACAAGATCGAAGCGGTCGAGGACCACGTCGGCGCGCTCGCGGTTGCCCGGGAACGTGGCGTGGTACATGAGCGCGGGCTGGGGCCCGATGTCGCGCGCCAGCGACACGGTGCGGCCGGTACGAACGAGCGACTGCGCGGCGGCGCGCCTGGCCGCGGTGATCAGGTTCACGGTGCCGCGCTGGTCGTCGCCGCCCCAGCGCCCCCAGTTGTTCAGCTCTTTGAAGTAGCCCTCGACGCGCGCCGCCGGCGGCAGCCCGCTCACGAGACTACCCTCCTCTCGCGACTGTCAACGCACCGTTCGGGCGCCGGCTTTGCCGGCGCAATCCCCGGGGGAGGTTCGGAAGGGGGGCGGCGCCCCCCTCCGAGAAAGCTCACGACGACCCCCGCATCTCGGCGAACACCCGCGACGCCGTCAGGAGCGATTCGCGGATGATCGGTACGCCGACGTAGCCGGACATGTGGAGCAGCACCTCCGTCAGCTCCTCCTCCGTCCAGCCCTGGCGGCGCGCCATGCGCAGGTGGATGGCCAGCTCCGGGTCGCGGCCCGTCGCCGCGTCGGAGACGACGCACACGAGCGCGCGCGTCTTGAAATCGAGCCCCGGCCGGGCCCACAGCGCGCCGAAGATCGTCTCGGTGACCGTCTCGCGGAACTTGCGCATGATCGGGTCGGCATACGTCGTGGTGTCCAGCCGGTCGGCGTAGTCGCCCAGCAGCTGGCGACGGATTTCCTTGCCCTTGCGGTACAGATCGGTCTCGGCCATGGTCACTCCTCCCTTAATCGAAAGGGGGCCTGGACGGCCCCCTCCGAGCCTCCCCCAAGTCGGTCGCGCCGGCAAAGCCGGCGCTCGAACTCGGCTAGTTGACATGCTGTCGGGTCGAAGGGGGCCTCGACGGCCCCCTCGGGTTCCGCGGCAGTCTAGCACACGTCCGCGCCGGGAGGAGCGGTCAGCGCCGGGCGGACCTTGAGCACGACTTCCTTGCGGATCTGCACGGTGCCCGCCTTCGCGTCGCGGGGCTTCTGCACGTAACGAGCTCGCGTGCACGAGACCGCCACCACGCCCCCCTTCCTCGCCTTGCTGTGGTACGCCGCGATCGCCGCCGCGTGTTTGAGGGTCTCGCGATCGGGCTCGTTGCCCGCCGGCCCCTGGAGGATGACGTGACTCCCGGGCATCCCGCGAACGTGGAACCACCAATCATCTGGTCGGGCAACTCTCAGGCTGAGGTGGTCGTTGTCGGCTTCGGTGCGGCCGGCCAACACCTTCCACCCGCCGGGGAGCGCGTACTCCAGCACGCGAGCACTGTGATCGCCCGGCGGTGACTTCGCTCTCCCCATGTGGGTCTCTTCAGGTGATGCGGATGGTGATGCTACCGTGCGAGCGACGGCGGTGGCAAGGCGCACGTCACAGCGTATGATGTAGCTCCGCCACCGTCCCCGGACGCTGAGCAGACACAGGAGGAAGAGCCGCCCATGACCCGACTGGCGACACTGACCCGCGAGAAGATGGCTCCGCCGCAGCGCGAGGCCTACGACCGAATCGTCGAATCGCGATCGCGCGTCCCGCAGGACGGCGTCCACGACGTCGTGTACGAGCCGATGCGCCCCAACGCCGATGGCAGCCTGGCCGGACCGTTCAACGCCTGGGTGCGGAGCCCGCACGTCGGGTCGGCGCTCGTGGCGCTGGGCGGCGCGCTCCGCTTCCGCACGACCCTCGCGCCCCGGCTCACCGAGCTCGCCATCCTGGTTGTTGCGCGCGAGTGGACCGCGCAATACGAGTGGTACGCTCACGCGCGCTTCGCGGCGAAGGCTGGGATCGAGCCGGAGATCCTCGAGACGATCCGACGGAAGGAGCGACCGCGCTTCTCGCGGCCAGACGACCAGGCGGTCTACACGTTCGCCGTGGAGCTGCTCCGCACGCGCGGCGTGAGCGATGCGACCTACCAGGCGCTCCTCGGCCAGGTCGGCGAGCAGGGGGTAGTGGAGCTGGTGGGCCTCCTCGGCTTCTACACGACCGTCTCGATGACGCTCAACACGTTTCGCGTCCAACCGCCGGGTGAGCGGCCGCCGCTCGACCCCTGACCGACGCGCCGTGACGGCCGACACCGGTGTATGCTTCGAACCGATGAGCACCCAGCCGCTGCGTGGCCGGCTCGGGGTGGAAGACGGCGGAACCCGCCTCGAGCAGGGCTCGTCGCGCGAAGGCGGGTGGCCGGAGACGCGCGCGGTTCCCCTGGGTTCGGCCGAAAGGAGCGGATGATGTCGTATGACCTGGTGATCAAGAACGGAATGGTGATCGACGGATCCGGCCTGCCCCGGTACCGGGCCGACATCGGCGTGCGACACGGCCGCATCGCCGCCATCGGACGCATCCGCGAGCGCGCACGGGACGTGATCGACGCGGACGGCCAGGTGGTGGCGCCCGGCTTCGTGGACGGCCACACCCACATGGATGCGCAGATCTTCTGGGACCCGCTCGGCACCTGCTCGTGCTGGCACGGCGTGACCACCGTCGTGATGGGGAACTGCGGATTCACGCTCGCGCCCTGCAGCGCGGCCGACAAGCACCTGGTCATGCGCAACCTGGAGCGCGCCGAGGACATCGCGGCCGAGGCGATGGATGCGGGCATCGACTGGACGTGGACGACGTTCCCGGAGTTTCTTGATCGCGTGGAGTCCCTGCCCAAGGGCATCAACTACGCGGGCTACATCGGTCACTCGGCCCTGCGCACCTACGTCATGGGCGAACGGGCGTTCGAGCAGGCGGCCAGCGAGGACGACCTGCGCGGGATGGAGCGCGAGCTGCGCGACGCCATCCGCGCCGGCGCCATCGGCTTCACGACCTCGCGCTCGCCGAATCACGAGACTCCCGACCGGCGCCCCGTCGCGAGCCGCCTCGCTACCTGGGAGGAGATTCGTCGGCTGGTCGGCGTCATGGGCGACATGAACGCGGGCATCTTCGAGCTCGCCGGCGAGGAGGTTGGCCGCAACTCACGCGACCCACAAGGCCTGCGCGACTATCACGTGCGGCTGCGTGATCTGGCCGTGGAGACCGGACGCCCGGTAACCTGGGGCTTGTTCAGCCGCCGGGAAGCGCCGGAGGTCTGGCGCGTCTACCTGGACTTGCTCGAGGAGACAGCCGCGGCGGGCGGCCGCATGTTCGCGCAGGTCCACAGTCGCGCGCTCGCCGTCATGCTCTCGTTCAAAACCACCCTGCCCTTCGACCGGCTGCCGGTGTGGAAGGATCTGCGGGCACTGCCGCTGGCAGAGCAGAAGCACCGGCTGCGCGACCCGGAGCTCCGCCGGCGACTCGTCGAGGCCGCGCGCGAGCGCGACGAGCGGCGCGTGGTCGGGGCCGAGCCGCGGCCCGCCGTGTACGAGTGGATCTTCGTCTTCGACAGGGTCGAAGCGCCGCACCGCTCGGTGGCGGAAATCGCGCGTGAGCGCGGCGTGGACCCGGTCGAGGCGCTGCTCGACCTCGCGATCGAGAAGGACCTGGAGCTGTTCTTCCTCCAGCCCGTCGCCAACGAGGACCAGGACCACGCGCTCGAGCTGATGAAGCATCCGCGGACCGTGGTGACCTTCTCGGACTCCGGCGCGCACGTCTCGCAGATCATGGACGCCTCGCTCCAGACGCACCTGCTCAGTCACTGGGTGCGCGCGAGGCAAGCGTTCACGCTCGAGCAGGCGGTTCGCATGCTGAGCTTCGTGCCGGCGACGTACTGGGGCTTCGCCGATCGCGGCCTGATTCGGGAAGGTCTGGCGGCTGACCTGCTCGTCTTCGACCCCGAGACGATCGCGCCGGAGATGCCGGAAGTGGCGCACGATCTCCCGGCCGGAGCGCGGCGCCTCGTGCAGCGCTCGCGCGGCATCTCCGCGACAGTCGTGAACGGCGAGATCGTCCTGCGCGACGGCAAGCCCACAGGCGCGCTCCCCGGGCAGTTGCTGCGCGGCCCGCTCGCGCGGAGGGCGTGACCACCGGAGGTCGGGAGGGCCTCGATGAACGTTGATCCGGCCGTCGTCTCGGAACGCTTCAGGGGTACCCTGGCAGAGCTGCTGGGCATACGGTGCGTCGAGGCGAGCCAGGACCGCCTAGTCGCGGAACTCGCGTTCCGGGACGCGCTGACGACCGTGGGGGGCAGCCTCCACGGCGGCACCCTGATGGCCTTCGCGGACACCGTGGGGGCGGCGGCCACGATGCTGAACCTGCCGCCGGGCGCCAGCACCACCACCATCGAGTCCAAGACCAATTTCTTCGCCGCGGGTCGGTCCGGGACCGTGCGCGCGGAGGCCACGCCCCTGCATCGTGGCAAGCGCACCATGGTGTGGCAGACGCGGGTGACCGACGAGGCCGGGCGCCTGCTGTCGCTCACGATCCAGACCCAAATGGTGCTGACATGAGTCAAGGAGACTGACGAATGAATTCGCCCAACAAGGTCGCGGTGGTGACGGGCGCGGGCACCGGCATCGGCAAGGCGGTTGCGGTCGCGCTTCTGCGGGACGGGTATCGCGTCGTCCTGGCCGGGCGGCGCAAGCAGCCCTTGGATCAGGCTGCGGCTGACGCGGGGCCGTCAGGCGCGCGGGCGCAGGTTGTTCCCACCGACGTGAGCGATCCGCAGTCCGTTCGCGCCCTCTTCGCGCGGACAAAGGACGCGTTCGGCCGCCTCGACCTGCTGTTCAACAACGCCGGCGTGGGCGCGCCCGGGATACTGCTCGAGGAGCTCAGCTACGAGCAGTGGAAATCCGTGGTGGACATCAACCTCACGGGCGCCTTCCTGTGCACGCAGGAAGCGTTCAAGCTCATGAAGGGCCAGGACCCCAGAGGGGGGCGCATCATCAACAACGGATCCATCTCGGCCCACGTGCCGCGGCCCAACTCAGCCCCGTACACCGCGACCAAGCACGCGATCACGGGCCTCACCAGGTCCACCTCGCTCGACGGGAGGAAGTACGACATCGCCTGCGGCCAGATCGACATCGGCA
>QHRS01000150.1 GCA_003221435.1 Candidatus Rokuibacteriota bacterium
TGGGCAGCAACGCGCCCGTCATCGTGATGCCCGACGCGGACCTCCAGAAGGTGGCCGCGGCCGTCGCGGCAACGGGCTACGCCAACGCGGGGCAGGTCTGCATCTCGGCCCAGCGTGTGCTCGCCTCGGGCAAGGTCTACGGCGACTTCCTCGATGCGCTGAAGGCGAAGGTGGCCGCCCTCACGGTCGGTAACCAGCTCGACGAGAGCGTGAAGGTCGGCCCGATGATCCGCGAGAAGGAGGCGGTGCGGGTCGATGAATGGGTCCGGGAGGCGGTCACGAGCGGCGCGCGTCTCGTGACCGGCGGCAAGCGCCACGGGCCGGTGTACGAGCCCACGATCGTCGCCGATGTGAAACCCGAGATGCGGATCTCGCGCGACGAGCTGTTCGGGCCGGCGGTCGCGGTGACGCCGTTCGACGACATCGACCAGGCGATCGCGCTGGCCAACGACAGCAACTACGGCCTCTCGGCGGGGATCTTCACCGAGAACCTCGAGTGGGCCATGCGGTTCGCGCGCGAGGTGCAGTCCGGCAACCTGCACGTGAACTGGGGGCCGCAGTGGCGGGCGGACCTGATGCCTTACGGTGGCCTGAAGGAATCGGGGTTCGGCAAAGAGGGGCCCGCCTATGCGATCGAGGAGATGACCGAGCTGAAGATGGTCGTGTTCCACCTCTCGAGTTAAGGGAAGCGTGCCCATGGCGAACGATGAGCTGTGCTGGATGTCGGCGGCGGACCTGGCGGCCGCCGTCTCCCGGAAGAAGATCTCGCCCGTTGACGTCGTCGACGCCGTGCTCGCGCGGATCGAGAAGCTCGAGCGGCTGAACGCATATGTCACCGTGGTCGCGGACGGCGCGCGGAAGGCGGCCAGGGCCGCCGAGCGCGCCGTGATGAAGAAGGGCGCCCGGCTCGGGCCGCTCCACGGCGTCCCGTTCTCGGTGAAAGACCTCGTGATCACCAACGGGGTGCGGACCACATTCGGCACGCCGCTCTACAAGGACCACGTGCCGACTGAAGATGCTCCGATGGTGGAGCGCCTCAAGGCCGCGGGCGCCATCATGCTCGGAAAGACCAACACGCCGACGTTCGGCTGGATCGGCGCCACTCACAATCTCCTCTTCGGCGCCACGCGGAATCCCTGGAATCTCGAGCGCACCCCCGGCGGCTCGTCCGGCGGCGCGTCGGCGGCGGTCTCCGCGGGCCTCGGGCCCCTGGCGATCGGGACGGACGGCGGCGGCTCGATCCGCATCCCGTCCTCGTTCGCGGGGATCTTCGGCCTCAAGCCGTCATTCGGCCGCATTCCGACGTATCCGCCGAGCGCCGCGTGGAGCCTGTCGCACGTCGGGCCGATGACGCGAACGGTGAAGGACGCCGCGCTGATGATGAACGTCTGCGCCGGCCCCGACGAGCGCGACGTCTACTCGTTGCCGGCGGCGCCCGTCGATTACGTGAGGGCGCTCAAGGGGAGCCTCCGGGGACTCCGCGTCGCCTACAGCGACTCGCTCGGATACGCGAAGATCCTCGATCCCGAGGTGCGCGCGGCGACGGCGCAGGCGGCGCGGGTCTTCCGCGAGTTCGGCTGCCGGGTCGAGGAAGTCAATCCGGGCTGGCCGTCGCCGTTCGAGGCCTGGCGGCCGATCTTCGCCGGCGGGATCGCGGCCCGCCTGGCGCCGTATCTCGGCGAGCGGGACAAGATCGATGCCGGGCTGCTCCGCATCATCGACGAGACGCTGAAGGCCTCGCCGACCGTGTACGTGCAGGCCTGGTTCGATCGCCTCGCGTGGTGGCAGCACCCACGTCAGTTCTTCGCGAAGTACGATCTGCTCCTGACCCCGACGCTGGCATGCCCCGCGTTCAAGGTCGGCCTCGACAACGCGACCGAGATCGCCGGCAAGCCGGTTCCGGAATGGGCCTGGACTCCGTTCACGTATCCATTCAACCTGACGGGCCAGCCGGCGTCGTCAGTGCCGTGCGGCTTCACGGCGAGCGGCCTGCCGATCGGGCTGCAGCTCGTGGGCCGGCGTTTCGACGATGTCACGGTCCTCCGGGCGTCGGCGGCCTTCGAGGCGGCGCGGCCGTGGGCTCACAAGCGACCGCCGCTGGGGTGAAGACGGCGGAGTTCCGGCACGCGCGGAGCTGCCACAACCACCTGGCGGGGAGGAGCGGTGTCGTGCTCCTCGAGGACCTGCTCGCGCGCGGGTGGGTCGTCCAGGAGCGCAAGGCGTACGTGCTGACCGACCTGGGGCACCTGGAGCTCACCAGGCGCGGGTTCGCGCTCCGACCCGCGATGAAGGGACTTGGCTGCACGGACCTGACCGAGCGGCGTGATCACCTCGCGGGCCCGCTCGGTCGCGCACTGCTCGACGCGCTGCTCGCGCACGGACGGCTGGCCCGCCGCCGCTCGAGCCGCGAGCTGCTCGTGCGCCGGCGCATCCTGTAGCCACGAGGCTCGACGACATCCGCTTCGGGCACCGCCGTCTCAGCGTGCCTCGCACGTCACGCGCCCGGCCTCCACTTCGCTGTAGATCTTGTAGCCCTCGCGCTTGACCTTCTGAAACACTCCCTGGACCGCCGCGGCAGCGCCCGACCCACACGCTGGCGTCCCGGACGACAGGACCCGAATGGCTCGCTCCCCATCGGTCAGATCGAAGCTGAAATACGCGTTCCCAAGTTCGCGCAGCTCGGTGACCGTGCCGCGGACCGTGACCGACCGGCCATCGAATCGGTCTGGGTCGGCGAGGATCTCGCTCGGCGAGAGGTCGACGGCTGACGCGGTGCGCGGGCCGAGAGCCGGCGCAACCAGGACGAGCGCGACCGCGATCGCAGCGCGCGGGATCATGAGACCCCCGGCCACTGCTCGGACGCCTCAAGATTGAGTCGGGACCGTGGGATCCGCACGCGCTCGGGGCGAGCGTGGCAAGGCTTCCCTCCGCGGAGCGCCGTGCACGCCGTACGTCCGCGTCTCCGCCGCGCTTCGTCCTGTCTCTGACGTTGGACATTGACCGTTCCTGGCTGCGCCCTCACTGTTTGCCCAGCTCCAACGCGCGCGCGTCGGCGACGCGCGTCACGCACCGGATACATGCGGAGGATTGGGCATGCAGCTCAGCGATCTTCTGGTCTCTGTCGCGGTCTCGGGGGTCCTGCTCGGCGGGACGGCGCTGCTGCTGCAGCAGGGGCAGCGGGCACATGCGATCGGCGAAGGGCGCGTTGAGGTCCAGCAGAGCGTGCGGTTCGCGCTCGCGCGGATGACCGCCGAGATCCGGGGCGCGGGGTTTGCCCCGAACGGTGGGACGTTCGCGGCGATCGCGATCGCCGACCCGACGCGCCTCGCAATCCAGCACGACCTGAATGGCGACGGCCTCATCAGGGGCGCTGGCGAGACGATCACGTACCTCCTGCGCGGCACGACGTTACGGCGGGACGCGGGCGGGGGCGCGCAACCTGTGCTGGACGGCGTCAGCGAGTTGCGCTTCACGTATCTGGACGTCGACCGCCGGCCTCCGGCGACTCCAGACGCGATTCGGTCAATCGTGATTTCCATCGCGGCGACGCCGACCCAGGCGCCCGGCCCGGCGAGCCTGGGCGTCGTCGGCAGGGCGACCACGGAGGTGCGGCTCCGGAACCGCTGACGCGGAGCCCCCCTCCGAGTTAAGCTCACGGCTTCTGCCCGGCGATGAGCGTCTCGGCCTCGCCGAGCTTGTCGGCGGCGCACGCCCAGAGCTCCTTGAGGCCTTCAGTCCCCGCGATCAGGCCCGCGAACGCCGGATCGCCGGCTCGGAAGCCCCAGTGCGCCGCGGCCTGCTCGATCGCGCGCCCGAGCCGCGGGCACTCGGCGATCGCGGGATCACGCCCCACGACGGAAAAGTCGCCCCTCGCGGCATAGACGCTCGAGGCCGAGGCCGCGAAGGAATAGAGCCGCGTGGCGGATGCGAGGGCGTTCTTGATCTCGGTGCGGCCGTCTTCGGGGTCTGCCAGGTAGCGGTCCACATGTCGTCTCGCCTCACCGGCGCGCGCGGCGTAGTCGCTCTCGCTGACGCCGTCGCCGACGAACGCGCGTAGGTCGGTGAGCGCCTGCACGGCCTCTCGTAACGTCGCCGGTGAGACCCGGGCGAGGACCAGCGGAGATCGCGGAGACGCGGGCGGTGGCGCCGACTCGGCTGCGCTCGGCGCGTTCGGCGGCTCTGGCTCAGAGCGCGTGAAAGAATCCTCGCGACCGGTGGCCGGTGGGGGGCGTCGGGGAGGAGCGGCGCTCGCTCCCCCCGACGTTGACTCAGTCCGCTGTGGGGCCGCGGGCGTCGTGGCGCCCGGAGCCGCCCGTGAGCGGGCCGATCGCCGTGGCGCTGGTTCGAACGCGATGCCGCGCACGAGCCGCTCCTCGATCGTTCGCTCTCGCCCATCCACTTCGATCACGATGCCGGCCGAGGTGGTGCCCTTGATGGTTCCCCGGACGCGCTCTCCGGTCGTCAGATCGATGACGTCCGCCCGCGCCACGGCATGCCATGCGGCGCCGGCGGCGAGCGTCAGCGCCGCGACGTAGATCACCGGAGCACTCGGCAGTCGTCTCACCGTGTCCTCTCCCTTTTTTATTATCACAACCTCGACATTGCGCAGCACCGCGCATATCGTAACGCCTGACCCCGGGCCGGGCCTCGGGTCCCGAGCCATGCCGGGCATTTGTCCGGACGAATTCAAGCTGCGCCCGGCTAATCCGTGCCGTTCCAAGTTGCGAGCCAGACGAGGCACGAGGGAGGAGGCGACCGCCGCGTACGCGGTCTCGCGCGTCGTCTCGCCCACGGTCAACATGCCATACGGCATGTTGAGGATCAATGATCGCCGACGACCGAGAACGAAGTATGGCGAAGTAAATTGGAACGGCATGCTTCTTCCGGAGAGCAGCGAGATCCAGATGGGCCACCAAGCGTACGCCGAGGTGCTGAAAAAGAGCAAGGTCTCCACCGATCCCACGCTCAACGGCCAGCTCCAGCGCGTGGGCGGCCGGATCGCCGTCGCGACGGGACGCACCGATTACCGGTGGGAGTTCAAGCTGCTCGAGGACAAGCAGGCGAATGCGTTCTGCCTTCCGGGCGGCAAGGTCGCGGTCTACACCGGTATCCTGCCGATCGCGAAAGACGACGCGGGCCTCGCGGCCGTGCTCGGCCACGAGGTCTCGCACGCCATCGCGCGTCACGGTGGCGAGCGGATCAGCCAGACGCTGCTCGTGCAGGCGGGGCTTGCGGCCACGCAGATCGCGCTGGCGAATCGTGATCCGAGGACGGTGCAACAGGTCACGTCGCTGCTCGGCGCCGGCGCCACCGTCGGGTTGCTGCTCCCGTGGAGCCGGGCCCAGGAGTCGGAGGCCGATCATCTCGGCCTGATCTTCATGACCAAGGCCGGGTACGATCCGCATGCGGCAATCGACCTCTGGGTCCGGATGTCGGAAGCCGCGAAGACGCAACAGCAGCCGCCCGAATTTCTGTCGACGCACCCCTCGCACGGCACCCGCATCCGTCAGATCGAGGAGTGGTTGCCCGAAGCGATGCGCTACTACCACCCGCAGTAACACTCGGCGGCCGGGGCCCGATGGCCCAAGCGCCGGTGGGCCGACCGATCTGCGGACCCTACCAGTCGTCTCTGGCGACCGTAGTGAATCCCCTCTAAAAACTTACTGTTTTTACTTGACTGACTTTCTCGGCCTGTGTAAGCTCTCCCATCAGGTGGGACGAAGTGGGATGAAGTGGTGGACGGGGCGGGTGAGCGAGTGTTTCGGGGACGCTACTTACACACGATCGACCCAAAGGGGCGGCTGAGCATTCCGGCGAAGTTCCGCGACGCCCTGAAGAACGACTACGACGGCAGACTGGTCGTAGTGCCGAACGAGGTCTGTCTGGAAGTGCACCCGCTCGAAGAGTGGGAGCGGATCGAGGAGAAGCTCAGAGAGAAATCGCTCTTCGATCCTGACGTGCGCAAACTCGGCCGCCTCTACATCTCCCGCGCAAAAGACACGGCGCTCGACAGGGCCGGGCGGATTCTGATTCCGCAGGACGTGCGCGAGCAGGGTGGCCTCGCGCGAGACGTGACGCTGGTGGGAGGCGGTCGCCGGCACTTCGAGGTCTGGGATCGCGCTCGCTTCGAAGAGTTCGACCGGACCAGTCAGGGCGAGCTGCCGTCGGTGTTTGACAAGCTGTCGAGCATGGGAGTGTAGCGGTTCACGTCCCTGTGATGCTCGACGAAGCGCTGTTCCTCTTGCGGCCCCGCAGCGAGGGCTGGGTGATCGATGGGACGGTCGGCATGGGCGGACACGCCGAGGCGATGCTCGAATGGACGACGGATGACGTGCGCGTGCTCGGACTGGACGCAGACCCCGAGGCCCTCGCCCGCGCGCGGGCCCGCCTGGCCCGCTTCGGCGCGCGGGCGGTCCTCCACCGCGGCAGCTTCCGCGAGATCGGGGGCATCGCGCGGGACCATCACATCAGCACCGCCCGGTCCGTCCTGCTCGATCTCGGCGTCTCGTCCTGGCAGATCGAGGAATCCGGTCGTGGCTTTTCCTTCGCCGCGCCGGAGCCGCTGGACATGCGACTCAATCCGGACGCTCCACGCACGGCCGCCGATCTCGTGAACAGGCTCCCTGAGGCGGAGCTGGCGCGCATCATCTCCGAGTACGGAGACGAACCGTTCGCGCGGCGGATCGCGGCGCGTATCGTCCGGCACCGTCCGCTGCGCAGCACGGAGGATCTCGTGGCGGCGGTCCGCGCGGCGGTGCCGCGCGCGCGGTGGCCGCGGCGCACCCACGTGGCGACGCGGGCCTTTCAGGCGCTCCGGATCGCCGTCAACGACGAGCTGGGAGCGCTGTCGGAGGCGCTCCCGCAAGTCGCGGCGCTGCTCGCTATCGGTGGGCGGTGCGGGGTCATCAGCTTTCATTCGGGTGAAGATCGCATCGTGAAGCGTACGTTCCGGGCCCTCGCATCGGACGCGTTCGCCCTGCTCGAGCCGTCTCCCCTGAGGCCCGGGGCGGATGAAGTGCGCGCGAATCCGCGCGCTCGGAGCGCGAAGCTGCGCGTGGTGGAACGGCTCTCACGATGACCACCACGCAGACCCTGCATCGTGAGCCGGACCCGCGGTTTCGGCGGACCGTGGCGGCGGCGCTGGCGCTGTCCGCGCTGTTCGTTGCCGCCACGCTTTGCCTCGCCGCTCTGCGGGTGCACCAGGTGCGCCTGTCGTATCAGCTCGACTCGCTGCGCGGCACGCGGCAGAACCTCGAGGATCTGAACCGGCAGCTCCGGGTCGAGCTGGCGACGCTGCGCTCGCCGGTGCAGGTTGAGACGCGGGCGCGGCGACTCGGCATGACGGCGCCGGCCCGCGAGCAGGTGCGCCTCGCGCGCGAGTACGTCGCGGGCGGCGCCGGCACCGCCTCGTTGCAGCTGGCCGAGACGAGTCCGCCCGGCGGGGTCGGCGTGCGTTGAACGCGCCGGGGCTCCGCTCGCGCACGCTCATCCTCGCGGCGCTCTTCGCGTGCGCCTTTACCGGCCTCCTCGGCCGGTTGGCGTATCTGCAGACGTTCCGGCACGCCGAGCTCGCCGCCGCGGCGGAGCGCCAGTACTCGAAGACCGTCACGATCAGGCCCAAGCGCGGGCCGATCCTCGACCGCCACGGCAACACGCTGGCGGCGAGCAGCGCGGCCGAGTCGCTCTTCGCCCAGCCCAGGCGGATCGCGAACCCTGCGGACCTCGCGCGCCGCGTCGCCCTCATTCTCGGCGAGCCCGAGGGCGAGGTCCGTCGACGCCTGGACGCCGATCGCAGCTTCGTCTGGCTCCGCCGCCGGCTGCCGCCGCTCGCCGTGCAGGCCGTGCGCAGCCTCGGCGAGCCTGGCCTTGGCCTCGTCCCCGAGACGATGCGGTTCTATCCGAACCGCGAACTGGCCGCCCACGTGCTCGGCTTCGAGGGCGTGGACGGGGTCGGACTCGAGGGGACCGAGCGCGCCTGGGATGCCCACCTGGCCGGCGCGCCGGGCAAGGCGATCGTCGAGCGCGACGCGCTCGGGCGCGACGTGACGACCTCGCCCCTGCTGATCAAGCGCCCGACGCCGGGCGCGGGGCTCAGCCTGACGATCGACACCACGATTCAGTACCTCGCCGAGCGCGAGTTAGACGCGGCGTACTGGCGGACGAGCGCGAGGGCCGCGATGGCGGTCGCGATGGATCCGCGCACGGGGGAGATCCTGGCGCTCGCCGTCCGGCCGACCTTCAATCCGAACAGCTTCGCGACGGCGACCGGCAACGAGTGGCGCAACCGCGCGATCACCGACCCGTTCGAGCCCGGGTCGACCTTCAAGGTGATCCTCGCCGCCGGGGCGCTCGAGGAAGGCGTCGTCAAGCCGACCGATCGGGTCTACGGCGGCAACGGCGTGATCACCGTCGCCGGCACGACCATCCGCGACTGGAAGAAATACGGCTGGCTCACCTTCTCCGAGGTGCTCCAGAACTCCTCGAACATCGGCTCGATCAGGGTCGGGCTCGCGCTCGGTCGCGACCGCTACTACCGCTACATTTCTGATTTCGGCTTCGGCAGCCCGACCCGGATCGGCCTGCCGGGCGAGAGTCGCGGGCTCGTTCGTGACCCGCGCCACTGGTCGGGGCTGTCGCTCGCGACGATGTCGATCGGCCAGGAGGTCTCGGTCACCGCGCTCCAGCTCGTCGCCGCGTTCGGCGCCGTCGCGAACGGGGGGCGGCTGATGCAGCCGCAGGTGGTGCGCGCGGTGCTCGACGCCGACGGCCGCGAGACGCGCGCCTTCGAGCCCCGCGCGATTCGCCAGGTGATCTCGCCCGAGACCGCACGGACGCTGACGCGGCTGCTCGTCAACGTCGTGGCGCAGGGGACGGGTCGCGTGGCGGCGATCCCTGGCTACGAGGTGGCGGGCAAGACTGGGACCGCTCAGAAACTCGATCCCGCGACTGGCCGCTACTCCCACGCCCCGGGCGTGCTGTCGTTCGTCGGCTTCGCGCCTGCCGACGACCCGCGCATCGTCATGCTGGTGCTGCTCGACGAGCCGAAGAACGAGCAGTGGGGCAGCGAGGCGGCCGCGCCGATCTTCTCCGCGATCGGCGGCGAAGTGCTGCGGTACCTCGGCGTGCCTCCGCACGATACGGCGCCCGTTCAGCTCGTCGCGAGCGCCACCACGGTTGGGTCCGCGCGCGACGAGCCCCGCAGGGGCGCAGAGGTGGTATCGGGCGATGAGCCCCGTCGCGACGATCCGTCGATGCCGAGCCTGGCGGGCAAGACCCTGCGGCAGGCGCTGACCGCTCTCGCCGGCCGTAACGTCGAGGTGGAGATCCACGGCCGTGGCGTCGTCGTCGCCCAGGCTCCGCCGGCGGGCGAAGCGCTGCGCGGCGGCGCCGTGACCCGCCTGGAGCTTGCGCCACGATGAGCGCCCCTCCCGCCTGTCCCATGCGGTCGGCCGGCCGGGTCACGGTGCGAGCCGAGCCCCCCTGCGGGGGCAGATGAGCCCGGGGCGAGCGGTGCCGACTGGCGTTCTTCTCGACGAGCTACCGGAGCGCGCGCTCCGGGGTGAGGTGCCGGCGCGCGTCTCCGGCGTCGCGGCCGACTCGCGGAAGGTCGCCGCGGGCGAGTGCTTCGTCGCGGTGACCGGCTTCAAGCAAGACGGCCGGCAGTTCATTCCGGACGCGCTCGCCCGCGGCGCCGCGATGATTGTCGCCGAGCCACCCGATCCGCTCCCTGAGGAGCGGGTGCTCCGCGTGCTCGTGCCGGCGGCGCGCCCGGCTTTGGCGACGCTCGCCGGCGCGTACTACGGGCACCCGTCCCGGTCGCTCGCGGTGGTCGGAATCACCGGGACGAACGGCAAGACGACCACGTCGTATCTGGTGGAGGCGTTGTTGCGCGCGCGCGGCGGGCTCACGGGCGTGATCGGGACAATCCAGTACCGGATCGGCGACGAGGCGATGACCGCGGGGCAGACGACGCCGGAGGCG
>QHRS01000162.1 GCA_003221435.1 Candidatus Rokuibacteriota bacterium
TACGGGCAACACCTTCCGGTTCCTCGGATGGCAATTCACCCCTCACTTTCGCGGCACGATGCGATAGACCATTATCCACCCATGACACCATTACTCACGGATACCCTGTGCACGAATTGCGGGCTGTGCTGCGACGGCACGCTGTTCGCCGACGTCGAGCTGGTCGGTCAGGCCGAGGTCGCTCGGCTAGAGATCATGGGGCTGGAAATCGAGAACGAGGACAGGAACATAGGCCTGCTGTCGCAGCCCTGCGCGGCTCTGCGTGGAACACGATGCGGCATCTACGCCCATCGTCCGAAGTGCTGTCGCGTGTTCCAGTGCCACCTGCTACAGAACGCGCAGCGCGGTGCCGTAACGGTCGAGCGAGCCATGGAACAGATCGCGGACGCCCGGGAGCAGATCCGGCAAGTGAGAGCCATGCTGGGCCGTTTGGGAAATCGCGACGAGGGCCTGCCAATCAAAGAGCGATGCATGGAGACACTCGCCGCGGAAGGCGGCACGACTTCTGAAACGATCAAAGACCGCGCGGACCTCGAGGCCGCGATGGCCACCCTCGAAAACACGATCTGGAACACGTTCCTCGGCAGCGGGCAGCGGCGGGAATGACCGGAGATTGGCGACTTTGAGAGCTGGCTCGGCGGTTCGCTTGCACTGATCGTTGGCGGCCGGAGCCTTACGCAGCCAACGCCCGGCGGAGCGAGTCCATCTCCTTCAGCCACAGGAGCAGCCGGTTCGAAGTAGCGCCCGTTGGGGACGCCACGACCTCCCCGCCATTTGCAACACGTTGCGCGCGTGGCAACCCTCCCGAAAGGGGCGATTGTGCGGGAACTGTGAGGGTTCTCTCGGGCGCATCCCCCAGCACGATCACTTTGCGCGGCGCCGGCTCGGCGGCACCGTGCAGCACCGCGAGCTTCCGGATCGCCTCGACCTGGTCGGCGCCGGACACGATGTGATAGCGGTCGAACACCGATCGCGTCTTGTGGCCCGTGATGGTCATCGCCACGCGCTCGGAGAGGCCGGCACGCACGAGATTGCGCACCGCCGAGCGCCGGAAGTCATGGACCAGCTTCCCGGGCAGCCCTGCCTTGCGGCAGGCCGTGTGCCAGGCGTCGTAGTACCCACGGACCTGTTTTCCGTCCGGCGGAACACCCACGGGATCAGGATCCCTTTTTCGCGCTCAAGCGCCCGCGTCTGCTCCCGCTGCTCATCGAGCACGGCCGTCAAGCGCGGGTGCACTGCGGAACGGGAAGGATCGCGGCTCTCCCGACTTGGTGGTCCCGCGCTCGAGCCGGATGGTTCCTGACGTCCAATCCACCTGGCGCCACTGGAGCACACGCAGTTCGCCGCGCCGCCACACCGCGCCTGGTAGCCCGCCGGCGCCGGTCACGGCCCCGGAACCGGCTCGCGCCCGCCCCACCGCGCGAGCTGCATCCGCACCTCGAGGCCTTCCTCAAGGGCGAGTGTCGGCTTTGGTAACACTCCGTCCCGCTTCTACCGCTCAAGCACCGGCTCAGCCGCAGTGGCGCCCGGCCGTCAGGCAGGGGGCCCGCCGCCCACCGCCAGCCGGGCGAGTTTCGCCGCCCGCCGCGCGTGAGCCCCGCCAGGAGCGCCGGGCGACCCTGCCAGCGTTGCTCACTTCAACCACAAGATCACCCGGCTTCCGAACCGCCGGCGGCCTGGGGAATCACCGATCCGTCGAGAACTCCGGTTGGCTCGAGCTCACGGCGGCATGGGCCATGAGCCCGGCGTGATCTCGGTCACGAGAGCCCGAAGACCGGCGGAATCCATCGGGTTTCCGTTCTGACGGGCCCGTGCCCCCGAGGTGACGGAATCCTCGAAACTCATCGGACCAGTACCAGCCGCTGTCCGAGCACCCTGCCCCCCGCGTTCATCCGCAGGAAGTAGACGCCGCTCTGCACCGCGCGCCCGTGATCCGTACGCCCGTCCCAGCGCAGGTGAGTCACGCCGACCGGCAGCATGGCGGCGTGGATGGTGCGAACGCGCGCGCCCTGCGCGTCGAACACCGCGAGTTCGGTCCAGGCGGGATACGGCAGCGTCAGGTCCACGCTCGCGCCGTCTCCGCTCGGATTCGGCGTCGGGCGAGCGAGGCGGAATTCCCGCGCCGGCGGCGCAGGCTCGGCGGCGAGGACTTCGTTGCACATGACGTACGCTCCGCCCCCCCGCGTCAGATCGCGCTCCGCGTTCGCTCCGCTGGTGAAGGCCTGGCCGCGCAATCCGTAGAACACGCTGCCCGGCCCGATCGGAGGGCCGTGGGTAATGAGCGCGTTCAGCTTCGACACCGCCACCTTCACGGTCACGGTCGAGCTGTCGGTGTCGAACACGCCCGCGTCGGCTGTCCCGCGCTGCGTGTAGGTCAGGCTGCCGTCGCTGTTGCGAATGGCCGTGCCGTACGTGAACAGCGGTGCGGCGAGGTTGTCGGTGTTGGCGCGCACCCACAGCTGGTCGCCCCGGTCGGAGAGCCCGCCCGGAGCGTTGGCCGTGAAGTTCATGCGCCAGTTCACCCCGGCCGGCACCGGCGCGAGCCCCGAAACCTTCATGGTCGCGACCAGCATGAGCCCGGAGCCGCCGCCCTCGCACGAGTAGTCGATCCACAGGATGTCCCACGGGTTGTCGTGAGGGATGGGCTGCAGAAGTCCGGTGACGGCGTCGTGCGCGAAGTCGGTGACCTCGGGCAGGAACCGGCTGGGATACGGAAGCGGCGGCGGATAGTTGGGGGCGACCGTGCCGTTGCCGTTGGCGGCGGCGTAGAGACTGACGCCGTCCAGTTGGCGAGTCAGGTCGGTGTGTCCGTCGAAGTCGTTGTGGTCGTCGGTGAAGGCGACGACCGCGGCTCCCTGCGGATCGAGCGCGATCTGGAAGTAGTCGCACAGGTTCCGGTTGAGCGATCCCGTGAGCCCGCCCAGGCTGATGTTCGATCCATGGATGATGTGGTCGCTGATGACTTCCTGGCGGAACGTCGGCGTCGACGCGCTGACGTCGGTGGACTGCGCGAACAGCACCACCCAGTTGGCCGCATCGTCGTTGGCGTTGTCCGTCGTGCCGTACCAGACCACGTCGACCCGGCCGGCGCTGCCGGCTTCGAGCCACGGGAACACGTTCGTGTGGTAGACGCTGTTGTCGTTCACGCGCACCTTCTGGCTCCACGTCACGCCCCGGTCCGTGGAGTGCGCCAGGTAGATGTCCTTCTGGTCGCTCCACACGGTATACACGGTGCCATCGTCGCCGACCTTCGCGACGTCGAACAGCGACCCGTGGCTGGTGGTGTTGTCCACGGTGTTGTTCTTCCAGGTCACTCCGCCGTCGTCCGACCGCGCGACCGTGAGCGAGGCGCTGCTGGTGTGCGCGACGTAGACCGCGCCGGTGGCGTGATCGACGTCGATGTAACCGGGCGTGGTGCCGCTGGGGTTGACGAGCCCCGTGGTGGGATAACTCGCGCCATGGTCGTCGGAGCGCTGCACGAACAGCCCGGTGGCGGGGATCGGCGCCCGGTACAGCAGGTAGACCTTGTTGGGGCCGTCCGCCTCGATCCACTGGCGGTCGTCCGCCGGGGCGTTGGCCACGGCCGGGCTCAGCGTGAAGTGCTGCCCGCGGTCGAAGGAGTAGGCGGAGGAGATGTCCGCCGCCGCCAGGCTGACGAGGGTCAGGACCGGTATCGAGTCCGGATGGGTGGGGAAGCTCACTGCGAGATCGACGTCGCCACCTCCGTCGGCGCCGCCGGTCGAATCGCCGCGGGCGAAGGCGTCGGGCTGCCCCAGGTAGGCGGGATGCTGCAATCCCGGGTCGAACGACGCACTCGCCGGGTCGAGGTCGAAGCGCCACAGGTCGACCCCCGCCGGCACGCCTCGAATGCCGCTGACATAGCAGTTGCCGCGCACGTCCACCCGGATGCTCGGCTCGCAGTCGCGAGCGGCGATCGGCGCGCGCACCGTCACGTTCTGGCTGAAGGTCAGACTGCCGGCCAGGTAGTTGGCGGTGCGCGGTGGGGGCGTTGCCACCAGCTCGGCGTCCCCGTGATAGATGTCGCCGGGCGCGACCGTGAACGCCACCACGTGCACGATGTAGGTCTTGGTCGTCGTCACGGTGGAAGGATCGATCGGGATCGACGCCCGCTCCATCGTGGAGGGCGCCCCTCCCGCCGACTGCGCGACGATCGGGCCGTCGAGCGTGTTCTCGTGGATGTAGAGGTCGTAGTCGTCGGCGGGAACCAGCCAGGTGATGCCCACCGAGATTCTCAGGTTGGGATAGCTGCCGGGCGCCAGCCTCAGCGTGTAGGTGTCGCACGTCACGCCCTCGTTGCAGGTCGATTCGTCCAGGTTCGCGCCCGCGACCGGGGCGCCGGTCCAGCTGGTCGAGGAGTTCCCCTGGCTCAGTGTGCCTGACGGCGGACTGGCCGCTATCGCGTTGCCCCACACCCCCGTGGCGCAGACCAGCGCCATGAGGTGGAGCCGCCGGCGTGGAGCGGAGCGGGACGCGGCCACGTGGTCAACGGTCGTGAGAGGGATCATGGGAGTGGCTCCTCTTGTCGTCGCTTCGAAGCCAGGACCTGCTTGCTCTATGACCCTCGCCTCGATGCCGATGGCGACGCCAGCCCGCAGTGAATTCCCGAGTCGAACTCACGGTGCGCGGCGTCATTCGCTGATCACCGCAGAGATCTGGGTTCGGTCCCTGGTCTGTGCAACTGGGACACAGGCTCTGCCCTGGGTGTTGACCGGCGCTTGAGTGAAGGCTGTAACGGCATGGCGTCCAATGCGTGAGCTGATTCGGGCCCCGCGCGGCCGTTGGATCAAGTCAGCGAGTGTGGGCGATCCACCTGGTGCTGGAGCCACCGGGGTACCGGAAACGCACGCCATAGATTCCCGCCGGCAAGGAGTGATCTCCCCGGTTCCAGTCGATGGAATGCGGCCCGGCGGCGACGTCGCCCTGCAGCATCGAGCTGATCTTCCGTCCGGCGAGATCGAACAGCGCCAGCTCGACTCGTGCGGCCCGGGCCGCATCGAACTGGACCGTCAGGAGCGCCGTGGAGGGATT
>QHRS01000163.1:0-278 GCA_003221435.1 Candidatus Rokuibacteriota bacterium
CACGCGCGGACTCAATGAGAAGGGCCTGGCGTTCACCTGGGCCCTGGCCTTTGAAAAGCCCGAGAACAAAGCGCGCACCGGGGCGCTCAAGCCCCACGACCTGTGGGACGCCGTGATGCGCAAATGCGCCACCGTGGACGAGGCATTGGAGCTCTTGGCGAACATGCCCCGAGACATGGGCGGCATCGCCCTGCTCGCGGACCGGAAGGGCGGGCTGGCGCGGGCGGAAATCGGGCGGCGCAAGATCGAGGTCACCGACCGCCTCTCGCTGCAAAACG
>QHRS01000163.1:298-1422 GCA_003221435.1 Candidatus Rokuibacteriota bacterium
ACAGAAGGGGATCTAGCCTGTTCCTTGGACGTGCCCACGGTCCCGAACGGGTCGCGCTACGAGAGGGCGCGGACGCGCCTGGGCGAGGTCGACGGGCGCATGGACTTCGACGCGATGACGGCAATCTTGAGCGACCACGGCCACAAGGAGCGCTTCGCCGGCGACAACACCATGGTGCGCGGGCACGGTTTCTCGATCTGCAACCACGGTAGCCTGCACAAGCCGTCCTTCGACGCCGACGATCCGGCTTGGGGCTCGGTGAGCGCGGAGATCATCGACCCCGTCGGGGGCGTCTTCTGGTACGCCTATGGCTGGCCCTGCGGCGAGGCTCCCGAATACGGAGACCAGATGCTCCAGGAGCACGCGTGGGGAACGTTCCTGGGCTTTCCGGTTGCCGCCCTGCCGGAGGGCGCGTACACGACCTTGACGGGAGAGCTCACCCCATTGGCGGTCAGGCACGTGGACAGCCTCGCCATCTCCGGCGCGCTGCGCCGGCTGGAGCGCGAAACGGCCTTGTCGGCGGCCGATTGAGCCGCCGCCCGCGAGCACGATGAACCGCGGCCCAGGGGCCGGATCGAGATACCGCTTCCCGACCGGACCCCGCGGGCTCGATGAGCGCCGGGCGAGGCGCGAAGTCGAATGAGATTTCTGCGCTATGCCGCCCGGCGGCTCCTCTTTCTGATTCCCCAGCTCCTTGCCATCTCCGTCATCGTCTTCTTCCTGGTGCGCCTCTTGCCAGGCGATCCCGCTTACCTGATGGCTGGGCAGTTCGCGACGAAGGAGCGGATCGAGGAAGTCCGCGCGACGATGGGCTTGGACAAGCCGCTCCACGAGCAGTACGCCTTGTACCTGCGAAACGTGCTCAGGGGCGACTTCGGCATGTCCTGGCGCACGTCGCAGCCGGTCATCACCGACATCAAGCAGCGTCTCCCCGCGACCATCGAGCTCGTGCTTCTGACAGGCTTGATCTCGCTGGTCCTCGGCGTTCCCATCGGCGCCTACACGGCGGTCAAACGTGGGGGGGTGGTCGACAGAGCGCTGTTCGTTTACAGCATGCTGGCGGGCTCGATTCCCGACTTCTGGCTCGGGTTGATTCTCATATTCGTCTTCTTCTCGCTCCTCGG
>QHRS01000163.1:1462-6818 GCA_003221435.1 Candidatus Rokuibacteriota bacterium
CCCCGGATCACCGGGATGATCGCGCTGGATGCGCTGATCTCCGGGCGGTGGGACGCGTTCCGGTCGGCCTTCGAACACCTCGTCCTGCCGGTGGCGACGCTTATCCTCGTCTACATGACACTCATCATCAAGAACACCCGGTCCGCCGTCGACGAGACGCTCAAGTCCGATTTCGTCGACCACGCCCGCGCGCTCGGCCTCTCGCGCCTGACGCTGCTCCGCTATGCTTTGCGCAACGCTCTCCCGCCGGTGGTCACGGTGGTCGGCATCGTCTTCTGGTTCCTGCTCGGCGGCGCGGTGCTCGTGGAAACGGTCTTCGCATGGGGTGGGCTCGGCCAATATGCGGTGGAATCCGTGGTCAGCTCCGATTACGCGCCCTTACAGGCGTTCGTGCTTCTGGCCGCCGTGTTCACCTTGGTCGTGTTCCTGCTCGTCGACCTCGCCTATTTCGTCATCGATCCGCGGATCAAGACATGAGCAGGACCGGAGACAAGGATCTCGAATGACCACGCAACTTCTCCCTGATACGGACATGCGGCCCGCCTGGCCCACGCGGGGCAGAGGAGAGTTCCGCAGCTTCCTCGCGTTTGCGCGCGGCCGGCCGGGTTTTCTCTTGGGGCTCGTGATCGTGGCGATCACGATCTTCCTGGCCTTCTTCGGGCCGATGGTGGCGCCCTACCCCCCGGAGCGCGCCATACCCGGAGCCGGGCTGCTGCCGCCCTCGGCCGAGCACGCGATGGGCACCGACGTCTCGGGCATGGACGTCTTCTCCCGGGTCATCTCGGCGCCGCGCATCGACCTGACCATCGCGCTCTCTGCCACGGTCATCGCCTTCGTGGGCGGCGTTTTCCTGGGAGTCGTTTCGGGATTCTACGCCGGCAGCCGCGGTATCGGCCGCGTCGCGAGCGAGGCGATCATGCGGGGCGCCGACATTGTGCAGGCCTTTCCCGTCTTCATCTTCGCCCTGGCGCTCGTGGGTTTCCGCGGACCCGGCACGGAGAACGTCATTGCGGCTCTCGCGTTCCTGAACATTCCCTACTTCCTGCGCGTGACGCGCGGGGCGGTGTTCCAGGTGCGTGAGCGCCCCTTCGTCGAGGCGGCGCGCTGCGCCGGCAATACGGAGCGTGGCGTCGCCTTCGCTCATGTCATGCCGAATGCCCTCGGCCCCGCGCTGGCGAACATCTCACCGGGCATCGGCTTCGCCATCCTGCTCTCGGCCGCGCTCAGCTTCGTGGGGGCTGGGGTGCCCAAGCCCACCCCGGAATGGGGCTCCATGATCTCCATCGGCGCGCCCAACATGATGACGGGGCAATGGTGGACCGCGCTGTTCCCCGGCCTCGCGCTCGGCGTGACCGTCCTCGGCTACGCGCTCGTCGGCGACGGGATTCAGGATTTCATGGACCCAACGAAGAGACGGTAGCGCGTGGCGCTTCTGCTCGAAGTCAAGGACGTCCACGTGTCGTTTCTGGCGGACGCCGGCCCGGTGCGGGTGCTCAACGGTGCGGGCCTGAGTCTGAGGGCCGGCGAATCGCTCGGCGTCGTGGGCGAGTCCGGCTCCGGCAAGACCGTGCTCGTGCGCACCATCCTGGGTCTCTTGCAACCTCCCTGGCAGGTCCTCGAAGGCAGCGTCATCTTCAACGGTGAGGATCTCCTGAAAAAGAAGGAGGAGGAGCTTCGCCACATCCGGGGCAAGGAAATCGCGCTCACCTCCCCCGAGCCTCGAAAGCATCTCAATCCGCTCCTCCGGGTGGGGGATCAGATCGCCAATGTGCTCCAGGCGCACCGCGATATGCCCCGAAAGGGGGCGACGCAGCGCGCGGTCGAACTCTTGAAGTCGGTCGGTATTCCCGATCCCCACCTGAGGGTGGGGTATTATCCGCACGAACTGAGCGGAGGCATGTGTCAGCGCGTGATTATCGCGATGGCGCTCGCCCATTCGCCGAAGCTGATCCTGGCCGACGAGCCGACGGCCGGGCTCGACGTCACCATCTCCCGCCAGATCCTCGATCTCATGCGCGACCTCGTGCGCGAGTTCAACTCGTCCCTCATTCTCGTCTCCCGAGACCTCGGCGTCGTGGCCCATTACTGCCAGCGAGTCGCCGTGATCTACGCGGGACAGGTCGTCGAGTCCGCCGACGTTGCGGACTTCTACGCCGGCGCCGCCCATCCCTACAGCCGGCATCTGCTGCGGGCGGCTGCGGCGTCGCGCGACGAGCGGCGGGGCGTGGCCACGAGGCTCGGGCAGCGGGTGGTCTTTCCCGACAAGGGCTGCGCGTTCGCGTCGCGCTGCCCGGTGGCGCTGCCGCTCTGCAAGGAAGAGGCGCCCGCCCTCGAGCCGGTGGCGGACGATCACTTGGCGCGCTGCCTGCGCCGGGCCGAGGTGCTGCGCGGAGAGACGAGGGCATGATGGGCGAGCGGCTGCTCGATGTGCGCGACCTCGTCAAGCACTTCCCCGCGGGCCACCGCCGGTTCGTCAAGGCGGTGAGCGGCGTCTCGTTTCACATCGAAAAGGGCGAGGCCCTCGCGCTGGTCGGTGAAAGCGGCTCCGGCAAGACCACGGTGGGGCGCTGCATCCTCAGACTGATAGAGCCCACCGCCGGCACCATCATCTTTCGCGGCCAGGACGTGAGCACCATGGAGCAGGACCGCCTGCGCGCCCTGCGCCCGCACATGCAGATGCTGTTCCAGGAGCCCTACGACTCCCTCAACCCGCGCATGCCCATCGGGAGAATCGTCGAGGAGCCCATTCGCCTGGGCAAAGACATGAGCCCCCGCAAGCGGCTCGAGCGCGTCGTCGAGGTGCTCGACATGGTGCGCCTGGGGTCCTGGGCCCTGGACAAGTATCCGCACCAGTTCAGCGCAGGGGAGCAACAGCGCATCGGGATCGCGCGCGCTATCGCCACGGAACCGGAGCTCGTCGTGCTCGACGAGCCAACCTCCGCGCTCGACGTGTCGGTCCGCGCCGAGATCCTTGACCTGCTGACCGACCTTCAGGAGCAGCTCGGACTCTCCTATCTCTTCATCTCCCATGACCTGACGGCGGTCAGACGGGTCTGCCACAGGGTCGCGATCATGTATCTCGGGAAGATCGTAGAGACTGGAAGCACGGCGGAGATGTTCGAGCAGCCCCTCCACCCCTACAGCCGCGCGCTGCTCTCCTCGGTGCTCTATCCCGACCCGCACGAGCAGCTCTCGCGCTTCGTCCTGGCGGGCGAGATCCCGAGCCCGATCGACCTTCCGCCCGGATGCCATCTCTACGGGCGTTGTCCATGGGCGGTGGACGCGTGCAACGCGGCCTATCCGGATCTGGAGGAGATTCTGCCCGGGCGCCGGGTCGCCTGCTTCCGGGCGCGGGAGGAGAACGCGGCCGACACCACCGCCAGCGGGTCCGGCCGGCGACCTCCGGGGAGCTTCTAGCATGGGATCATTCCGCGTCGGCATCGACATCGGCGGCACCTTCACCGACATCGTCTTCCTGGACCCCGACGGCCACGTCCACACGAAGAAGATCTCCTCCAGCGTGGACGACTACGCCCGGGCCATCGGCGAGGGCCTCCGCGACGTCTTCCGCGAGACCGGCCTCGGCGGGGGTGACGTGGGCGAGGTCATTCACGGCACCACCGTGGCCTCCAACGCGATCCTGGAGCTCCGAGGGGCCCGGACCGGGCTGATCACGACCAAGGGGTTCCGCGACGTCCTCGAGATCCGACGGATCCGTATGCCACGGCTCTACGACCTGACCTGGGAAAAGCCGGCGCCCCTGGTCCCGCGCTATCTGCGCCTGGAGGTGAACGAGCGGATCAGCACCCGCGGCCACGTCCTCACCCCGCTGGACCCTGCCGACGTCGAGCGGGCGCTTGACCGGCTGCTTCAGGAGCCCGTCGAGGCTCTGGCCGTCTGCCTCATCAACGCCTACGCCAACCCGGTTCACGAGGAGCAGATCGCGGCCGTCGTCCGGCGGCGGGCGCCCGGCCTGCCGCTGTCGGTCAGCTCGGAGGTCCTGCCCGAGATCAGGGAGTACGAGCGGACCTCGACGACGGTGATCAATGCCTACGTGATGCCGGTGGTCCGCCGCTACCTCCACACGCTGGGGGAGGGACTGGGGGAGATCGGCGTCCGCGCTCCGCTCCTCGTCATGCAGTCCAACGGCGGCCTCATGACCGCCGACGCGGCCGCCCGGATACCGATGCACATCATCGAGTCCGGCCCCGCGGCCGGCGTGGTCGCCTCCCAGGCCCTGGCCCGCCGGATGGGTCTCGGACGCGTCATCACCTTCGACATGGGCGGGACCACCGCCAAGGCCTCGATCGTCGAGGACGGCGAGGTCAACCGGGCCGCCGAGTACCAGGTGGGCAGCGGCATCATGGCGGGCTCCCGTCTGCTCACGGGTGCCGGATATCTCCTGCGCGTCCCGGCCATCGACCTGGCCGAGGTCGGGGCTGGCGGCGGCTCGATCGTATGGATCGACGCCGGCGGCTCGCTCCAGGTCGGCCCGAAGAGCGCGGGCTCCTCCCCGGGCCCCCTCTGCTACGACCTCGGCGGCACCGAGCCGACCATTACCGACGCCAACGTGATCCTGGGCTATCTCAGCCCCACCCAACTCGCCGGGGGTGCCGTCAAGCTGAACGCCGGTCTGGCGCACGAGGTCTTCGAGGCGAAGCTCGCCAAGCCCCTTGGCCTGCCGCTCGCCCTGGCGGCCCACGGCGTCCACCTCATCGCCGCCTCGAACATGATGCGGGCGATCAAGGCCGTCTCCAGCGAGCGGGGCCGCGACCCGCGGCAGTATGCGCTGTTCGCGTTCGGGGGCAACGGGCCCCTCTTCGCCGCCGGCATCGCCCGGCAGCTCGAGATCCGGCGGATCGTCGTACCGCCCGCGCCGGGGCTCTTCTCCTCGTTCGGCCTCCTCTACGCCGATGTCGAGCACCACTACGTACGGACCTGGCGTCGGCTGGCGCGAGAGATCGATCCCGCGGCGCTGACCGAAGTCGTCGGACGCATGGAGTCCGACGCCCGCGCTCAGCTCGCCGCCGAGGGCTTCACTGGCGCTGCCGTCCGGATTCGGCGGCTAGCCGACTGCCGCTATCAAGGCCAGTCCTACGAGCTGACGGTGCCGCTGGCGGCCGGACCCGTCGACCGGAGCGTGGTGGCCGCGCTGGAGGAAGCGTTCGGCCAGGAGCACGAGCGGACCTACGGCCACCGCGCCGGGCCCGACGAGCCGGTGGAGGTAGTGGGCCTCAGGGTGCTGGCCGAGGGGATTCCAGATCGGTCGCGCGTCCCCGAGCGCCTCTGCCTCGACCGTTCCGGCCACCGGGAGCGCCCGGCGAGTCGCCGCGTCTACTTCGGGCCGGAGCTCGGA
>QHRS01000163.1:6825-8345 GCA_003221435.1 Candidatus Rokuibacteriota bacterium
CGCCACGCCAGGGCCCGTGCGTCATCGAGGAGTACGACGCGACCTGCCTGGTCCCGCCGGGCGCCGACGCGGCGCTGGACGCCCAGGGCAACATCGTCATCGAGCTCTCCCCCGAGGCGCCGGGGGAGGGCTGCGGAGGGTGAGCATGACCGCCCCACAGCACGACCCGATCGGCTTCGAGTTGTTCAAGAACTCGCTCCTGTCCATCGCCGACGAGATGGCCCTGACGATCCTGCGCACGGCCTATTCCGGGGTGCTCAAGGACAACATGGACTACTCGACCGCCTTCTGTGACGGCGAGGGTCGGACGGTCACCCAGGGGCTGACGCTGCCTGCGCACCTCAGCTCCTTCCCTGATGCCTTGGCCGCCACCCTTGCCCGCTACGGCGACCGCATGCAGCCGGGCGATGTCTACTGTCTGAACGACCCGTTCGAGGGCGGCATGCACATCCCGGACGTGTTCGTCCTCAAGCCGATCTTCCACGAGGGCAGGCGCCTGGCCTTCGCGGCGACGATCTGCCACCAGACGGACATGGGTGGCCGGGTCGCCGGCTCGAACGCCTCCGACTCCACCGAGATCTACCAGGAGGGGCTGCGCATCCCGCCGCTGAAGATGTACGATCGCGGCGAGCCCAACGAGACACTCTCCCGCCTGATCGAGAAGAATGTCCGCCTCCCCGTGCGCGTCATGGGCGACCTCCGCGCCCAGCTCGCGGCCTGCCACATCGCCGAGGAGGCCTTCCTCCGACTGGTCCGCAGGTACGGAGCGGACCAGGTCCGGCAGTACATGGAGGAGATCCTCGACTACACCGAGCGCATCACCCGGGCTGCTCTCCGCGAGCTGCCCGACGGGGAGTGGTCGTTCGAGGATTGGATCGATGACGACGGCGTCGACTACGGCAAGCCGATTCGTCTCACGGTGACATTGCGCAAGCTGGGTGACTCGCTGGTGGCCGACTGGACGGGCACCTCGCCGCAGGTAAAGGGTGCGATCAACAACACGCTCTCCTTCACTAAGGCGGCGACCTACACCTGCGTCAAGTCCGTGCTGCCCTACGACGTCCTGTGCAACGCCGGCTTCTATCGACCCATTGAGGTCATCGCGCCGCCGGGCACGATCGCCAACGGTGTCCTGCCGGCTGCCTCGGCCGCCCGCGGCCTCACCGGCTTCCGCATGCTCGACACGTGCTTCGGTGCGTTGGCCCAGATGCTGCCCCGTCGGGCGATAGCGGCCTCCGAGGGCGGGAACACAGGGGTCTCCATCGGCGGCTACTACCCGGACCGCCGGCCCTTCATCTTCGTCGAGTTCATCTGCTCGGCCTGGGGCGGCCGCCCCTGGGCCGACGGGCTCGACGGCAACGCCAACCTCTTCGCCAACATGTCGCTGCCGCCGGCGGAGGTCACCGAGGCCGAGCAGCCGCTCCAGATCCTGTGTACGGAGTTCATCCAAGACGTGGGCGGCCCCGGCCGGTATCGAGGCGGCGTCAGCATCCGGCGCGACTACAAGCTCCTCGAAGCGG
>QHRS01000163.1:8370-9090 GCA_003221435.1 Candidatus Rokuibacteriota bacterium
GGCCAGCCTGGCAAGCCGTCGCGCAACGTCCTGAACCCTGGCGCGGAGGACCGCGAGCTCCCCGGCAAGTTCACGATGACGATGAGGCGTGGCGACGTCTTCCGCCACGAGCAAGCTGGCCCCGGGGGCTGGGGCGATCCCCTCGAGCGCGAGCCCGGGCGGGTCCTCCGCGACGTCCGAAACGAGCTCGTCAGCCGGACGGCGGCGCGCGAGGACTACGGCGTCGTGGTCGACCCCGCAACGTGGACGGTGGACGAGACGGCGACGGCGCAACTCCGGGTCGAGCTGCGCGCCGCGCGAAGGTGGACGAACGTCCCCCCGGTCCAGCGGTGAGCCGCCGTAGGAACTCATAACTTTGGCGAAGGACTAATGGAACAAATCCTTCAATCGCTGCGTAGCCGAGGGTACGCGGCCGACGAGTGTCGCGGGTCACGTTTCGAGTACCCTTCTCCAGGACCGGCCTCCTCTCGCTTGTGGCTCTGTTCCGCGTCGGAACAGCCCGCGACTACGCGATAGGTCAGGCCGGTCCTTCCATATTCTCTAACGATGCTAGACGGGGACCGGGCCTCGGTGTCCGACGGCTGCCCGGCACGCCTCAAGCTGAGCCAGGTGTTCCAGATCATGATCGACGATGTGGGTCGCATACGTGGCGAGGGACACCGGACCGAACACGGCCGAGACTCCGATCCGGTCCGGCGCCTCTGCCGGGAGCGAGAGCAG
>QHRS01000163.1:9109-9591 GCA_003221435.1 Candidatus Rokuibacteriota bacterium
AACTCATGCAGGTCGGCCCAGAAGTCGCCCTGGCGGTGGTCCCGCTCGGCCGCCCGCGCGTCAGGATCAAAGCGCTCAAGCCGGGGGCGTTCCTCCGCGACAATCCGCTTAAGCCGGGGGAAAAAGACGTCTCGCTCGACCGTCAGGAGGTGAGCCATCACCTCCTTCATGGACCACTCTCCCTCCCGCGGCCGCTGCCGCAGCTGCTCGGCGGAGAGCCCGTGGCAAAGGGCTTCGATCCTCTGGGAAACGGGTTCGAGTGCACCGACAACCTCGCGAATCGAAAGCGCCACGCGCGCCTCAGCGCGCTTCGGGCGCAGGCCGAGGGCGCTCCGGATCTGGTGGATCTGTCCGAGATGTTCGACGTCGTGAGCGGCCATCGTGGCGGCGTGAGCCTCCACGCTGACGGCTCCTCGGCTTGGGCTCATCCCCTCGCGGAGCCAGGCGTGCGGCTCGAGCCCGTTCAGGATCTTGACGGCTTC
>QHRS01000069.1:0-1046 GCA_003221435.1 Candidatus Rokuibacteriota bacterium
GCTCGAGCGCGCCGTCCTTCTCGATGTACTTCCGGTACTCGTCAAGGGTGGTGGCGCCGATGGTCTGGATCTCGCCGCGAGAGAGCGCGGGCTTCAGCATGTTCGACGCGTCGATCGCGCCCTCGGCCGCTCCGGCCCCGATCAGCGTATGCAGCTCGTCGAGGAAGAGCACGACGTTCTCCGACTGGCGGATCTCCTTCATGACCGCCTTGAGCCGTTCCTCGAATTGCCCACGGTACTTGGTGCCCGCCACGAGCGCGCCCAGATCGAGCTGGAGCAGACGCTTGTTTGCCAGGACGTCGGGGACGTCGTGGCTGATGATCTTCTGTGCGAGGCCTTCGACGATGGCGGTCTTGCCCACACCGGGCTCGCCGATCAGCACCGGGTTGTTCTTGGTGCGCCGGGCCAGGATCTGGACGACGCGCTCGATCTCGGTCTCGCGCCCGATCACGGGATCGAGCTTCATCTCCCGCGCGAGCTGAGTGAGATCGCGCGCGAACTCGTCGAGCACGGGCGTCTGCGAGCGCTTCTTGGGCCGCGGGTAGTACTGATCGCCGAGCAACGCGAGGGTCTCCTGCCGGACTTCGTCCAGGCGCGCACCGAGCGATTCGAGGATCTTCGCCGCAATGGACTGGCCTTCCTTCATGAGGCCGAGCAGCAGGTGCTCGGTGCCGATGTAGTTGTGCCCGAGTTGGCGAGCCTCCTCGATCGACAGCTCGAGGACGCGCTTGGCTTGCGGGGTGAACGGAACTTCGCCGAACGTGAGCGTCTTGGGGAACCCGGCGAGGGCGCGCTCGACCTCCGCCTTTACGGTCTCCAGCCGAAGCCCGAGACGCTGCAGCACCGCGGTCGCGATGCCTTCACCGTCCCGGATTAGCCCGAGCAGGATATGCTCGGTCCCGACAAAATCGTGCCGGAACCGGCCAGCCTCCTCCCGGGCCAGGATGATGACTCGCCGCGCGCGCTCGGTGAACCGCTCGAACACGTCTCTCCCCCCTACCCGTCCCCTACGACGACCGGCCGGTTTTTCTTTCCCGGACGGCTAG
>QHRS01000069.1:1065-19703 GCA_003221435.1 Candidatus Rokuibacteriota bacterium
CTTATCGGTCAACCTCACGGAAGTGCTGGTCAAACGGCCGGGCTCGGCCCTCGACGAGCCGATAGCCGCGGTCGGCCTTGCGGGCCAGCTCCTGATTGTGGGTCGCGATCAGGAACGCGACCCCGCGTTCGGCCTGCACGCGAAGGAAGAGATCGTAGATCACCTCGCTGGTCTTCGGGTCCAGGTTGCCCGTGGGCTCGTCGGCGAGGATGAGCCGCGGTCGATTGACCAGCGCACGGGCGATCGCGACGCGCTGTTGCTCGCCGCCGGACAGCTCGCCCGGCCGGTGGCGGAGACGATCGCCCACGCCGACCGCGTTGAGGGCTTCGGCGGCGAGGCTCCGGGCCTCCCGAGCCGACTTCCGGACGAGCAGCGCTGGCAGCATGGCGTTCTCGAGGGCCGTCATCTCGCCGAGCAGATTGTAGAACTGGAACACGAACCCGATCTCCTGCCGGCGGAACTTCGCGAGCCCCGCGTCGGAGCGGGCGAAGGGATCCTCGCCGTCGAAGCGCACCCGGCCCCCCGTCGGACGGTCGAGGGTCCCGAGGATGTAGAGCAGCGTCGTCTTGCCGACGCCGGACGCGCCGACCAGCACCACCACTTCCCCCGCACGGAGCGACAGGTTCACGCCGCGCAGGACCCGTACGACCTCGGGCCCGGTGTGGTACTCCTTCTCCAGCTCCTCGGCGACGAGCAGCGGGTGATCAGCCCGGCCCGGCTCCGGGCTATTCATAGCGGAGCACGTCCGCGGGCGACAGGGCGCCCGCCCGGCGCGCGGGAAAGATCGTGGCGAGGAACGAGATCGCGAGCGTCGCCGCGGTCACCAGGATGAAATCGGCGCCGGTCAGTTTCATCGGCAGGTAGTCGATCTGATACACGTCGCCGGCGAGCCGGATGATCTTGTACGTGTTCTGTACCCACATGATGCCGAGGCCGGCCGCGCTGCCCGCGACGGTCCCGACGATCCCGATCGTCATCCCGACGCAGAAGAACACCGTCGTGATGCTCCGCGCGGGCGCGCCGATCGCCTTCAGGATCCCGATCTCCTTCCGCTTCTCGGCGACCAGGAGCACGAGGTGGCCGATGATCGCGAAGGCCGCGACCAAGACGATGATGGTCACGATCACGAACAGCGCGAGCTTCTCGAGCTGGAGCGCCGCGAACAGGTTCTTGTTCATGTCCATCCAGTCCCGCACCCAGTACGGCCAGCCGAGCCGGCCGGCGATCGCCCGGCCGATCTGCCGTGCCGCGAACGGATCCTGGAGCTTCACCTCGACGCCGGTCACGCGGTCGCCCAGCCCCGCGAACTCCTGCGCTGCCGGCAGCGACACGTACGCGGTCGTCGAATCGTACTCGTACATGCCGATCTCGATCGTCCCGACGACCCGGTAGCGCCGCATCTTCGGCACCATGCCGACCGCGGTCATCGCGCCCTGCGGCGAGATCAGCGTGACCGCGTCGCCGGGCACGACGCCGAGGTTCCGCGCCAGCTCGCGACCGAGCAGGATGCCGGCCTCGCCGCGCTCGAGCGGCGCGAGGTCCCCTGCGCGGAGCTGCGACCGGATGTCGGCCGCCATCCCGGCGGCGTTGAAGTCCACGCCGCGCAACAGGCCGCCCTGAGCGGCGCCCCCCGGAGCCGTGAAGAGCGACTGCTGGAGCACGAACGGCGTGACGGCCTTGACACCGGCCATGCCGCGCACGCGCGCCGCCAGCGCGCCCGCGTCGGCGACACCCTTGCCGGTTGTATCGAAGATCAGGATGTGGGGGTTCGCCGCGATGATCTTGTCGCGGATCCCGTCCTGAAACCCCGTCATGACCGCCAGCACGACGATCAGGGCCGCGACGCCGAGGAAGACGCCGCCGATGCCGATCCAGACGAACAGGGAGAGATTCATGCGCTGCCCGTGCGCGCGCAGGTACCGTAGGCCCAGGAAGAGTTCGAAGGGCAGGCCCTTCGCCGTCATTCGTCCTCCTGCTGCGTCCCGGTCTCCGGCCGGAGGTGCGGGAACAGGATCACCTCCCGGATCGACGGCTGATCCGTGAAGAGCATGACCAGCCGGTCGATGCCGATCCCTTCTCCCGCGGCCGGCGGCATCCCGTACTCGAGCGCGCGGATGAAGTCCTCGTCGAACCGATGGGCCTCTTCGTCCCCCCGCTCGCGCAGCGCGGCCTGCTGGATGAACCGTTCGCGCTGCTCGATGGGATCGTTCAACTCGGTGTAGGCGTTCGCGATCTCGGACCGGGCGATGAACAGCTCGAACCGGTCGCAGAGCCGCGGATCGTCCCGCTTCTTCTTGGACAGGGGCGACAGCTCGAGCGGGAAGTCGATGACGAACGTCGGCTGAACGAGCGTCGGCTCCACGAGCGACTCGAACAGCTCCTTCCAGGCCCGCGAGCACTCCGACTTCGCCGGGATGAGGACGGCGCGGGCGGCGCCGAGCTGGCGGAGCCGCTCGACGGGCGTGTCGGGCGACACGTCGGCGCCGAGCGCGCGCGAGAGCGCCTCGAAGAACGGCAGGCGCGGCCACGGCGGCGTGAAGTCGAGCTCCTGCTTCTGGTACGTGACCCGCGTCGCGCCGCGCAGCGTCTGCGCGAGATGGATCAGCAGCGCTTCGGTCAGCTCCATCAGGTCGCCGTGGTCCGCGTACGCCTGGTAGAACTCCAGCATCGTGAATTCCGGGTTGTGCCGCGTCGACACGCCCTCGTTCCGGAAGTTCCGATTGATCTCGTAGACACGGTCGTACCCGCCGACGACGAGCCGCTTGAGGTACAGCTCGGGCGCGATCCGCAAGTACAGGTCAATGCCGAGGGCGTTGTGGTGGGTCACGAAGGGCCGGGCCGCAGCGCCGCCGGGAATCGGCTGCATCATCGGCGTCTCGACCTCGAGAAAGCCACGCGCGTCGAGGAACTCCCGGATCGCCTTGATGAGCCGGCTCCGCAAGACGAAGATCTCGCGCGTGCCGGGATTGACGATGAGGTCGACGTAGCGGCGCCGGTACCGCGCCTCGACGTCCTTGAGCCCGTGCCACTTCTCGGGCAACGGGCGCAGCGACTTTCCGAGGAACGTGAACCCCTTGACCGCAATCGTCAGCTCGTCCGTCCGCGTGCGGAACATGTCGCCGGTCACGCCGACGTAGTCGCCGATGTCGCAGTCCGTGAAGTGCTCGTATTCGGCGCCGAGCTGATCGGCCCGCGCGTAGAGCTGGATCCGGCCGGTATAGTCCATGAGGTGCGCGAAGCACGTCCTGCCGTGGCGGCGCATGGCCACGACCCGCCCGGCCACGGCGACCGGCCCGAAACCCTTCAACTCGTCTTCGCCCGCCGACCCGAGGCGGGCCGCGAGCTGGCCGGCCCAGTGCGTGACCGGATACCGCGTGCCGAACGGGTCCACGCCCCGAGCGCGCAGCGACGCCATCATCTCGTGCCGGCGGCGGATCAGCTCGTTGCCGGGCTTCGGGTCGCTCATCCGCCTTCGGAGGGGGGCGCCGCCCCCCTTCCGAACCTCCCCCCATCGCATGGCGCCGGCGAAGCCGGCGCTCGAAGCGCCATGCGCCTGACCCACACCGCAACCCCGGACACAGGGTGACTCACTGGACTACCCTCCGCTCGCAACTGTCGACGCACCGTTCGGACGCCGGCTTTGCCGGCGCCATCTCGGGGGGAGGTTCGGAGGGGGGCGGCGCCCCCGTCCGAGGAAACTCACGCCGCGCGGCCCTGGGCCCACAGGAGGTATGTCTTGATGAAGGGCTCGAGGTCTCCATCGATCACGGCCTCCACGTTGCCGACCTCGAGGCCGGTGCGATGGTCCTTGATGAGCTGGTAGGGATGGAACGTGTAGGACCGGATCTGGCTCCCGAACGCGATCTCCTTCTTCTCACCGGCGAGCTCGCTCAGCGCCGCCCGCTGTTTCCTCTCGGCCAGCTCGAACAGCCGAGCCCTCAGGATCCGCATCGCGGTGTCGCGGTTGCGGAGCTGGGAGCGTTCGTTCTGGCACTGCACCACGATCCCGGTCGGCAGGTGCGTGATGCGCACGGCCGAGTCGGCGGTGTTGACCCCCTGGCCCCCTGGGCCCGACGCGCGGAACACATCGACGCGGATCTCGTCGTCGCGGACGATGACTTCGACGTCCTCGACCTCGGGGATGACCGAGACCGACGCGAAGCTCGTGTGGCGCCGCTTCTGCGCGTCGAAGGGAGAGATCCGGACGAGCCGGTGTACACCGATCTCGCCCCTCAGGTAGCCGTACGCGTACTCGCCCTTGATGGTGATCGTGGCCGACTTGATGCCCGCTTCTTCGCCGGGCTGCAGGTCCACGACCTCGGCCTTGAAGCCCCCGCGCTCGCACCACCGCAGGTACATGCGCATCAAGATCTGCGCCCAGTCCTGCGACTCGGTGCCCCCGGCGCCGGGATGGATCGATACGATCGCGTCCTTCACGTCGTGGGGTCCGCCGAGCATGATCTTCAGCTCGAAGTCGTCGAGCGCGCGACGGGCGCGGGCGACGCCCTCCTCGATCTCCGGCGTGACGCTCTCGTCGCCGGTTTCGGCCGCCAGCTCCAAGAGGACGCCGAGATCCTGGGCGTGCGTCAGGAGCTCGCGGAACTGCGCGACCGTCCGCGAGAGCTCCGACCGCTCACGGACGAGGTCCTGCGCGCGCCGGCTGTCGTCCCAGAAGGCCGGCGTCCCCATCTCGGCCTCGATGACGCGGAGGCGCTCCTCCTTGGCTTCGAGGTCAAAGGTGCCTCCGGAGGCCGTCGAGCCGACGATCGATCTCGGCGACGTCGCGCTTGAGCTCACTCAGCATGGCGATGCCCCGGCGCGAACAGCGCGCCCGATGCCGCGATGCACGCCCAGACGAACCAGTCGCCGAGCCGGGTGTACAGGGTGACACCCCCGCGGAGCGGCAGCGCGTCCGCCAGGATGCCGCGCTCGAACAGGGCGGCCTCGCGGACGATCCGGCCCGTCGGCGCGATGAACGCCGACACGCCCGTGTTCGCCGCTCGCGCGATCGCCACGCGGTGCTCGACGGCGCGGAGCGGGTACATCGCGAGGTGCTGCCACGGGCCGCTCGTGCGACCGAACCACGCGTCGTTGGTCATGTTCACCATGAAGAGCGCGCCACCTCGAACGAACGCTCGGACCAGCTCGGGGAAGATTCCCTCGTAACAGATGATGACCCCGAACGGGGCTGGCGGGCCCGGGAAGACGACGGGGCCGGGGCCCGGCTCGAGGTCCGCGATGAATTCGGCCCAACCCCGGACAAAGCCGATCAGCCTCGACAACGGAACGTATTCCCCAAACGGGACGAGATGCATCTTATCATAGCGGCCGACAATTCCCCGCCCCGCGAGCAAAAAGGCGCTGTTGTAATAGCGGACCGGCCCGCTGTCCGAGACGTCGATCGAGCCGACCACGATCGCGGCCCCGCTCGCGGTCGAGATGTCCCCGAGGACGCGCTGGAGCTTCGCGTCGCGCCGGAAGACGGTCGGCGAGGCGGTTTCCGGCCAAACGATAAGGGAGGGGCGCTCTCTCGCGGCCCGGCGGGTCAGCTCGAGATAGGTCGCGAGCGTCGTGGTCTGGTGCGCCGGGTCCCACTTCAGCGCCTGCTCGATCGAGGGCTGCAGGACCACGAGCGACTGTCGGGCCGGCGGCGGCGGCGCGCCGAGGCGCGCCTCGCCGAAGATCAGGACGGCGGCGAGCAGGGAGCCGGTCGCGACGACGCCCGCCAGCGCCCGGCGCCGCGGGAGCACGAGCATCCCGGCGATCGCCGCGTTCACCGCGACGACGACGAACGACACTCCGTAGACTCCCGTCAGCTCCGCGACCTGGATCACCGGCAGCACCGAATACTGCGAGTAGCCGATCAGCCCCCACGGAAATCCACCCATGAGCCAGCCGCGCACCCACTCGCCCGCCACCCACAGCGCGGGCGCCGCGGCGAGCGCCCAGCCCTGTCCCCTGCGCCGGGCGAGCCATGCCATGCCCAGCGACACGAGCCCGAAATAGAGGCCGCAATACGCCGCGAGTGCCGCGATCGGCAGCCAGGTCAGCGGCCAGGGAATGGCGCTGTAGAGCCGGAACGTGCAGTCGAGCCACCGCAGGAGTCCGAGGAAGAACACGGTTCCGCCGAGCCACGCCCACCCGAGCGCGGCCCGCGGTGGCCACTGAACGGCCGCGGCGAACATCGGGACGAGCGCCACCCAGGCGAGCGCGTGAAGGTCGACACGGGGAAACGCGAGCGTCAGCGCCCCGCCGCCGACGACGAGCGCGGTTGCGATGCCCCATCGAGCACCGGGCCGCGATCCCGGGTCAGGTTCCATTCTCGAGCCGATCGGCCAGGAGCCTCGGCAGCCCGGCTGCGATGATCTTGCGCCGGGCCTCGGCCACGTCGTAGGTGACGCGGCGAATCGTGATCCGACGCGCGGTGCGATCCCAGATCGCGTAACACGCGCGCGGATCGCGATCGCGCGGCTGGCCGACGCTGCCCACGTTCACGAGGTAGCGCCGGCCGCTTTCGAGCGCGATGTCGAACGCGCCGGATCCCCAGACGGGCCCCGTGGCGCCGAGCGACCAGTACGCCGGCCGGTGGGAATGCCCGATGAAGCAGAGCCGCGTGTCGAACGCCGAGAACGCGTCGAAGCCCTCTTCGGCCGTGATCAGGTACTCCCACTCGTCCGGACGCGACGGGCTCGCATGGACCAGCGTCGCCTCGGCCACCAACGCCGTGAGCGCTAACGACCCGAGGTATGCGCGGTGGTCCACGTCGAGCTGCTCGGCCGTCCACGCGGCGGCCGCCCGCGCGTACGAGTTGAACCACCCGAGCGCCAGCTTCCCGGTCACGCCGTACTCGTGGTTGCCGGCGACCAGGGCGACCGCGCGCTCCGCGAGCAGCTCGATGCACGGGATCGGATCGGCGCCGTAGCCGACGAGGTCGCCCAGGCAAACGGCACCATCGACCTCACCACGGCAGTCGGCCAGCACCGCGCGCAACGCCTCGAGGTTGGCGTGAATATCGGAGAGGACCGCGTACCGCATTCAGGAGCCTGGACGGAGCTCCTTGCGAATCCGATCGAGGACGCCGTTGATGAACCGGCTCGATTCCTGGGTGCTGAACTTCTTGGCCACTTCGAGCGCCTCGTTGATCGCGACCTTCGGCGGGACGTCGTTCTCCCAGAGCAGCTCGAAGATGCCCTGACGGAGGATGTTCCGGTCCACGACCGCCATGCGCTCGAGGCTCCAGTGCTCCGTGAACTGCCCGATCATCTCGTCGATCTTGTACTGGTGCTCCCGGGTGCCGCGGACGATCTCCTCGGTGAACGTGCGGACCTCCTCATCGGCGGGATGCCGGGCCCAGAAGTCGCCGAAGCGGGGCTCCGCCTGCGAGTCACCGTGGAGGTCGAGCTCGTAGAGGCACTGCAGCGCCAGCTCGCGCGATCTACGGCGTTTTCCCACGCTTCGCCACCCGCGCGACGAACTCGGCCATTTCCAGGGCGGCTTCCGCGGCTTCCTCGCCGCGGTTTCCCACCTCTCCGCCGGCGCGGTCCCATGCCTGCTCCTCGCTGAGCGCCGTGACGACGCCGAACGTCGCCGGCACTCCCGAGGTCAGCGCCACGTGCTGGATCCCGCTCGCCGCCTCCCGCGCGACGTGCTCGAAGTGGGGCGTCTGGCCGCGGATCACGACGCCGACGCACACGATCGCCGCGTAGCGCCCGGTGGCGGCGAGGTGGCCCGCCGCCTGTGGCAGCTCGAACGAGCCCGGGACCCAGCAGACCTCGACATCCCGCGGCGGAATGCCATGGGACGCGAGCACGCTCGCCGCGCCGTCGACCAGCCGCTTGGTGATCCGCTCGTTGAAGCGCGCCGCGATGATGGCGAACTTGCGGACCTGGCCATCACCCTCCCGATCGATTCGGCTGACATCACCCGACGGGGACGACCGCTGAGCGGTGTCGCGGCGGAGCGCGGGCGTGGCGCCAGCCCGGGCGCCCGCGCCCTGTTGAATCACCCGTCGCTTCGGAGCGCGGCCCGCCATCTCAGTCCGACGACCGCGACGGGAACAGGTGGCCCAACTTCGAGCGCTTGGTGTCGAGATACCGACGATTCGCGTCGGTCGGCGGGACCTCGATCGGGACCTGCTCGACCACCGACAGCCCGTAGCCCTCGAGGCCCACGATCTTCTTCGGATTGTTCGTGAGCAGCCTCAGGTTCTTCACGCCGAGATCGACGAGGATCTGGGCGCCGATGCCGTAGTCCCGGAGGTCCGCCTTGAACCCGAGCGCCAGGTTCGCCTCGACCGTGTCGAGCCCCTGGTCCTGAAGCTCGTACGCGCGCATCTTGTTGAGCAGCCCGATGCCGCGTCCCTCCTGGCGCATGTAGACGAAGACGCCTCGCTGCGCGGCCCGGATGATCGAGAGCGCCTTCTCGAGCTGCGAGCCGCAGTCGCAGCGCCGGGAGCGGAAGACGTCGCCGGTGAGGCACTCCGAGTGCACCCGCACGAGCACGGGATCGTCGCCCGCCACCTCGCCCATGATGAGCGCGAGCGGGACCCGGCTGTCCACCGTGGTGTCGTACGCGATCGCCGTGAAGTCGCCGATCTCGGTCGGCAGGCTCGTCGTCGCGATCCGCCGGACGAGCTTTTCCTTGCGGACCCGGTACTCGATCAGGTTCTTGATCGTGATGACCGTGAGCCCGTGCTTGCGCGCGAGCGCGAGCAGCTCGGGGACCCTCGCCATCCCGCCTTCCTCGTCGAGGACCTCGCAGATCACGCCGGCCGGTGTACAGCCCGCGAGCCGGGCCAGATCGACCGCCGCCTCCGTGTGACCCGCACGCCGCAGCACGCCGCCCGGCATCGCGCGCAGGGGCAGGATGTGGCCGGGACGGGTGAGTTCGTCGGCCGTGGTCCGCGGGTCCACGAGCGTGCGAATCGTCACCGCCCGGTCGTGCGCAGACGTGCCGGTCGTGATGCCGCGCCGCGCGTCCACGGTGACGGTGAACGCGGTCCCCAGAGGCGCCGTGTTCTCGTTGACCATCATCGAGATGCTCAGCGCGTCGAGGCGCTCGCCCGTCATCGGCACACAGATGAGTCCGCGGCCGTGCTTGGCCATGAAATTCACGTGCTCGGACGTGACCTTGTCTGCGGCCAACAGCAGGTCACCTTCGTTTTCGCGGTCCTCGTCGTCGACGACGATGAGCATCCGGCCCGCCCGGATCTCCTCGATGGCTTCCTCGATCGTGGCGAATGCGCTCACGAGACCACCCGGAGAGACAGAGAGCGCAGCAGGTACTTCCCGATGACGTCCGTCTCGAGATTGACCCGACGGCCCACCGCGGCCCGCCCGAGCGTCGTCACCGCCAGCGTGTGGGGGATCACCATCACCTCGAACGCCATCTCATCGATCCCCGCAACAGTCAAGCTCACGCCGTCCAGGGCGACGGAACCCTTCGGGATGATCAGCGGCTCGAGATCGGGTGACGGCAGCCCGATCCGGAGTCGCATCGTGGTCCCGCGCTCCACGTCGGTGACCGTCCCGACGCCGTCCACGTGGCCCAGAACGAGGTGACCGCCGAGCGCGTCGCCGAGCCGGAGCGGCCGTTCCAGGTTGACGGGATCGCCGGGTCGCAGCTCGCCGAGCGCCGTCGACCGGACCGTCTCGGGGCCCAGATCGAACACGAGCGTGTGGCCATCCCCCGCCACGACGGTCAGGCACGCGCCATTCACCGCCACGCTGGCGCCGACCTCGCAGCCCGCCGCGAACCCGGCGGCGACCTCGAGGCGCATCGTCTCCTGGCCCCGCTCGAGCGCCCTCACCGTCCCCATCTCTTCCACGATACCCGTAAACATCAATCGCGGCGCTCGATGTCGCCCTCGATCAGCAGATCCTCTCCGATCCAGCGGGATGTCGCGCGGACGATCCGGAGCGCCTCCTTCAGGGCGCGTCCGCCGCCCTCGACCGGCGTGACGGCCGATCGCCCGCCGAGCACGAGCGGGGCGACGAACACGGCGACACGGTCGACGAGGCCGGACTCGATGAATCCCGCATTCAGCCCGCCGCCACCTTCGAGCAGCAGCGAGGTCACCTCGCGCGCGGCGAGCCAGGTGAGGAGATGGCGAAGGTCGACCCCCCCGCCGCCGTCCGGACACTCGACTACCGTCGCCCCCGCGGCCTCGAGCGCGCGGGCTCGTCGTGCGTCAGCCCGCGGTCCCACGGCGACGACGGCGCGCGACGGCGTTCCCGCGCGGACCAACCGGGCGTCGGCCGGCAGTCGCGCCTGGCTGTCGACCACGACGCGGTACGGCTCGCGCGGCCACGGCGTCCCGAGTCGGACCGTCAGCTCAGGGTCATCGGCCAGCGCGGTGCCGATGCCGACAACGACCGCGTCGGCTCGACTGCGAAGCCGGTGGGCCTCGGCCCGCGCCGCCTCGCCCGTGATCCAGCGAGAGCCGCCGTGGGCGTCCGCGATCTTCCCGTCGAGCGTCATCGCGGTCTTCAGCGTGACGTGCGGCCGGCGCGCGATGATCCACGTGAAGAAGCCGCGGTTCTGCGTGCGCGCCTCGGCCTCGAGGAGGCCCACCTCGACGGCGATCCCCGCGCGCCGGAGCGTCTCGATCCCGCGTCCGTTAACGAGCGGATTAGGATCCCCGGTCGCGACCACGACGCGCGCAAGACCCGCGCCGACCAGTGCGGGAGCGCACGGCGGCGTCCGCCCCTGGTGCGCGCACGGCTCGAGGCTCAGGTAGAGCGTCGCCCCGCGCGCCCGGCCGCCGGCAGCGCGGAGCGCTTCGATCTCCGCGTGCGGTTGCCCGGGCCCGGCGTGGAAGCCCTCGCCCACGATCACCGAGTCGCGGACCACGACCGCGCCGACCATCGGGTTGGGCGAGGTCAGTCCCGCCGCCCCTTCCGCCAGCTCGAGCGCCCGTCGCATGAACACCAGATCACTCACTGGGCGCCCCCCGCCGAGGACGTTCATTGGTCCACCGGGACCAGGGCCTCGGCGAACCTGTCGGCGTCGAAGGTCTGGAGATCCTCGACGCGTTCGCCGACGCCGACGAGCTTGATGGGCAAGCCGAGCTCCCGGTGGATGCGCAGGACGATGCCGCCCTTCGCGGTGCCATCGAGCTTGGTCAGGCACAGGCCGGTCAGCCCGATCCCCTGGTGGAACAGGCGGGCCTGCGAGAGCCCGTTCTGCCCGGTCGTGGCGTCGAGCACCATCAACGACTCGTGCGGCGCACCCGGCATTTGACGGGCGACGACGCGCGTGAGCTTGGCCAGCTCGTCCATCAGGTTGCTCTTCGTGTGCAGGCGGCCCGCGGTATCGACGATCAGCGCGTCGGCGCGCCGGGCGGTGGCCGCCCGTACGGCATCGAACGCGACGGCGGCCGGGTCGGAGCCGCTCTCCTGACGGATCACCTCGACCCCGACCCGGCGCCCCCACTCCTCGAGCTGCTCGATCGCGGCCGCACGGAACGTGTCCGCGGCGGCCAGCAGCACGTGGCGGCCCGCTGCCTTGAGCTGCGCGGCGAGCTTCGCCGACGTGGTCGTCTTGCCGGAGCCGTTGACGCCCAGCATCAGGATCACCGCTGGCTGATGCTCGAGGCGGAGCCCCTGCGCGGCCGGGCGCAGGGTGTCGGCGATGAACCGCCGGAACAGGGGACGGAGCTGATCCGCGCGCGTGACCGTGCCGAACATCACCTCTTCGCGCGCGCGGTGCTTGAAATCCTCCGCCACCAGGACGCCGAGGTCCGCCGCGATCAGCAGCTCCTCGAGCTCCTCGAACAGCGAATCGTCGATCGGGCGCTCGCTCGCGAAGAGCTCGTCGAGTTGTCCGCCGAGGAACTCGTGCGACCGCCTGAGGCCGTCGCGCAGGCGGTCCGTCAGCGACGCGAGAAACTTCACGGCCGGTCCGGCGGGATGACGAGTTGCGGAATCACGGCGCCACTCGGGCCGAGCGGGGGGAGCGACTGCCCGTTCAGCTCGAGCGCGAGACCGCCCGCATTGCCGATCGTGAGGACGAAGCGCCGGTTGGAGACCCACTCCCGCACGTCGCCCGGCGACATCGTTTCTTCGGTCACACGGCCGTCCTCCGTCCGCACGCGAAGCCACGTCGTTTCCTTCACCCGCGCCACCAGCCGGTACGGCGCCGTCCCCGCGACGCCTACGGTCCGCTGCGGCGCGACCGGCCTCACCGGCGCCGGGATCGATTGCGGCGCCGACGGCGCAGGTGCAACCGGGAGCGGCGCCAGGGGCTCGCCCGATCCGTTCGAGCGGGCCGCATTGCGGCGATCCGAGGCGGACACCGCCTGCCTGGACCGGCCCTGGAGTGCAAAGGTCAAGCCGAAGAGCGCCACGCCCAGAATGACCAGCAGCACGAGGCTGATCAGAATCGGCTCTCGCCCGCGACCATCGCGCTCGAGCGGGCCCACGATCCGCGCGCTTTCACCGGTCGGGATCGGCGCTCCGATCTGCTCCGAGTACAGCCGCAGCGCCTCCTCGCATGGTTCCTTGAGGATCTGGCAGTAGGCGCGGATGAACCCCCTGGTGAACACGACGGCCGGAAGCTCGGCGAAGGTCTCGGCCTCGAGCGCTTCGAGATAGCGCTCGCGCACCCGTGTCGATCGGGCCATCTCCTTCAGGGAGACGCCCCGCGCTTCACGGCGCTCGCGGAGATAGGGTCCGATCGACGACATGTGCCGGGCTCGCAGTCGAGTGTAGTCGACCACGTCCGGAAAAGTCAACGAGCGAGAGAGTTTAGGCCGGCTCGAGCGAAAGGTTGACCGAGACGAGTAGGGAAAGCCCCGGCTCTTCCATCGTCACCCCGTAGAGCGCGTCGGTCGCTTCCATCGTCTTCCGGTTGTGGGTGATCACGAGGAATTGCGTCCGGGAGGTGAGCTCGCGGAGGACGCGGACAAACCGATGGATGTTGGCTTCATCCAGCGGCGCATCGACCTCGTCGAGGACGCAGAAGGGGCTCGGGCGGTAGTAGAAGATCGCGAACAGGAGCGCCAGACCTGTCAGCGCCTTCTCACCCCCGGACATCAACGTCACGGCCTGAAGCCGCTTGCCGCGTGGCTGCGCCATCAGCTCGACGCCAACCTCGAGGGGATCTTCGCTTTCTTCGCCTTCGACCAGACGCAGCTCGGCCCGACCGCCCTCGAAGAGCCGCTCGAAGATCCGGGTGAACTGGGCGTTGATGTCATCGAACGCCCGTCGGAACCGCTCCTGGGCCGTCCGGGTGACGCCGCGAAGTGCCTTTTCCAGGTCCTTCATGGACGTGACCAGATCGTCGTGCTGCGCGCGAAGGAACGAGAGCCGCTCGTCCAGCTCGCGATACTCCTCGTCGGCGACGAGATTGACCGCGCCCATCGAGACGATCTTCTCTTCGAGTTCCAGGAGCCGGGCCCGCGTCGTGTCAGCCTTCCGGGCGGGATCGTGCAGGGCGAGCAGCTCCGCTTCGCTCGCCACGGCGAAGGCGCGTCGAGCCTCTTGTCCCAGCTCCTCGCGCCGGACGCGACCTTCGGTCGCCCGGAGCTCGAGCGCGTGCGCCGAGGCGCCGAGCTTTCCCAGCTCGGCCTGGAGCGAGCGTGACTCGGCCTCGATTCCTCGCAGCTCCGAGACGAGGGCCTCATGCTGCTCCGCTAGGCCTCGCTCCTCGTCGAGAAGACGGTCGCGATCCGCGGCGACCTCGCGCGCCGCCGCGTCCGTGCGTTGCCGTTCCTCGACGAGCCCCCCGCTGCGCTCGCGGATCTGCAGCCGTCGTGTCCGATCCTGCCCGAGCCGCGCGGTCAGCTCAGCCCGCAGCTCGTCCAGGCGAACCAGTTCCCGCTTGAGGGCTTCGACCCGCTCCGCCGTCGCGGCCACCTCCACGCGAGACTCGGTCAGCTCCGTCACGGCCCCCTTCTCCTGCACCTGCGCCACCTCGATCGACGTGCGCAGGGCCGCCATCGCCGATTCGTGGGTTTCCTCGGCCTGGCGGGTGAGGGCGGTGTGCGCCAAGAGCCGCTCGAGCGTCACCTCGGTTTCGGCGCGCTCTCCGGCCACGTCCTCCAGCTCGGTCTGGAGCGTCTCCACGTGGCGGTGCACGCGCTCGTGCTCCCGTACCGACTGCGCGACGTCCTTTTCCCCGGCGAGGCGCGCGTGCTCGCCGGCCTGGATCGCCTGCCGGAGCGCCAGAAGGCGCTCACGCAGGGCTGCCACCTCGGCGTCGAGGGCCGCCGCTGTCGACTGGGCCTCGCCCAGTCCCTCGGTCAGCCGCTCCGCCTCGCCGCCCAGCTCGCGGAGCGCGCGCTTGCGCCGGAGCAGCGAATGCTCGGCAACCGGGCCCACAGCCCCCGCCGGGCTCCCACCGCGCAGCCGCCCCCCGGGTGACAGGACTTCGCCCGCCCGGGTCACGTACGTCGCCGCCACGCCGTTGCGGCGCCAGAGCTGCTCGGCGCCGTCGAGATCGTCGACGATCGCGACCCGCCCGAGCAGATAATGGAGCAGCCCGGCGTTCGGCGTTCGCACTGCGTGGGCCGCCCATTTCACCCCGTCCTCGTCACGCGGCACGGCGCCCGGCGGCGGCAGCGTCTCGATCGGCACGAAGGTCGCCGATCCGGCGCGCTCGGCGCCAAGCAGTGCCACCGCCTCGCGCGCCTGCTCAAAGCGCTCCACGACGATCCACTGGAGCCGCTCGCCGAGGACGGCCTCGACCGCCGTATCAAGACCCGTGGGAACCTCGATGAGGTCCGCCACCGTTCCCAGGATCCCCGGGAGTCGCGGCGCGCCCGCCTCGCTGAACATGGCCCGCACGCCCGCGCCGTACCCTTCCCGCGCCAGCTCGAGCTGCTCCAGAGCTTCGAGACTGGATCGGCGCGCCGCCAGGGCGATCCGCGTCTCGGCCAGCCGCGCCTCGGCGGCGGCCAAGCGGGGCTCGCGGTCGTCGAGGTCGGCCTCGAGCTGGGCTCGCTGCGCCTCGAGCGCCGTGAGCGTTGCGACGGCCCGATCCCGCGCCTCCTCCCACGCCGCCCGCTGTGCGGCGAGGCGCCCCGCCTCCGCGCGCGTGTCGGCCAGCTCCTGGGAGAGCCGGGTCCCGCGGCGTTCGAGCTGAGCCTGTCGTTCCCGGAGCTCGCCGGCGGACCGCGTGAGATCGGCCCGCGCGGCCGCGACTCGCACCTGCTCGAGCCGCAGCGCCTCGAGACGGCTGCGGTCGTCCGCGAGCGCGGCGCGGCATCGATCGAGCCGCGCCTGGAGCTCCTCAGCGGCGAGGGCGCGCTCCGTCGCCGACGCCTCGGCTTCCTCCAGCGCCGTCCGGACAGCCTCCCGTTCACCCGCCAGCGACACGGTCCGCTCTTCGGTCAGGCGCACGTCTTCGGCCAGCCGCACCTCCTCATCCGCCAGCTCACGGATCTGCATGCCCATCTGCTCGCGGCGCTCGATGAGTCGCTCGACCTCGCCCTGAATTTTCTGGACTCCCTGCCGGAGGTCGGCGAGGCGGTGCTGCATCTCCTCCTGCGCCGTGCGCTGCGTGGCCTCGCGAGCGCCGAGGCCGGACAGCCGGACCCGCAGCGCGCGCTCGCCGTCGCCCAGGCGATCGAGCTCAGCCCGGAGGCGGTCGCCCTCGGCGGTCAGCGCCGCGTAATCCCCGGCGAGGATCGAGAGCGCGAGCGATTGCTTCTCCGCGTGGAGGCCCTTGTACTGCCGGGCCTTCTTCGCCTGGCGCTCGAGCGAGCCGAGCTGCCGCCGTACCTCGTCCATCACGTCGCGGACCCGCAGCAGGTTCTGCTTCGTCGCATCGAGCTTGCCCTGCGTCTCGTTACGCTGCTGCTTGTAGCGCGCGATGCCGGCGGCCTCCTCGATGAAGATCCGGCGCTCGTACGGCTTGGCGGTGAGGACGTGGTTCAGCTTCTCCTGGTCCATGATGGAGTACGCCCGCGGATTCGCGCCGGTCCCCGAGAAGAGGTCGAGGATATCCCTGAGTCGACAGGCGTTCTTGTTCAGCAGGTACTCGCTCTCGCCGGTACGGTAGAGCCGCCGGCTGACCGAAACCTCGCTCCAGGGCACGGAGAGCGCGCCGTCATTCGCAAAGCACAGCTCGACCTCGGAGAGGCCGACGGGCTTGCGCGAGGCCGAACCGTGGAAGATCAGGTCCTCCATTCGGTTGCCGCGCAGGGACTTGGCGCTCTGCTCGCCGAGCGCCCAGCGCACCGCCTCGGCGATGTTGCTCTTGCCGCAGCCGTTCGGGCCGACGATCCCCGTGATGCCGGGGAAGACCTTCACCACGGTCTTCTCGCCGAACGACTTGAACCCGTGCAGGCTGATCGATTCCAGACGCATGAGTTTTTCTAACACGGAGGGGCGTTTACGGCCAAGATAAATGTACCAGGGGTGGGGCCCGGAGCGCCGGGCGGGCCCCAGATGTCGAGGCTCAGACGGGACCCGCCACGTTCGCGTCCCGGAGACGGTTCAGTCGCCGAGCGGCTTCGGCTCCAGCGGCAGTCCGGCCTGGGCCCACCCCCCGAGGCCACCCTTGAGGACGTGGACCTCCGAGTAGCCGAGGGCAAGCAGCCGTCGCGCAACCCGCGCGCTGTTGCGCTCGTCGGCGATGCAGCACGTCACCACGGTTCGGGCTCGGTCGATCCCTCGTGCCACCAGCTCGGACTCGAGCTGGTCGGGATTCACGCGCACGGCCCCCGGAACGCGGTACGGGCTGGCGCGATACAGCATGGAATCGCGGACGTCGAGCAGGGCCGGCTGCATCCCGCCGCTCGAGAGGCGAAGTAGGTCGGCCGGGTTCATGCGCAACCGGTCCCAGCGCATCCGCTGAAACACGACCACGACGGCGGCGCCCACGATCAAGAGCACCACGGCGCCGCCTACCGGACGCCAGGGGAAGGGCCGCGGCGGCGGGTTCTTGATCTTGTCCCCAGCCTCCGTCATCAGGCGTCGGAGGTCGGGGAACTCGGGCTGCAGGCGATCGGCTGCTTTGATATCTTCCAGCGCCCCGCTCCAGTCGTCGCCGAAGAACTTCCGAAGACCGGAGAACCACTTCTCGTTGAACGGGCTCCGTTCGCCAAGATCGACCTTCGTCCCCCTGAGGAACTCCTTCACCGCATCGGCCGGGATGATGAAGTTGAAGCCTTGGACGATGCTGCCCTCGGCGCCCGGTGCGAGGGAGACGAAGGTCAGCACCCCGACGATGTCACCCTGAGCGTTAACGGCGGGGCCTCCGGAGTTTCCCCACGCAGCGGGCGCATCGGTTTGGATGACCGGCTGATTCTGCACATCCTGCTTGAAGCCGGAGACCGCGCCGTTCGTGACCGAGGCCTCCACCTTCGCCGTCGAGTTGAGCAATTCGTGCGTGAGCACCACTCCCGGGAACCCGAGAATATGGATCGGGTCACCGATCTTGGCGTTCTCGTCCCGACATGACCCCCGCTCCGGTCCGGGCGCTGACCGGCGGGCTGTACTTTTCGACCTTGGCCGGGAGACGAAACCCGTTCGCCATGAGGATGAAGATCGACGGCTTGAGCTCCACGCGGGCATTGGGATAGGCGCGGGCCATGGCCGCCCGCCTGAGCTGATCCTCCAGGTCCGGGCGCTGACCGGGCGCGATGCCCTGCTTGGCCAGCTCGTCGGACACGCACGCTGTCAAAACGGCCCTCTGGGCTTGCTCGTTGGCCACCCACGCCGGCGGCTGATGCGCGGGCTGGACTACATGGCCGTTGGTGACGACCCATCCGTTCGAGTCGACGAACCAGCCTGTGCCTGTCTCGCGGGATGGGCTCGGCGCCACTTTCAGCTCACCCGACCCGCAGTCGAGGACGACCTCAGAGGAGACCTCGGAGACGACCAACACCGTGGCCGGCTTGGCCCGGAGGAGAATCTCTTGCAGGGAGATGGCCGCGGCCGAGGCGTCGCGGGGTACCTGGGTGGCGAGGATCAGGGCTAGCCCGGCGAGGACACGGAACCTGGGCCCGGCGCGCATGAACCGCGAGGGCTCTACGGCTGGGAGATCGTGATGACGGAGTCGGCGATGGCCCCCGCGGCCTTGGCCTTCCACATGGCGCGCGCGTGCTCCACCTTGGTGTTGCCCTCGGTGTGGTGCTTCTTGGCCTCCGCCACGAACCGCTTGGCGTCCTCAAGCATGGCCTTGGCCTCGGGCGGGACATTCATGCCTTCCGCCTTCTTGATTGCCTCCTCGGCTGCCTTCCACTGCACCGGGCATTGCCACGCCAAGGCGGGGCTCACTGCCAGCGCGGCGAGCACGGGAAGCAGCAACAGAACCCGAAACAGTCGTGCCATCGATGGCCTCCTTGGCTTAGGGGCTCACTGGTTCACGACCTGCGAGCGCAGCCCGCCGATGGCCCCCAGCAGTTCCGTCTTCTCCCTGTCCGGGACCTTGAACTTGTCGAGCGACCTGGTCAGGTCCTCGGCGAGGGCATTGAACTCGGCATCGCTGATCTGCATCCCCGCGTGGGCCGCCCGCATGTCCTTCCCCGTGTACTTGCAGGGCCCGCCAGTTGCCTCGCACACCTGATCCACGAGCAGCATCTTGAGTCGCGGGACGTTGGCGTTGGCGAAGCGGAAGCTGATCCGGGAGTCGGCCGCCACGTTGGCCACGAAGTCGTCTACGACGGCGGTGATGGCCGGCTTGCCCCCCAG
>QHRS01000164.1:0-12622 GCA_003221435.1 Candidatus Rokuibacteriota bacterium
GGACGCGCTCACGCTGCCGTTTGCCGATGCGAGCTTCGCCTGCGTCACGTCCGCGTTCCTCCTGCGAAACCTCGCCGATCTGGAGCAGGGGCTCAGGGAGATGCGTCGCGTCGCGCGACCCGGCGGGCGCGTGATCATGCTCGAGATCACGCGGCCGACGCTCCCCGTGTTCGCGTCCGTGTTCGGGCTGTATTTTCAGCGCGTGGTGCCGGTGGTCGGGGCCGCGATCGCGGGCGACGCGGAGGCCTACCGCTATCTGCCCGACTCGGTCGCGCGGTTCCTGACGCCGGACGAGCTGGTCGTGCTGATGCGGAACGCCGGGCTCAGGAGCGTGGGCTATCGGCGGCTCGGCCTCGGCACGATCGTGATCCACACCGGCGTCGCGTAGTCATTTCGCCCTCTATCGGACGTCCCAGATTTCATTTTGCGTGCCCCTCGCGCGTCGGTGTATCGTGGAATTACCGGCCATGGAGGACGCTGCAGCCGCGCCATCCAGACGCCGCCATCTTCTGGATGGCGGTTTTGCCATCTTGGTCCTCGCCCTGGCCGTCCTGTTCGGTTACCTGGTCTTCTCGCCCCGCGAGCTCCGTCCGGCGCCCGCGGCGGCGCTGACGCCTCCCCCGGCGTCGGCGGTCGTCCCCGTCGCGTCCCCAGCCATCGAAGCCCTAGGGGTCCCGCTGGCGACCGGCGTGCAGACCCCGGGGATCAAATTCCCGAAATGGGAAGCCCCGAAGCCGCCGGATACGCGGCCCTGGCCCGCGCCCGTGCGCGGCCGCGTCTTCGACGAGCAGCGGGAGCCGCTGGCGGGAGCGTCGGTCGTGGCCGATGGGGTCGAGGTCAGGACCGGAGAGGACGGCGCGTTCGCGCTCGACCGTGTCAGCCCCGGCGCCCGCCTCATCGTCAAGATGCCGGGGTACGCGAAGGCGATCGTCGAGCCGACGATGGACCCGGTCGAGGCGACCTTGAAGCCCCAGGCGATCAAGGCCGTCTACCTGACCTACTACGGGGTCAACCACCGCGGCATTCGGGGTCGGGTGCTCGACCTGATCGAACGGACCGAGTTGAACGCCGTCGTGATCGACGTGAAGGGCGATCGCGGCTGGATCCTCTACCCCACCGAAATTCCGCTCGCCCTGTCGGCCGGCGCGCAGGGGCCGGCGACGATGCGGGACTTCGCCGATCTGATGGCCGACCTGAAGGCGCGCGGCGTCTACACGATCGCGCGGATCGTCGCGTTCAAGGACAACGTTCTCGCCGCTCATCGGCCCGACCTGGCGATCATCGACACGCGCACGGGCCAGCCCTGGATCGACAACGAGAAGCTCGCGTGGGTCGACCCCTTCCGGGAAGAGGTCTGGGCCTACAACATCGCGATCGCCAGGGAGGCGGTCCGGCGCGGCTTCGATGAGGTGCAGTTCGATTACATGCGCTTCCCGACCGACGGGCGGCTCGGGTCCGCGGGCTACTCGAAGCCCAACACCCGGGAGACGCGGCTGCCGACGATCGCGGCCTTCCTCGAGCGCGCGCGGCGCGAGATCGGGCCGACCGGCGCGTTCCTGGCGGTCGACCTCTTCGGCTACACCGCCTTCAACCCGAACGACACCGACATCGGCCAGCGGATCGAGGAGGTGGCGCCGCACGTCGACTACCTCTGCCCGATGGTCTACCCGTCCGGGTACCATCTCGGCATTCCCGGCTTCCGCAACCCCGTCGCGCACCCATACGAGGTCGTGCACGAGAGTGTCCGTCTGATCCGCAAGCGCGCGGCCAAGTCGGTCGTGAGCGTGCGCCCGTGGCTCCAGGATTTCAGGGACTATGCGTTCGACCATCGCTTCTTCGGGGTGAGCCAGGTCCAGGCCCAGGTCCGGGCCGCGGCCGAAGCCGGCGGCATCGGCTGGATGCTCTGGAATCCGCGCAACGCCTACACGGCGGCCGCGCTCGGGCCGAAGGACGCCAGCGCGACCACCGGTGAGGCGACGCGATCGGTGACGGAGTGATCGGCGCGCTCCTCCTCGGCCTCCTGCAGGCACTCGCGCCCCCCGTCGCCGCCGAGACGCTCGTGCCGAACGAGCTCGGGCGGGTGATGATCCTCGAGTATCACAAGGTCGATCAGCCCGAGGACCGCTGGACGCGCACGCCCGCGAACTTTCGCCGCGATCTCGAGACACTCTACGCGAAGGGCTATCGCCTCGTCGGCCTGAACGACCTCGTCGACGGCCGGATCGCGCTCCCGGCCGGCACGACTCCCGTCGTGCTCACCTTCGACGACTCGTCCCCGGGGCAGTTCCGCTACCTCGAGCGCGGCGGGGAGCCTACGATCGACCCGAACTGCGCCGTCGGCATTCTCGAGGCGTTCGCCGCGCGGTACCCGGACTTCGGGCGCACCGCGACCTTCTTCGTCCTGCCGGGCGCGAGCCGGCCGAATCGCCTGTTCAACCAGCCCGAGTACGAGAAGCGCAAGCTCCAATACCTCGTCGCCCACGGCTTCGAGATCGGCAACCACACGCTCTGGCACGCGAACCTGGGCAAGTACTCCGAGGCCGTGGTCCGCACGCAGATCGCGCAGGCGCAGGAATGGATCGGCCGGTACGTGCCGGGCTATCGCATCCGCACGATCGCGCTGCCCCACGGCGTGTATCCGCGCGAGGTCGAGTGGGCGCTGCGCGGGACGGCCAACGGGACCACCTACCAGTACGACGCGATCCTCAAGGTCTCGGGCGGGCCGACGGCGTCGCCGTTCTCGAGCGCGTTCGACACGGCCGGGCTGCCGCGCATCCAGGCGCTCGAGCGCGAGCTCGCCTACTGGCTCGCCTACTTCGACCGGACCCCCGGCGACCGCTTCGTCAGCGACGGCGACGCGTCGGCGGTAGCGATTCCCCGCGGCAGCCGCCCCAGGCTCCGCCCCGAGCTGCCCTCAGGATTAAAGGTCGTGGAGCGCGACTGACCCCGCCGGAGTATCTGCCTTCGAGCGCCGGCTGTGCCGGCGCAATCCGGTTCTGGGGGAGGCTCGGAGGGGGCCGCCGAGGCCCCCTTCGATGTTTTAGCGGTAGATGAGGTAGGGCGCGCGGCGCTTCAGAAAGTTGTCGCGCTCCAGCTCAGCCCAGGCCAGCAACCGCTCCAGCGACTCGTTGCGCAGGAAAGCCCACATCGTCGGCCGATTCACGAGGAGGTTCTGGATCGTCTCCGGCCTGAACTGGTCGCGGTGACGCGCGCGTAGGTCGCTCGCCAGCGCGAGCGCGACCGTGACCGGGCGGATCGTGTTGCGGTTGGTCACCACGAGTTGCACGCCGGCGCACTGCTGGGTCGCATACGCATCTGAGAGTGGCGTGAAGTACACCGGCTCGAACCGCACGCCCGGGAGGCCGCGGCGGCTCAGCGTCTCCGCGAGCCCGTTCGGCTCGATCCATGGCGCGCCGACGATCTCGAACGGCGCGGCCGTGCCGCGGCCGACCGAGAGGTTCGTCCCCTCGAGCAGGCCGATCCCGGAGTAGAGCAGCGCCCCCGTCAACGAGCGGATGTTCGGGGACGGGTTCGCCCACGGCAGCCCCGTTTGGTCGAACCACTGCGACCGATCCCAGCCCGCCAGCGGCACGACCGTCAGCGACACGGGGATCTGCCGCTCGGCGGCGGCGAGCCGCGCGAACTCGCCGACCGTCAGCCCCGTGCGCACCGGGATCGGATGCGGCGCCGTGAACGATCGCAAGTCCGGATCGTTGACCGGCCCTTCGACGATCCGCCCGGTGATCGGATTCGGCCGATCGAGCACGAAGAGCGGGATGTTGTAGCGGGCCGCCTCCTCCATCGCGTAGACGAGCGTTGTCAGGTAGGTGTAGTAGCGGGTGCCGACGTCCTGGATGTCGTAGACCAGCGCCGTGATCCCGCGGAGCATCTCCGGCGTCGGCCGCCGTGTCGGGCCGTAGAGGCTCCACACCGGGCGCCCGGTTGGGGTGTCGTAACCGTTCGGCACGTCGCTGATGGCGTCGCCGGCGAGGCCGTGCTCGGGCGAGAAGATCGCCTGCAGGCGCAGGTTCGGCGCGCCCGCGAGCAGATCGATCGTGCGACGCCGTGTGCTGTCCAGGCCGGTCTGGTTCGTGACCAGGCCGATCCTTTGCCCCTTGAGCGGCGCGAAGTTCTGGTAGACCAGCACGTCGAGCCCCGTCAGCACATGGCCGGTCGGGAGCGTCGTGTGGGCGCATAGAACAGCTCGGCGCCGACCGCGGCCGCGACCCGCGTACGCAGCTCGCGGATCCGGGCCGAGCCGTTGCCGTACGGATGCACGCGGTTCGTCAGGATGATCATGTAGGTGCGCGTCACCGGATCGATCCAGACCGCTGTCCCCGTGAACCCGGTGTGGCCGACCGATCCCGGCTGGAAGAACGGCGCCATCGCCTCCGCGTAGACCGACGTGACGTCCCAGCCGAGCGCGCGCGGGCTGTCAGGGCTGGGCCACGGCGTCCACATCTGACGCACGGTGCTCGCCTCGAGGACGCGCCGGCCGGCGAACGTGCCGTGGTCGACCAGCATTTGGCAGATGCGCGCCAGGTCGCGCGCGGTCGAGAACATCCCCGCGTGCCCCGCGACACCGCCGAGCAGGCGCGCGTGCGGGTCGTGCACCTCGCCGAGCAGCAGGTGGCGGTTGACGTACTCGGTGGGCGCCGTGCGCGCGCGCAGACGGTCGCCGGGGCGGAACGTCGTATCGGCCAGCCCGAGCGGGCTGAAGAGCACGCGCCGGAGGTACTGGTCGAGCGGCTCGCCGCTCACGCGGCGCACGACTTCGCCGAGCAGGATGAAGCCCATGTCGCTGTACTGGAAACCGGTGCCGGGCGGGTATTCGAGCCCGACGCCGGCCAGCGCGCGCGCGGCGCGCGGGAAGCCTGGACGCAGCGCGGCGTCGGGTGGCAGCGCGGGGAACCCGGCGCGGTGCGCGAGCATGCGCTCGATCGTGACCTCGTTGAACGCGCGGCTCCTGAACTCGTGGAGGTACCTGCCGAGGGGAGCGTCGAGCCGGATCTTGTTGCGCTCGACGAGCACCATCACGGCGAGCGTGGTGCCAAGGGGCTTCGTGAGCGACGCGATGTCGAAGACCGTGCCCTCGGTCATCGGCTGGCGCGACGGGCGCAGCCGGCGGTTGCCGAAGGCGTGGTGATACAGGATCTGGTCGCCCTGACCGACCAGGATCACCGCGCCGGGGATCTCGCCCGAGGCGACCGCGTCGAGAGCGGCTTCGTCGACGCCGGAGAAGTCGGGCAGCTGGGCGGGCGCGAGGGTCGGCAGCAGAGCCAGCGCGAGTGGCACTGCGCAGAGCCGAGGGAACACGCGCATCAAACCCATCATAGCATTCGCCCCGCGGTTTCCCGCGCTTCGGGTGGAGCGCGGACAGCTATGTTACGATTCGCTCACGATGCACCGGGTGTTCGTCACCGGCGGCACCGGCTTCGTGGGCCGGGCCCTCATCCAGGCGCTTCGCGCAGAAGGCCACGTCGTCCGGTGTCTCGTCCGCCGCGGCTCCGAGCCGTCGCTGAAGGGCCTCGAAGCGATCGAGCGCGTCGAGGGCGACGTGCTCGCGCGACGCACGCTGAACGAAGCGATGTCGGGCTGCGACGCGGTCATCCACCTCGTCGGGATCATCCGCGAGCATCCGGCGACCGCCGTCACGTTCGAGCGGCTCCACGTCGACGCCACGGTGAACGTTCTCGCGGCGGCCACGACGACCGGTGTGCGCCGCGTGGTCCACATGAGCGCGCTCGGCACCCGGCCCAACGCGCGCTCGCGCTACCATCAGACGAAGTGGCGCGCGGAGGAAGCCGTGCGGTCGAGCGGGCTCGACTGGACGATTCTCCGGCCGTCGATCATCTACGGCCCCGGCGATGACTTTGTGACGATGCTGGCGCGCATGGTGCGGCGGCTGCCAGTCGTGCCCGTGATCGGCAGCGGCGAGGCGAAGCTGCAGCCTGTGCCGGTCTCGCTCGTGGCCGGGGGCTTCGCGCGCGCCCTCGATCAGGCCCGCTCGATCAGTCAGACGTACGAGATCGGCGGGCCCGACGCCTACTCGCTCGTCGAAATTCTCGATCTCATCGCGCTGGTGCTGAAACGCCGGAAGGTGCGGAAGGTTCATCTCCCGCTTCCGCTCATGCGCCGCGTGACGTTCGTGCTCCAGTCGCTGCCGTTCTTTCCGGTGACGACCGATCAGCTCCTGATGCTAGAGGAGGACGGCACGTGCGACCCGATGCCGTTCTACCGCGCGTTCGGGCTCGAGCCCTTGTCGTTCAAGACCGGCCTCGAGAGGATGCTGGCGCCGTGAGGACGCCGTTCGGCACGTCGCTGCGCCGGGACCCCGGCGACGCGCGCGGCTTGAAGGCGCGGATCGATGCGCTGATCCTGGAGCGGCTCGAGGAGGCGATCGACGCGGCGTCTCTCGACCTCCTGGTGCAGATCCGGCGCGCGGGCGGCCGGCCGCTCCCGGTGGCCGAGAGCAGCGCGGATCGCGAAGAGTTCCTGGCGCTGGTGCTCGCGTTCCTCCGCCGGCTCGACACGGCCATCACGTCGGGCCTGACCGAGGATCAGCGCGGACGCCTGACATCGCGGCCGAGAGACGCCATCGACGACGCGGCGCGGCTGATCGCGGTTCAGGTCAGCCTCGCGAAGCTCATGCCCGACTACTGGCAGCGCTTCGAGGCGGTGAAGGACGAGTTCGCATCGGAACAGAAGCAGGCGTGGGCCACCCGCCCCGGCGTCCTTCGGCGTCTCCTGGGGAAAAGGCGCTCCGAGGCTGGGCAGGCCGCTCAAAAAGGTCCAGATGCGAGGCGGCGAATGAGCGACGACTGAGACGTACGCGGTTGTACGTCGCAGGGAGGAGCGACCGAGCCAACGACGCAGATGGGCCTTTGGGAGCGGCCTGCTAGGCAGCGAGGGAGGCCTCCTCCCGCCTCCAGGCGGCGACGGCCCAGAGGTTTTCCAGGTCCTCGAGGGTTCGACCCCAGTCCCCGTAGCTCTCGAGCAGGGTGGCGCGAAGCGCGGCGAGGCGCGCCTCGGCCTCGTCCAAGCGCGCGCGGAGCGCCGGGTGCGCCGTAGTGGCGGCGGCGAGGCTCCCGCCGGGCACTGTCGTCGCGATGCGATCGAGCAAGCCGTTCAACTCGTCATGGAGCAGCCGATCCAAGGGGTTCATAAACTTCACCTCCAGGGATCTACTACTCAACACAAGTTGAGTTACTTTGTCAAGCCCAACCCTGGAGATTCTGAATGGAAGGACGGTGCCGAGCGGGCGCTCCTCCCGGAGGATCGTCAACAGTCGCCAGCCCGGGCCCGCCATCTCGGCTTCGAACGCGCCGCCGAGACAGACGACCCGCTCGACCTTGCCGCGGAACGGCCCGTCATCGTTCACGAGCACGTCCTCGGGACGGATCACCGCGCAGACCTCGGACGTGCTCGGCGCGCGCGTCTCGGCAAGAGGCAGTTCGCCGAGCGCGGACTCGAGCCGCCCTCCCCTGATCGACGACGGCAGGAGCGCGCACTTACCGAGAAACGACGCGACGAAGGCCGTGCGGGGGCGGTCGTAGAGATCGCGCGGCGTACCCCACTGCTCGACCCTGCCGCCCCGGAAGATGGCGGCGTGATCGCCGAGGCCGAACGTTTCCTGCTGGTTGTGGGTGACGTAGAGGATCGTCAGCCCGAGTTGCTGCTGAAGCTGGCGGATCTCGTCCATCAGGGCGGAGCGGAGCGGCGGGTCGAGATTCGACAGCGGCTCATCCATGAGCAGGATGCGCGGGCGCGTGACGATGGCGCGGGCCAGCGCCACCCGCTGGCGCTCGCCGCCCGAGAGGTCTGACGGACGGTCTTCGCGGTGGCCTTCGAGGCCAACCACGGCAAGCGTCTCGTCGATCCTGCGGCGCCGGTCGGGGGACGGCACCTCGCGGCCGAGGACGAGCTCAAGGGTCTGCCGCACGGTCATGTGAGGCCAGAGCGCGAGGTCCTGGAAGACCATGCTCACGCCGCGCGCCTCGGGAGGAACCAGTATGCGGCCGTCGCGGCTCGTCGCCTCGTCGCCGATCAAGACCACGCCCCGCTGGGGCGCCTCGAATCCGGCGATCAGTCTCAACACGGTGCTCTTGCCCGAACCCGACGGGCCGACGAGCACCGTCACCGCCCCGTCGGGAACGCTGAGATTGAGCTCGCTGAGGACGGGCTCCCGGCCGTAGCTGAAGTGGACGTCCTCGAAGCGGATGAGGCTCACCGGCCGTTCCAGGCCCGGAACGTCGCGAGCCCGCCCCACGCGACGCAGAGGACGGCCGCGGTGAGCCCGACCATCAGCAGCGCGAGCGCCGCTATCGCCGGCTCGGGGCTGTTGGCCATCAGCGTGTAGACGCGGATCGGCAGCGTCTCGGCGCCTGGCGGATAGATCGTCACCGCGAGGTCGAGATCGCGCAGGCAGAAGATGAACGCGAGGAACCACGCACCCGCGAGGGCGGGGCGCACCATCGGCAGCAGCACCCGCCGGAGCGCGCGGCCCCAGGGAACTCGCGCGAGGCGCGCCGCTTCCTCGATACCTGGCGAGAGTGAACGCAGACCAACGCCAACCGCCCGGGCGGCGAGCGGCGTGAAGTGCCCGATGTAGCCGACGAGGATGATGGCGGCGCTTCCGTAGAGCCACGTGAGCCCGGTCCGGTTCCAGATGAGGATCAGTCCGATCCCGATCACCGTGCCCGGCGCGGCGAAGAGGAGCAGCAGGACCGTGTCGAGCGCTTCGTGCCGCTTCGGGCCCCGGCGCTCCACCAGATATGCGAGCAGCAACCCGAGCACCAGCATGAGCGTCGCCGCCGTGGCCGACATCCACACGCTCCGGGCGACGCTTGCACCGGCGCCGCGGATCGCGGCCGCGTAATTCGCCAGGCCCCGGGCGCGGACCACGAGCCCCAGGAGCGGAACCACCACCGTCAGCAGCGCCCACGCCCACGCGGCGGCGCCGGCGACAGCTCGCCAGCGCTCGAGATGGATCCTGAGCCCGTTGGCCGCCCGCACGCGAGCCAGAAAACGCACTCGATGGCGCAGCAAATATCGCTCGACGCCGAGACCGACGAGCACGAGGAGCGCGAGCGGGAGCGACATGGCGACCGCCGCGGTGATGTTCAGGAACGCGGCGAACTGCGTGAACACTTCGGTGCTGAAGACCGGGTAGCGCAGGAACGCGGGGACGCCGAACTCGCCGACGACGAGGACGAACGTGATCAGCATCGCGAACGCCACCGCGGGCGCGACGAGCGGCAGGTCGATCCGCCAGACGATCCGGCGCCAGCGGAAGTGGAGGCGCGCCGCCTCCTCGATCGCCGGGTCGATCGATCCGAGCGCGATCCGGACCAGGTGGACCACGATCGGGGTATAGGCGGTCGTGAGCACGAGCACGGCGCCGCCGAGGCCGAAGAAGAAGCCCGAGGCCGAGACTTCGGCGCCCGGGCCCAGCGGCGCGGCGAGGAGCCCCTGCCGCCCGAGGACGCTGAACCATCCGAGCGCGACGATGTAGGGCGGCAGAAACAGCGGGAACGTGAGGACCACGGCGAAGAGGGAACGACACGGCAGGTCCGTCTTCGCGATCAGGACACCGAGCAGCGTCCCGATCCCCCCGGCGAGCAGGGAGACGACGATCCCGAGCAGCGTCGTGTTCGCCAGGAGCGAGAGCATCCGCGCCGGGACGAGTGCGGCCCAGAGTGACGGCGCGTCGCGCGCCGCCGTGATCGCCAGCCACGCGAGCGGAAGCCCGCCGGCCGCGAGGGCGACCGCCGCGCCGGCCGCGAGCCATGGCGTTGGACGCCAGACCCGACGAAGCGGCGCGCTCACCGCGCGCCGGCCCACTCATTCAGATACGAGAGGATCCGCTCGCTCGTCTTGCCCAGGTCGGAGAACCGGACCGCCATGTCCTTGATCGCCGATACCGGCTTCACGTTCGCGGGCACCGGCACCCCGGGATGGAGCGGCATCTGGGCGGCCGCGCCCGCCGCCAGGCGCTCCTCGACCTGGGGAGAGAGCAGATAATCGACGAGCCGCGTGGCCTGATCGGGATGCGGCGCGCCTTTCAGGAGCGCCACCACGTTCGGCATCACCAGGGTGCCGAGCCCGGCCTGGTCCGGGTACACGACGGCCACGGGCTTGTGCTGCAGGAGCGCCACGTTGGCGTCGTCGCTGTCGGCGAACGCCCACGCCAGCTCTCCCGACGCGACGAGGTCCCTCGCCTCGCCGTTGCTCGTCACGATCTTGACCCTGTTGTCCTTGACCTCGGCGAGAAACCTCTTCGCGGCCTGATCACCCCACAGGCTCCACAGCGCGGCGACCTGCGTGGTGGTCGTGCCGAACAGCGGGTTCGCCAGGCCCGCGCGCCCCTTCCAGCGTGGGTCCGCCAGATCACGGACGGAGGACGGCGCCTCGGCCGGCTTCACCTGATCGGTGTTGTAGACGATGACGCGGGCGCGAGCGGCGAAGCCGGTCCAGTAGCCCGCGGGATCGCGGTAGCGGGCCGGGATGTCCTTGCCCGCCGGCGACGCGTACGACGCGAGCAGCCCCTGTTGCTGGAGCATGATCGCGCGCAGGGGCTCGTTGCCCCAGAAGACGTCGGCCTGCGGGTGGTCCCGCTCCGCCACGATGCGGAGTGCGACGCCGGCGCTCTTGGTCTCCTCGGTGTCGTACACCGCCCGCACGGTGATGCGGGCGGTCTTCTCGAAGTCCTTCAGGATCGGCTCCGAGAAGACTTGGTCCTCGGACGTGTAGACGACGACCTCGGGCGCCGAGGACCGGCCGCACGCGGCTCCGGGAACTCCCGTGAGCAGCGCGAGGACGAGGAGCGCGCGGGCCCTACCCCCCGCCACCGCCGGGGACTCCGCGGATGACGAGGTCGTCGAATGCGGTCACCGAATCCGCCTTCGTCCACAGCCCGACCTTGCCCGACCGGTACCGCGCGTCGCGATGGTCGATCAGGAGCTTGCCGTCGAGGTACCCCTGGATGTGATCGCCGACGGCGACCACGCGCATCGTGTGCCACTGGCCGAGCGACGGCGGGTACACTCTCGCCGACGCGAGCTGATACCGGCCGTGATCGTAGTAGTACAGCCGGAAGTTGAACCGGAACACGATGCCGCCCGAGGCGTCTTCGCGGCCGGACACCGGCTTGAACCGGACCGACGCGTCGACGTCGGAGTACGGCCCGGCCGGGGCGACGATGACGTTGAAGACGTTGTCGATTGCCCGCTGGACGAGCACCCGTTTGCCACTCGGCGCGCCGGCCATTTCCTCGACGACCCACTGGCCGTCCACGACCTTGAAGTCGCCGATGCCCTTGTCGTCGAAGTCGAAGCTCGTGGTCGCCGCCGTGTCGGGCACCTTCAGCTCCGCAGCGTGCGCGGCGGACCACGCAACCAGTCCCAGCGCCGTCAGGACGATCGCCTGCCCGTGACGGCGCAACAGCCCGATTCCTCGCATCACGCCCTCCCGGCTCAGAGGAGCTTCTCGGTCACCGTTTTCCAGTCGTCGCCCTTGACGAGCGTGACCTCGGCGACCGACTGGCCGTCCTTGAGGCTCGGATAGACGCTGACGGCGCGGTAGCCCTTGTTGGCGTGGACCGCCTTGCTGACGGCCTTGCGGAGCGACTCGTTCGCCTTCGGCATCGCCGCGCTCTGCAACTTGGCCGCCGTGAGATCCTCGCCAGCGGTGATCGGCTCGGTCTTTGCGACCTTCCCCGACTTGTGGTCGATGATGACCTCGGAGAACTTGTCGGCCTTGGCCGTGTAGACCGAGAGCTGCAGCTTGCCTTCCTCCATCTCGAACTTCGCCGAGATCGGCTGGCCTTCGCGCTCGCTGGCCGCGAGCGCCTTCTCGAGAGAGACCTTGGCGCCTGTGAGGGCCTTGGCAAGCTCCGCACGCCCCTTGTCCTCGGCGAATGCGGCGGGCGCCGACAACGCCCCCCCGAGTGCCAGAGCCAGAGCCAACGACGCGATCCGCCTCATGATGAGTCCTCCTTCGCGTTTCGCGGGCCGCTGACAAAGGCCGCACCTGGACCTCTTTGAGCGGCCCGCTGGTTTTTCAGGTCTTCTGCTTCAGGGTCGTGTAGAGACCGTCGAACAGGGTCATGCCGCGCTCGAGCAGCTCGTGGTCCTCCGGGATCGCGGCGACGAGACCGCTCAGCGCGAGATCGATTCCGTGGGCTTCGCTGCGGGAGAACTTGCCGTCGTGGAGATCGGCTTCGTGGATGATCTCGGCGATCGCCTTCAACCGGCGGTCCTTGACGCCGAAGCGCTTCACGAGCGTCTCGAACGTGCAGTCCTCCCCGTGATGGCCGAAGTCGGCGCCGAGGACGTCGAATGGGATGCCTTTCTTGGCGGCGTCGGCGCGATCGGCAAACGCGAACGTCGCCTTCGGATCGAGGAACCGCTTGATCAACCACGCCGACGCGATGCGGTCGACGTGCGGGCGCGGCCGCGTGACCCACGTGCTGCCCGGGGGCGGGAGCGCCGTCCGGCGCCGGCCGGCCCCCGGCGCGACGCTCGGCCGTGCCTCGACCTTGCGGAGCCGCTTGGCGACCGTCTCCCAGAGCGCGCGGGCGCGGTCGCCGATCGGCGCGCGGAAGTAATCGATCGCCTGGATG
>QHRS01000164.1:12657-15435 GCA_003221435.1 Candidatus Rokuibacteriota bacterium
GAGCGCCTCCCGGCATTCGCGCTTCACCGCCTGGTACTCGGCCGCCCGCGCGTCGTTGAAGAGCGTGGTGATTTGCTCGTCGCTCATCGTCTCGACGCCGTCGACGCGCAGCAAGGTCGCCTCGCCGCCGAACGACTGGACCTCCTGGACCAGCCAGTGGAACTGCTCCGTGGTCTCCGGATTCTCGGGCAGGATCCACGCCGAACCCCGGAGGTTGATGGCGCCCATCCGCTTGAGCTTCCTCCAGACGCCGACGCGGTGGCGGGTCGGCGTCGGCGGCAGGCTCATGAGCAGGGTGAGCCATCGCATGGGCCCCACCGTAACCATTGCTACGCGCGAAGTCAAGCGTTACACTCCTTCTCGTTGCGAGAAACGCATCGACGGGGGCGGCGTGAAGCCGCCGTCAGGAGGCCTGTCATGAGACTTCGGACATCGCGCGCGTTGCTCGGCACTCTCGCGCTCACCCTGTTCGCCGCCACGGGACCGCGGGAGGCCCGGGCCGGCTCCGACGCGGACTGGACGGCGGTCGCGGACGCCATCGGGCGCACCGGGGACCTGAAGGCCGGCGTCTATCGGGTGTCCTTCCCGCGAACCGACCTGAAGGTGACGGTCGATGGCATCCCGATCAAGACCGGGCTGGCGCTCGGGGGGTGGGCCGCCTTCACGCGAGACGGAAGCACAACCGTCGTCGACGGCGATTTCGCCCTCCTGCCCGGGGAGATCAACCCGGCGGTGACGGCGCTCCTGGCGCACGGGCTCGAGGTGACGGCGCTCCACAACCACGTGATCCTCGAGACTCCGCGCGTGATGTACCTGCACTTCTTCGGGACGGGCGACGCGGTCGCCCTCGCGCGCGGCGTGCGAGCGGCGATCACCGAGACGGCCGTCCCGCCTGCCGATACGTCCCCTGCCGCGCCGGCCCAATCGGCGCCCGGATGGGCGCTCGCGGTCCAGCAAAGCTTCGGTTATTCCGGAACCGTGAAGGGCGGAGTGCTGTCCATCGGCGTCCCGCGGCCCGAGACGATCCACGCCCACGAGGCGGTGCTGGCGCCGTCGATGGGGATGGCGCACTCGTTCAACTTCCAGGAGGCCGGGGACGGGCGTGTCGCGACGACCGGCGACTTCGTCCTGACCGACGACGAGGTCAACCCGGTCCTGCGACAGCTCAGGGCCGGCGGGGTCTGGGTGACCGCGATCCACAACCACCTGCTGCAGGGCATGCCCCCCCTGGTCTTCATGCACTTCTGGGGCACGGGCGAGCCTGCGCAGATCGGCGAAACCCTCAAGCAAGCGCTGGCCCGCGCCAAGACCCGACGCGGATGAGGACCCTCCTCCGAGCCTCCCCCAGGACTCGAGGGCGCCGGCAAACCCGGCGCTCGAACCTGGTTACTGCGACAGGCTCCCAGCGGAGCGGCGGGCACGCCCGTCGATGAAGTGGGTCACTCGCGAGCGCGCGCGTGTCGACCGCATCGCCTGCCCGTGGCTCATCTCGCGCTTCATCGACAAGGACCCGACGTTCTTGTTCGTGCCCGCCGGCGATGTCATGGCCGTCGCGCGCCGCGAGGGGGCCGTTGCCTATGACGTGCCCGGCGTCGAGCTGGGCCATCGCGACGACCGCTGTTCGTTCGACGCGTTCATCGCCCAGTACCGCCTCGACGACCCGGCGCTCCACGCGCTGGCGCGGATCGTGCGCGGCGCCGACACGAGCGCGCGCGAGCTGACTCCCGAATCCTGGGGGCTCTACGCCGTCGCGTCCGGCTTCCAGCAGCTGGCTCGCGACGACCACGACAACATGGCGCGCCAGTTCCCGGTCTACGACGCGCTCTACGCCTACTGCCGAGGCCGCCTGACCGCCCCGCGCCCGATCTGACCGTATTCCTTCGATCGCCCTGGGAGCGTGTCGGAGAAACCGGGTTCGAGCGCCGGCTTAGCCGGCGCCATCGGCTCTTGGGGGAGGCTCGGAGGGGGCCGTCGAGGCCCCCTTCGATGATCTAGTTGAGCTTCCAGGAAACCGTCTTCCACTCGCTCCCCTTTTGTAGAGTGACGTCTGCGACTGCGCGCCCGTTCCTCAGGCTCGGATACACGCTGACTGCCCTGTAGCCCCTATCAGCGTAGACCGCCTGGAAGACGGCGTTCTCCAGCGACAGGTTCGCCTTGGCCATTGCCTCGGCCTGCAATTTGGCCGCCGCCAGATCTTCGCCACCCGTGATGGGGTCTACCTTTGCCGCCTGGCCCGTTTGATGGTCGACGATGACCTCCGAGAATTTGTCGTCCTTGGCCGTGTAGATCGAGAGCTGCAGCTTGCCATCGTCTCCGATCTCGAACTTCGCCGAGATCGGCTTGCCCTCGCGGGCAGCGGCGGCGAGGCCCTTTTCCAGGGACACCTTGGCGTCCTTCAGGGCCTCGGCGAGCTGGGCTTGCTCCTTCGACTCCCCAGCCTGGGCCGTGGGAGCCACGAGTAGAGGGCCGACCAGTACAGCGACCACCAGCGTTGCGAGCCTTCCCATGATAAGTCTCCCTAGAATTGACGCGTCAGAGGTTATGGTTCGAGGCCTACTTCACGAAGACCCACGCAGGTCGGAGGAGTGGGAACGCGACCAGTCCAATGGCCGCCGTGGCGGCCACCAGCGCCGGATTGCTCACCTTCCAGCGGAAGAGCACGACGAGGCTCAGCAGCGCAATGAGCGCCGTGAGCCAGTCGCCGATCGCGACCTTCCCCAGCAGGACACAGGCGCCGAGGATCGTCCCGATCGCCGCCGCATACGCCCCCTTCACGAA
>QHRS01000164.1:15503-22303 GCA_003221435.1 Candidatus Rokuibacteriota bacterium
GAGCCCCAGAACCCCGCCACGAGGTAGCCGACGAACGTCGCCGTGATCACCACCGGCCCGGGGCTGAGCATGCCCATCGCGACGGCGACCAGGAACTGCCGCTCCTCGAGCCAGCCGGTCTGCCGGACCAGTCCATGCTCGAGGAAGGGAACGATGACGAGACCGCTGCCGAATGTCAGGGACCCCGCCTTGAGAAAGAAGACGAACAGCTTGCCGAGGACCGAGCCCGCGGCGCCCGCGCCGGTCTCCGGGAGCAGCGGCGCGACCGCCATGAGGGACAGCGACGACGCCGACCGCCCCCGCAAGGGCGACCCGTAATACACGATCCCGACGATCCCCGACGCGATGAACAGGAGCGCCACTTCGGCCCGGGCGGCGACCGTGATGGCGAAGCATGCGGCCGCGATGACCCATTGCAGCCAGTCTTCCATCCCGAGCCTCGACAGCCGGTAGCACGAATGGAGGATGAGCGCGATGACGGCCGGACTCGCCCCGTAGAAGATCGCGGTCACCGAAGGCAGACCGCCGAAATGGACGTACAACGCGGCGAGTGTCGCCACGATGACGAAGTTCGGGAAGATGAAGGCCCAGCCGCCGGCCCATGCCCCCCAGAACCCTCCGCGGAGGTAGGAGATGAAGATCCCGACCTGAATCGCGAGCGGGCCGGGCAGAGACTGACAGACCGCGATCCCCTCGCGCATCTCCTCCTTCGTCAGCCACTTCCGCTCCTCGACCAGCTCTCGTTCCATCTGGCCGCAGAGCGCGACCGGGCCTCCGAACCCGAGCGCGCCGAGGCGCAGGTAATACCCCACCAGGTCCCGGATCCGAACGCGTGCCGCGGAGCCGGCTTCCGCCATGAGTTACGCCTGCCCTCCCTTACGAAGACTGTACAAGATCGTCCACACCATCACGGGATCACTCTGAGGATCCGGTCGTCTTCCCGGATGGGCGAGCCGTGTCCGTCCCGGTTGCTGGTGGCCACGTAGAGCGCGCGGTCCGGCCCGACGATGACATCACGCAGACGACCGTAGGTGCGCGCGAGGAGCGCCGAGACGCGCGCGCCGGACAGATCCGGCACGAGCGTGATGCGCAGGAGTCGGCGACCCCGCAAGGCGGCGACGTAAAGATCATCGCCGTAGAACGCGAGGCCCGACGGATTCCACGGGTCGTCTTCCGACTCGACCACCGGATTCAGAAAGCGGTCATCGCGCGCCGTGCCCTGGACCTCGGGCCACCCGTAGTTGCCGCCGGGCACGATGTGATTGAGTTCGTCGTGCCCCCCGGGGCCGTGCTCCGACGCGAACATCCGCCCCGTGGAATCCCACGCGATTCCCTGCGGATTACGGTGGCCGAGCGAGTAGACCGGTGAGCCGGGGAAGGGATTGTCGCTCGGGATCGTGCCGTCCGGATTGAGGCGCAGGATCTTCCCGGCGAGAGACTCCCGGAGTTGCGCGAGCCGCGGCTGGGCGGCGTCGCCCGTCGTGACATAGAGCTTCCCGTCGGGTCCGAACTTCACACGGCAGCCATCGTGGTCCAGCGCCCCCGGCAGGTCATCGAGGACGATTCGCTCAGCGCCGGCCGTACGGCCCTGAACGGTCAGCCTCGCCACGCGATTGATCAGCCGACCAGGTTTCTCGGCGGTGTAACACACGTACAGATAATGGTTGTCGAGGAACCCGGGGGCCGGCGCGAGTCCCATCAGCCCGGCCTCGCCCTTCGCCACGACGTCAAGCGTGACGAGCGGGTCTGGATCGAGCCGGCCGTTCTCGACAACCCTGATGCGGCCCGGCCGCTCCGTCACGAGAAGACGGCCGTCGGGCGTGAAGGCGAGAGCCCAGGGCGCCTCCAGCCCGGCGGCGACCACTGCGACGCGCGGTTCGGCTCGCGCCACGCCCGCGAGCGCAAGGATCAGCGCAACGGCGACACCCCTGGACGAGCACAGCCCGCGCGCGCGAATCATCGGCTCGGATTGCGGAAGAGGTCGAACCCGAGCGTCAGCCCCAGCGTCACCTGCCAGTCCGGTGCCGCGCGGGTGATGCCCCGCCGGACTCCCGCGTCGACCCAGAACCTCCGCGCCGGGATCGGCTGCCAGATGAAGCCGACCAGCGCCGAGTTGTTCGCGCGCTCGTGCTCGACACTCTCCCCGTTCACCTCGCCGACCAGCCTGAGGCCCGGCGAGGCGGGGAGTTCCGCGATCAGTCCCCAGAGGGCAAACGGCCGCGCGTCCACCCGGTCGACGCCTCCACCGAGGTTCACGTGGTACGTGAACGGCAGGAGCTGTCCGCTGGCGATCCCGGTGGCCTCGAAACCCACCCCGTGCTCGCCGGGCGCGGTCGATGGCAACAAGGGCCCGACCTCGAGGGCGAGGCTGATCCCGTCCTTTTCCTGCAGGACCCCCTCCTTCACGATCGCCTTCAGGAACAATCCCGGATCGACGAGCTGCCAGTCCTCGCGCGGAGCCCCTTCGACCGTGAACTCGCCGACGATCTCGAGCCGGTCGACGAAGCCGTAGTTGAGGACGGTCTTCGGCGTCGCGAAGATGTCCCGGTCCCGCGAATGGGCGAGCTGGAAATAGCCGACCTCGATCTCGACCTCCTTCGGGCCGGCGACCGCGGCATCCGTCGAGACGAACGGCCGGTACGCCCAGGCAGGCGCGGCCCACGCGACCAGCGCGCACAGGAGCAGCAGACTTCGCGCGTTCAGGGGGGTGTGCGCCCAGGGGTGCCGTTAGTCCTCGCGCGGCCCCGCTCCGTGCTCGCGGCAAAGGCGTGAGGCTTCCAGAGCCATCGCGTGGACTGTAACTGCTGATACCATATGAGTCAAGCGTTACTAATCATTCGCGCCGCGCTCCGGCGCCGGACCGGATTAGCAGGATGCTGAAAAACCCGGCAGGCTGGGTAAGAGGCTCCAGATGGAGGCGGTGAAGGAGCGACGACTGGGACGCACGCGGTCTGGGCCTTTCTCGAGCGGTCTGTTAGGATGCCGCCCATGACGCGCGCCGGCCTCCCCTGGCCCGCGGACGCGCGCATCGTGCTCGTGGCGAAGGCGGCGCGCACGTGCTGCTACGGCTTTCTCGGAATCCTGCTCCCGATTTACCTGAGCGAGCTCGGCGTCGGCGCGCGCGGCGTGGGCGTGATGGTCACGCTGACGCTCGCGTCGAGCGCGGCGCTCACGTGGGGCGTCAGGCGTCCCGCCGAGCGCTGGGGCGCGAGGGTGGCACTGATCGGGCTCGCGGCGCTCTCACTCGGCGCCGCGGCGATGCTCCTGCTGAGCCGCGCGCCCTGGCTCGTGATCGCGGCCGCGATGCTCGGCAACGTCGCGGTCGGCGCGGGCGAGACGGGGCCGTTCCTCACCCTCGAGCAGGTCGTCGTGACCCGGGCCGTGGCGGGCGGGCGCCTGCCGTTCGCCCTGAGCCTCTACAACCTCGTCGGCTACGCGGCGGGCGCCCTCGGGGCGGGCTGCGCGGCGCTGTTTCCCGCGAGCGCCCTCTTCGCGGTCTTCGCCGCCGGCGCCCTGCTGCAGATCGCCGCCTACGCGCGGCTCCGCGGCGCCAGCCGCCCGGGGGAGCGGCGGAGTCTGCCGCTCGCGGCGCTCCCGTCGGCGCCGATCATCCGCCGGCTCGCCGCGCTGTTCGCGCTCGACTCGCTGGCCGGCGGGTTCGTCCTCCAGTCGCTCATCGCGTACTGGTTCTACGTGCGCTACGGGCTCCGGCTGGACTCGCTCGGCGCGATCTTCTTCACCGCGCAGATCCTCACGGCGTTGTCGTTCCTCGGCGCCGCGCGCCTGGCCCAGCGGATCGGGCTGATCAACACGATGGTGTTCACGCACCTCGGCTCCAACGTCCTGTTGATCGCCATGGCGTTCGCGCCCTCGGCGCCGTGGGCGGTCGGCTTTCTCCTGGCGCGCCAGCTCTTCTCGCAGATGGACGTGCCGACGCGGCAGGCGTACGTCATGTCGGTCGTGGAGGACCGCGAGCGGGAGGCGGCGGCGAGCGTGACGAACCTCTCGCGGACCGTCGCCCAGGCCATCACGCCGACCGTCACGGGCTACGTCATGCAGGCGATCGGGCTCTCGGCGCCCTTCGTGCTCGGCGGCGGACTGAAGATCGTCTACGACCTGCTGCTCTACGCCACCTTCAGGCGGATCAGGCCGCGCGCCGCCGGGGCGGGCGTCACAGCCGTCGGCCCCATCCCTTGAGCGTGCGGTAATAGGCGACGAGCCCGACCGCGACGAGCGCCGACACGGCGCTTTGCGCGCCGAGCGCCGCCCCGCCCGCGTCCAGGTACTTGCGCAGCAGGAGGAGCGCGTAAAAGGCGAAGAACGCGATCGCGGCGAGGATCAGGATCCGGTGGGCCGTGATGAGCCGCACGGGGCGCGCCCGTCAGCGGCCGAGAACGGCCTCGAGCGACTCCCGGGTGATCGTGATCAGCCGATCGATCTCCGCCGCCGTCACGACGAGCGGCGGCGCGAAGAAGATGACCTCGTTGCCCTTGACGCGCGTGATCAGCCCGCGCTTGACCATCTCGGCCTGCACCCGGGCGCCGATCTTCCGGTCGGCCGCGAAGACCGCCTTCGTGGCGCGGTCCTCGACCATCTCGAGCGCGGCGAGCAGACCCTTCCCGCCCCGGATGTCGCCGATGTGCGGGTGATCACCGAACGCCGCCGTGAGCCCCGCGTGGAGCCGCGCCCCCATCTTCGCCGCGTTCTCCCACAACCGCTCGCGCTCCATGATGTCGAGGTTCCTGAGCGCGACCGCGCAGCAGGTCGGATGCCCCGAGTAGGTGTAGGCGTGCATCCAGCGGTCCTCGGGCTTGACCGAGTCGATCGCGTCCTTGATGTCCCGGTTCACCATGATGCCGCCGAGCGGGAGGTAGCCGGACGTCACGCCCTTGGCGAAGCTCATGATGTCCGGCTCCACGTTCCAGTGCGTCAGCGCGAACCACGCGCCCGTCCGGCAGAAGCCCGTGATGACCTCGTCGGCGATGAACAGGACGTCGTGCCGGGAGCAGATCTGCCGCACGAGGGGGAAGTAGTCGTCGGTCGGATAGATGACGCCGCCGCCGCCGTGGATCGGCTCCGCGATGAAGGCCGCGACCGTCTCCGGCCCCTCGCGCAGGATGGCCTCCTCCAGTTCCCGGGCGGCCGCCTGGCCGACCGTCTCGCCCGGGCGCGCGCCCTCGAAGCGGTAGGGGTAACAGGTCTGGATATGCACGAACCCCGGCACGCGCGGCTCGAACATCTTCCAGTACGCCGCCCGCCCGGTGGCGCTCATGGCCTGGAGCGTCGCGCCGTGGTACGCGTTATGCCGCGCGATGACCTTCACCTTGCCCGGTCTTGACCGCCGACTCGTTCGATTCGCCGCCACCGGAGGTGAAGAACACCGCCTGCATGTTGTCGTACGCGAGCCCGATCAGCCTGTCGGCGAGCGTGATGGCCGGGATGCTGGACGACCCGACGTAGCCGGAGAAGTACGCGAGCTCCTCCATCTGCGCCGCCGCCGCCTGCGCCAGCTCCTTGCGGCCGTGCCCGACGTTCACGTTCCAGAGGCCCGAGAGCCCGTCGAGGTACTCGCGGCCGGTCACGTCCGTCACCGTGGCACCGCGCCCGCGCACGTAGATGATCGGCTCGGCGTTGTCGGACGGGTGATGGAGCGGATGGATCAGGTGCTCATGGTCGGCCTTGATCAGCTCGGCGGCGGTCAGCGACATTGGGGTCTCCTCACGTGACGGCAGGGGGAAATCGACTCAGCGGGCGCGGGCAACTTTCGTGACCGCGGCGAGCGTGCGGCTCGGGTCGAGCGCGAGCGCGTTCGCGTCGACGAATCGGACGATGCCCTTCTTGTCGATCACGAACGTCGCACGGCCATCGAAGTTCCACGTGTCGTCCCAGACACCGAACTGCTTCCCGACCTTGCCCGTGGGCTCGACGTCGCTCAGGAGCCGGAACGGCAGATTGATCTTCGCGGCCCACGCCCGGTTGGCCTCGGGCTTGTCGACCGAGACGCCCAGCACCTCGGCGTTTATCGCCTCGAACTTCTTGTTGTCATCCCGATACCGGGTGAATTCGGTCGTTCACCCGGGCGAGTCCGCCTTGAGGTAGAACGCCACGACCACCGCCTCGCGGCGGGCGAGAACGTCCGCCAGCTTCACGGGCTTGCCGTTCTGATCCACCAGCGTGAAGTCCGGCGCGCGGTCGCCGACGGCGAGCGGCTTGTCCCGCTCCGCGGCCAGGGCCCCGACGGCCAAGACCAGGACCATGAGCCCGAGCAGCGGCAAATGCCGTCGCGTCATCTCGACTCCTCCCTGTTCGAGGCCGCCCGGAGCACCGCTTTCAGAAATTCCCGCTCCGGCAGGGCGCCCTCGAACTGCACCCGCTCGTTAATGACGACCTTCGGCACGGCCATCACCCGGTACTGCCGCGCCAGGTCCGGGAATTCGCCGGCCTCGATGCAGTCGGCGCGGACATTCTTCGATGCGACCGCCATGTGCTGAGCCAGGCGCACGGCCCGGGGACAGTAGGGTCAGGTCGGAGTCGAAAAGACCCGGATATGCACGGGTGCCGGCAGCTCGGCGAGCGCCGTCTTCGTCTCCGCGGAGAGATCGGGCTCGCCCGTCGACGCGACGACGATGGAGTCGATGAGATTCGTGAACTCGTAGCCGGACGGTATCCCGAAGAAGCGGATGCCGTAGTCGCGCGCGCCCTCCACCGCGATCGCGGGCACCTGGTCGACACCGTACGTCTCGGCCTTCGCCCGATCGATCGCCGGATTCAGCACCTCGACGGAGAGCCTGTCGTCCAGC
>QHRS01000164.1:22388-23794 GCA_003221435.1 Candidatus Rokuibacteriota bacterium
CCGCCTGATCGCTCTGGGTCAGCATCGCCGTCGCCCGCTCATTGTATCGCGACCGGCAACCGACTGATAGCCTCCGGGCGCGGCAACGCGCGCCTCCACCAGCGCGGGGCCGTTCGCGTCGAGCGCGCTCCAGATCGCACGCCGCGCGGCTTCCTCGTCCGACGCTTCCCAGGCCCCAAGGCCGAAGCCCCGGCCGATGGCCGCCGGATCGGCGGGCGAGAGACCACCCGCGTCGAGCACGATGACGACGACCGGCAACGTCAAGCGCGCCAGGGTCTCCAGCTCGGCGAGGACCCGCATGAGGCCGCTCACGCCGGTGAAGCACACCACGCGCCGCCCGGGGTGAACGAACTGGGCCGCGACGGCGGCGGGGAGCGCAAACCCGGCGGTCGCGAGCCGGTTGGGGACGAGACACTCGCCGCGAGCGACGGCCTGCCAGCCAAGCGCCGCGGGAAGCATACGGGCGCCGCCGTCGATCGTCGCGATCGTTCCCGCCTCCGTGAGCTCGCGCGTGATCTGGACCACCCGCTCGGGCGTGAGACCGGCGCCGGCTGCCGTCGGCCGCCGCGTCGGCTCGCGCTTCAAGCGATCCACCTCGGCCACGTCCCAGTCCGCTCGCGCCTTGCCCCGCAGCCGCGGCGCCAGCTCCTCGAACACGAGCCCGGGCTCGCCGATGACCTGGACCGCCGGCCGATAGCCCTCGCCCGTGTGGGCCGACCGGGCCACGTGCAGCACCTTCGCCGTGTACGGCCAGGGCCGTGGCTCGACTTCCACGGCGTCGAGCCCGACGGCGACGATGAGGTCGGCGCGGCGCACGATCGGCGCCTCCAGCTCTCCTCCCGTGAAGACGCCGAGCGACAGCGGATGCGGCTCGGGCATCGTCCCCTTCGCCTTGAAGGTCGTGAGTACCGGCGCCGGCGACGCCTCGGCGAAGGCGCGCACCCAGCCGGCGTCCTCCGCGCGGCAGCCGAGCCCCGCGATGACGACCGGGCGGTTTGCCGCCGCGATCAGCGCCGCGGCCGCATCCAGCGCCGCGCTGTCGGGCGGCGCCAGCCGCACCGACCGGGGCGTCGTCGCCACGGGGAGCGCAGTCTCCCCGGCGACGTCCCGAGCCAGGCCCAGATGCACGGGACCGCGTGGCTCCTGCATCGAGAGCTGGGCGGCGTGAGCGATGCAGCGAAAGGCCGAGTCCGCCGTCACGCGCCGGCTCTGTTTGGCGAGGACGTCGTAGAGCGTAGAGACGTCGAACGACGATTCGCCGGTGAACGCTGGCGAGGCGGCGGGCTCGTCGTCCGTGAGCACGATCATCGGCGCACGGTCGCGCCTGGCGTGCTCGACGCCCGGGGCGGCGGCCATCGCTCCCCGTCCCGTCACGGCGACTCCCGGCGCGCCAGTCAACTCGCCGC
>QHRS01000145.1:0-12631 GCA_003221435.1 Candidatus Rokuibacteriota bacterium
CGCGGGGGTCGCCGCGCGCGAGCAGCTCGAGCGCGAGAAGGCCGGGATGCAGAAGGAGGTGGACGGGCGGCGACAGGAGCTGGAGAAGCTCAAAGAGGAGCTGGAGAAGAAGGGGCCCCTCATGACGGTCGACGCCCGGCGGGAGAAGCAGGACGCCTTCGACCGAAAGCGCCGGGACGCGACACGGCTCGTGGACGATTTCCAGAAGGAGCTCGAGAAGAAGGAGCAGGGGCTCCTGCAGAAGGTGCTGCAGGACATCTCCGGTATCATCGAGCGCCTCGGCAAAGAACGGAAGTACCACCTGATCGTCGAGAAGCGCGGCGCGGCGGTGGTCTACGCCGCTCCGGACGCCGACATCACCGACGAAATCATCAAAGCCTACGACCAGGAATCCGCGAAGGTAAAGAAGTAGCGCCGATGGGCGACGGGGTACGATTCACCCTGCGGGCCCTCGCAGACGCGCTCGGCGCCACCCTCGACGGTGACCCGGCCGCCGTCGTGAGTGGCGTCGCACCGCTCGAGAGCGCCGGCCCCGAAGACATCTCGTTCCTCACGGACGGCCGGTACCTCGCGGCCGCCCGGGCGTCGCGCGCCGGCGCGTTTCTCGTCCCCGACGGCGCGCCGTCGCTGTCCGCGCCTGTCCTGCGCGCCACGGCGCCGCGGCTGGCCCTCATCCGGCTGCTCCGCCTGTTTCACCCCGAGGAGTCGGTCCGCCCGGGGATCCATCCGCGCGCCGCCGTTGCGGTGGAGGCGTATGTGGACCCGTCGGCGAGCGTCGGCGCCTTCGCCGTGATCGAGGCCAACGCGGTGGTGCGGGCGGGCGTGCAGGTCTTCCCGTTCGTCTATGTTGGCGCCGGGGCGGAGATCGGCGAGGACGCGAGGCTCTACCCGCACGTCGTGGTTCTGGACCGGGTGCGGGTCGGCCGCCGCGTGATCGTGCACCCCGGCGCCGTGCTGGGCGCCGACGGCTTCGGCTACGCCCCTGACGCCGGCACGTACCGGAAGATCCCGCAGGTCGGCGGCGTCGTCATCGAGGACGACGTCGAGATCGGCGCGAACACGACGATCGACCGCTCGACGATCGGCGACACGGTGATCCGCCGGGGCACGAAGATCGACAACCTCGTGCAGATCGCCCACAACGTCCTGGTCGGCGCGGATTCGATCATCGCGGCGCAGGCCGGCGTCGCCGGCTCGAGCCGCCTGGGCAGCGGCGCCGTGCTCGGCGGGCAGGCGGGGGTGGCGGATCACGTCACCCTCGGCGACGGCGTGGTCCTCGCGGCCGGAGCCGGGGCCATCGGCGACATCCCCGAGGGCGGTCGCTATCTCGGCTTCCCCGCGCGGCCGGCGTTCGAGGGCAAGCGCATCTGGATCCTCGAGGCCAGGCTTCCGGAGCTCGTCCGCCGGGTGCGGGATCTCGAGCGCCGGCTCGAAGCGATAGAGCAACGGACCCGGGAATCGTCGCCCCCCGATCGTGAGTCGCGTTGACTGCGCCTGACGGCCCTCATCCGACCGCCGTCGTCGATCCCCGGGCCCAACTCGGCACTGGCGCTCGGGTCGGCGCATACTCGATTATCGGCCCGGAGGTCGCGCTCGGGGATGGCGTCGAGGTGGGGCACCACGTCGTGCTGGAAGGCCGGGTGATGGTCGGCGCCGGCTCCCGGATCGGTCATGGCTCAGTAGTCGGCAGCCCGCCCCAGGACCTGAAATTCAAGGACGGCACGCCGTCCGGCGTCCGGATCGGCGAGGGGACGACGCTCCGCGAGTACGTCACGGTTCACCGAGCCACGCAGCCCGGAACGTGGACGACAATCGGCCGCGGCTGTCTGCTGATGTCGATGAGCCACGTGGCGCACGACTGCCGGCTCGGTGACGGCGTGATCGTGATCAACTACGCCGGGATCACGGGCCATTGCGAGATCGACGAGGGCGCGACCGTGGGCGGGCTGACCGGTGTCCACCCCTTCTGCCGCATCGGCGCGTACGCGTACGTCGGCGGCTGCTCCAAGATCACGGCGGACGTGCCGCCGTACACGATCGTCGACGGGGCGCCGGCCACCGCGCGCGGGATCAACGTGCTCGGGCTGCGCCGCAGCGGCGTTGGCGCCGAGGACCGCCAGCTCCTGCGGGTGGCCTTCCGCATGCTCTACCGGTCGGGGCTCGCGCCGCGCGGCGCGCTCGACCGGATCCGTGACGAGCTGCCGGCGACGCCGCACATTGTCCGGCTCGTGCAGTTCATCGAAGCGTCGAAGCGCGGTATCTGCGGCCCGCCCCGAACGGGCGAGGACGTCCGGGACGACGCGCCCGACGATCAGGGAGAGCGGGTGTTCTGATGAGCTTCCTCGGCGAGGGGCACAGCCCCCTTTCCGAACCTCCCCCAGAACCGGAGGGCGCCGGCCAAGCCGGAGGGATGGCGCCGGCGAAGCCGGCGCTCGATTGGGCCGGCGCCATCCCCTCCTGGGGGTGGCCCGGAGGGGGCCGCCGAGGCCCCCTCCGGCTCCAACAGTGCGTCGACAGTCGCGAGAGGAGGGTAGCCCAGTGAGCGTCGAGATCCGGGGCAAGCTCTACGAGGGCAAGGCGAAGATCGTGTACGCGACCGACAAGCCGGACCTCATCGTTCAGTACTTCAAGGACGACGCGACCGCGTTCAACGCGCAGAAGCGGGGGACCATCGTTGGCAAGGGTGTCATCAACAACCGGATGTCGGCCCGGATGTTCGAGTTGCTGGAGCGGCGCGGCGTGCCGACCCACTACGTCGCGACGCTCTCGGATCGGGAGATGCTGTGCCGGCGTCTCGACATCATCAAGATCGAGGTGATCGTGCGCAACGTGGTGGCGGGAAGCCTGGCCAAGCGGACCGGCCTCGAGGAAGGCGTCGTCAACGCGCAGCCGGTCCTCGAGTTCTATTACAAGTCCGACGCGCTGGGCGACCCGATGATCAACGACGAGCACGTGCGCTTGCTGGGGCTGGCGACGCCGAAGGAGGTCGCCTGGATCAGGCGGAGCGCGCTCCGGGTCAACTCGGTGCTCCGGCCGCACATGGCCCGCCGGCACCTCACGCTGGTGGATTTCAAGCTCGAGTTCGGCCGGGCGGGCCGCCGGCTCATGCTCGGGGACGAAATCTCACCGGACACCTGCCGCCTCTGGGACGTCCGTACGAAGGAGCGCCTGGACAAGGATCGCTTCCGCCGCGACATGGGCGGCGTCGAGGAGGCCTACCAGGAAGTCTACCGCCGCCTGATCGGAGCATGAAGGCAAGAGTGCTGATCCGGCTCAAGCGCGGGATCCTGGACGTGCAGGGCAGCGCGGTGAAACGGGCCCTCGAGAACCTCGGCTACACGGATCTCAAGGATCTTCGGGTCGGCAAGGTCGTCGAGATCGAGGTCGAGGCTCCGGACTCAAGGGCCGCTACGGCGCGCGTGGAGGAGATGTGCCAGAAGCTCCTCGCGAATCCGATCACCGAGGATTTCACGATCGAGTGCCCCTTGCCATGACCCGGGTCGGAGTTTAAGATAAGAGTGTGACTTCGCGTTGTCAGGTCTGTTCCGCGAATCCGAAAGTCAAGAGGATTTTCACTACGTCCTCGGTGAGGTGCTCCAGCAGCCCGTCAAGTACGTGTGGCATCGCGACCGTAACCTCGCCGAATTCGACTGCATCGTCCTCCCGGGGGGCTTCTCGTACGGCGACTACCTGCGCGCCGGCGCGATCGCGGGACGCTCGCCGGTGGTCGAAGCGTTGCCGGAGTTCATCTCGCGGGGCGGGTTCGTGCTCGGGTCGTGCAACGGCTTTCAGATCCTGTGCGAGGCCGGGCTCCTGCCCGGCGCGCTGATGCGCAACGAGTGCCTCCAGTACCGCTGCCAATCGACGTACCTGGTCGTCGAGAACACGGAGACGCCCTTCACCCGCGGTATGCGCCCGGGACAGGTGCTGAAGATGCCGATCTCCCACGGGGAGGGGAAGCAGAGCCAGATCGTCCTCAGGTACTGCACCGAGGACGGCCGGGTCACGAAGGCCGGGAACCCGAACGGGTCCCTCGAGAACATCGCGGGGATCGTCAACGATGAGGGAACGGTCCTCGGCTTGATGCCCCACCCCGAGCGCGCCGCCGAAGCCGTGATGGGCGGGACGGACGGGCTGATCATCTTCCACTCGCTCCTTGGCAGTCTCGTCGAGGACGGCAGCTTCCTGAAGCGGTGAGCCCCGCGGGACACCACGCGGGGTGGGAGACTGGCGACGGGGGTTGAGCCAAAGGTCACGCTCGAGCTGGCGCTGGCCCAGGGCCTGACAGCCGAAGAATACGATCGCATCATCCGGCGGCTCGGCCGGGAACCTTCCTACCCTGAACTCGGACTCTTCTCGGCCCTCTGGTCCGAGCACTGCGCGTACAAGCACTCGCGGATTTTCCTCAGACGGCTCCCGACGACCGGCCCGCGCGTGCTGCAAGGGCCCGGCGAGAACGCGGGCGCCGTTGACATCGGCGACGGGTGGGCCCTGGTCTTCAAGATCGAGAGCCACAACCATCCGTCGTTCATCGAGCCGTTCCAGGGCGCCGCGACCGGGGTCGGCGGCATCCTGCGCGATATCTTCACGATGGGCGCGCGTCCCATCGCGCTCCTCGACTCGCTCCGCTTCGGCGATCCGGATGATCCGAAGACGCAGCACCTGATCAACGGCGTCGTCTCGGGGATCAGCTGGTACGGCAACTGCTTCGGCTGCCCCACGGTCGGCGGCGAGATCGCCTTCGACCCCTCGTACGCGAGGAACCCGCTCGTCAACGTCATGTGCGTCGGGCTCGCGCGGCGCGACCGGATCTTCCGGGCGCGCGCGGAGGGTGTCGACAATCCGGTCTTCTACGTGGGCAACAAGACGGGACGCGACGGCATTCACGGTGCGTCGATGGCTTCGGCCACGTTTGACGAGGAGGTCGAGGAGCGGCGGCCCACGGTGCAGGTCGGCGACCCGTTCACCGAGAAGCGGCTCCTCGAGGCGTGCCTCGAGGCGATGCAGACGGGGGCGATCGTCGGCATCCAGGACATGGGCGCGGCGGGGCTCGCGTGCTGCACGTCGGAGATGCCGGCCCGGAGCGGCACCGGGATGGATGTCGAGTTGTCGCGAGTACCCCAGCGCGAGACCGGGATGACGCCGTACGAGATCCTGCTGTCGGAGTCCCAGGAGCGGATGCTTCTCGTGGCCGCACGGGGGCAGGAGCATGAGGTGCGGCGGATCTTCGCCAAGTGGGAGCTGGACGTGGTCGAGATCGGCCACGTCACGGCGGAACCCGAGCTGGTCGTGCGGATGCACGGCGAGGTGGTCGCCCGCGTCCCGGTCGACGCGCTGGCCGAGGCGCCGGTGTATGAGAAGCCGACCGAGCCGCCAGCGGCGCTTGCCGCGCTGCATCGCTTCGAGCCGCTCTCGCTCCCCGAACCGGCGAGCTACGAGGGAGCGCTCCTGTCCGTGCTCGGCTCGCCGACGATCGCGTCCAAGGAATGGGCGTTTCGTCAGTACGATCACCAGGTCGGCATCAACACGCTGGTGCTGCCGGGCTCCGACGCCGCTGTCTTGCGGATCAAGGGTACGGGCCGGGCGGTGGCCGTCAAGACCGACGGCAACGGTCGCCAGGTCTATCTCGACCCGCGCCGCGGCGGCGCGATGGCGCTCTGCGAGGCCGCGCGCAACGTGACGTGCGCGGGCGCGAGGCCGCTGGCGGCGACGGACTGCCTGAACTTCGGCTCGCCCGAGCGGCCCGAGATCCTCTGGCAGTTCGCCGAATCGGTCGACGGGATCGCCAGTGCCTGCCGGGCGCTCGACATCCCGGTAGTGGGGGGAAACGTTTCCTTCTACAATGAGACGTCGGGGCAGGCGATTCTTCCCACGGTCGTGGTCGGCGTGGCGGGGTTGCTCGAAGACGCGGAGCTTCGGACGACTCAGTGGTTCAAGGCGGCGGGGCACCGCATCGCGCTGCTCGGACCGCAGGCGGTGAGCCTCGGGGGGAGCGAGTATCTCTGGTGTCTGCACCGGCGGCTGGCCGGAACGCTGGCGCCCCTCGATCTCGAGCTCGAGCGCCGTGTCCAGGCCGGATGTCGCGCCGCGATCGAGGCAGGACTCGTTGCGAGCGCGCATGATTGCGCTGAGGGCGGCATCGCCGTCGCGCTCGCCGAGTCGAGCGTCACCGGGCCCGCGCCGATCGGGGCTCAGGTGAGTCTCCCGATGGCGGCCCGGGCCGACGTGACGTTGTTCGGTGAGGGGCCGTCGAGGATCGTCCTGACGGTGCCGTCCGAGCACGAGCGCCGGTTCGAGGTATTGATGGCCGGGTCGGCCGTTCCTTGGATGTGGATCGGGACGGTCGGCGGCGAGCGCTTCGGGCTTCGCGTCGGCGGCCAGCCCCTCGTCAACCTCTCGCTCGCCCAGATCGCCCATGCGTGGAGAAACGGGTTTGAGCGCTACATGGCCTGACAGCCCCCGGGCCGGATGCCCGGGCGCTCCGGCGGACGGTGAGTCGATGGACGACCGATTCCACGACGAGTGCGGGCTCTTCGGCATCTGGAACCATCCCGAGGCCGCCAACGTCGTGTACCTCGGGCTCTACGCGCTCCAGCATCGAGGCCAGGAGTCGGCCGGCATCGCCGCGACCGACGGCGCCGCGTTTCACGTCGAGAAGGCGATGGGATGGGTCGCTGACGTGTTCAGCCCCGAGCGGCTCAGGCGCCTACCCGGCCATCGCGCCATCGGCCACGTCAGGTACTCGACCGCCGGCAGCTCGAACCTCAAGAACGCGCAGCCGATCACGGCGAGCGCCGCGCGCGGCCCGGTCGCGATCGCGCACAACGGCAACCTGACCAATGCCGAGGCGCTCCGCCGGGAAATGGAGCGCGACGGCGCGATCTTCCAGTCCACGTCCGATACCGAGGTGATCCTGCACCTGCTCGCCCGCTCCCCCGCGGGCCCGTTCGAGGAGCAGCTCGCGTACGCCCTCGGGCGGCTCACAGGCGCCTATTCGCTCGTGCTGCTGACGCCGGACGCCCTCTACGCGATCCGCGACCCGTACGGCTTCCGACCGCTCACGCTCGGCCGGTTGCGCGACGCGTGGGTCGTCGCCTCCGAGACCTGCGCGCTCGACCTCATGGAAGCCGAGCCGGTTCGCGACATCGAGCCCGGCGAGATCCTGGCCATCTCGGACGCCGGGCTCAGCTCGTTCAGGCCGTTTCCGCCGAAGGAGCGCCTGCAGTGCGTGTTCGAGTACGTGTACTTCGCGCGGCCCGACTCCACGCTCTGGGGCGCCAACGTCCACGGGGTGCGGAAGGCGATGGGCCGTCAGCTCGCGCTGGAGCACCCGGTCGAGGGCGACAGCGCTCGGCTTCTCCGACACGTCGGGGATCGCCTTCGAGGTCGGGCTGATCCGGAATCACTACGTCGGGCGCACGTTCATCGAGCCGAAGCAAGGGATCCGGCATTTCGGGGTCAAGGTGAAGCTGAACCCGCTGCGCGAGACGCTCGGTGGGCGCCGGGTGGTCGTCGTGGACGACTCGATCGTGCGCGGCACGACCAGCCGCAAGATCGTCAAGATGATCCGCACCGCTGGCGCGCGCGAGGTCCACATCCGGATCTCATCGCCGCCGATCCAGTGGCCGTGCTACTACGGCATCGACACACCGACGCGCAAGGAGCTGATCGCCTCGAGCCACGACGCGGATGAGATTCGCCGCTACCTCGGCGCCGACTCGCTCGGCTACCTGTCGCTCGAAGGCATGCTGAAGGCGACGGGCTCGGATCCGGCGAATTTCTGCCATGCGTGTTTTACCGGCAACTACCGCGTCGGCATCGGTCGGGAAGACACCCTCCAGCTCCCGCTGTTCAGCTCGCAGTAGCCTCCCGTGAGAGCTCCGCTCACCTATCGACAAGCCGGCGTGGACCTCGAAGCCGGCGAAGAAGCCGCGCGCCGCATCGCGCCGCTCGCCCGGAAGACAGTCCGCCGCGAGGTCATCGGCGGGATCGGGGGGTTCGCCGGCGTCTTCAGGGGGGCGGAGCCCCCCTCCGAGGATTTGTGAGCCCGCGCGGTGAGGCGTTGCGCATCGGGGTACTCGCGTCAGGCCGCGGGTCGAACCTGCAGGCCATCATCGACGCGATCGCGCGCGGCACCCTGCCGGCGCAGTTCGCCGTCGTCATCTCCGACCGCGAGGACGCGCGGGCGCTCGAGCGGGCGCGGACGCATGGGGCACCGGCGGTCTTCGTGAACCCGAAGGACTACCGTGACCACAACGCCTACGATGCCGCGTTGCTCCGGGTCATCGAGCAGCATCGTGTCGAGCTGGTCTGTCTCGCTGGCTTCATGCGCATCCTTGGCGCCGGGTTCGTCCGCGCCCTGGCGGGCCGGGTAATGAACATCCATCCGTCGCTCTTGCCGGCCTTCCCGGGGCTCGCGGCGCAGCGCCAGGCGCTCGACCACGGCGTCAGGATTTCGGGCGCCACGGTGCACTTCGTCGACGAGGGAGTGGACACGGGCCCGATCGTCGTGCAGGATGCGGTCCCGGTGCTCCCCGACGACACCGAGGAAACACTGTCAGCACGCATCCTCGAGGTCGAGCATCGCCTCTACCCCGCGGCGATCCGGCTGTTCGCCGAGGGGCGCCTTCAGATTTCGGGCCGGCGCGTGGAGATCAGGACCCAACGGGTTGACTCGTCGACCGTCGGGCGCGAAGGCGGCCCGACGGCGAACTGAATAACCATGACTCGCATCCGTCGAGCCCTGCTGAGCGTGCATGACAAGACCGGTGTGGTCGACCTGGCCCGCGGGCTCGCCGCGCTCGGCATCGAGATCCTCTCGACAGGCGGCACCGCGAGGCTCCTTCGGGAGGCGGGCGTGGCCGCGCGGGACGTCTCGGACGTCACCGGCTTCCCCGAGATGCTCGACGGCCGCGTCAAGACGCTGCACCCGAAGATCCACGGCGGCATCCTTGCCCGGCGGGACCTGCCCGAGCACATGGCCGCGCTCGAGCGGCACGGCATCGCCCCGATCGACCTCGTCGTGATCGGACTCTATCCGTTCGAGCGCACAATCGCCGGGCCTAACGTCTCCGTCGACGACGCGGTCGAGCAGATCGACGTGGGCGGGCCGGCGCTGATCCGGGCCGCCGCCAAGAACGCGGCGAGCGTGGCCGTCGTCACCGATCCCGGGCAGTACGGGGCCGTGCTCGCCGAGCTACGCTCGGGCGACGGCGCCCTGTCGGCGGAGACCCGTCGCCGACTCGCCTGGGAGGCCTTTCGCCGGACCGCTCAGTACGACGCCGCCATCGCGGCCTACCTCAGGAGCCCCGGCGCCACGCCGACGCGTCCGGCCGCCGAGCCCGACGCGCTGCCGCTGCGCCTCGTGCTCGAGGCCGAGCGCGTGCAGGCGCTGCGGTATGGCGAGAACCCCCACCAGTCGGCGGCCTTCTACCGGCCGAGCGGCAGCGAGCGGTTCGGGCTCGGCGCGCTCAAACAGCTCCACGGCCCGGAGCTGTCGTTCAACAACCTGCTCGACTTCTCCGCCGCCCTCGAGCTCCTGCTGGAGTTCGAGGAGCCGGCGGCCGTCGTGATCAAGCACACGAACCCGTGCGGGGCGGCGCTCGGCGCGACCGCCGGGGAGGCGATGCGCAAGGCGAAGGCCTCCGATCCGGTCTCGATCTACGGCGGCATCGTCGGCGTCAACCGAACGCTCGACATGGAAGTGGTCAAGGAGCTGTCGGGGATCTTCGTCGAGATTCTGTTCGCGCCGACCTACGACCCCGCGGCGCTCGAGGAGATCCGCCGGACGAAGCAGAAGGCGCGCGTGTTCGAGCTGCTGTGCGACCGGTCAGCGCTGCCGCCGCGGCTCATCGAGTACCGGACCGTCCTCGGTGGGCTACTCGCGCAGTCGGCGGATCTGGAAGACCTGGATGCGCGCGCGCTGACCGTGGTCTCGCGCCGCGCGCCGACCGAGGCGGAACAGGCGGCGCTGCGTTTTGCCTGGCGCGTCGCGAAGCACGCCAAATCGAACGCGATCGTGCTCGCGACGCGTGACCAGGTGATCGGCGTCGGCGCGGGGCAGATGAACCGGGTCGATGCCGCGCGCGTCGCCGTCATGCGGGCCAGGGAGCTGGGGCTCGAAACGGCCGGCACCGTCTGCGCCTCCGACGCCTTCTTCCCCTTCCGCGATGGGCTCGACGTCGTCGCCCGGGCCGGCGCGACCGCGGTGATTCATCCCGGCGGGTCACTGCGCGACGCCGAGGTCATCGCCGCGGCGGACCTGCACGGCATGGCGATGGTCACGACAGGTATCCGGCACTTCAGGCATTAGTCGGGGCCGAGAGATGCATCGCGAGCAGGATGCGGAAAACCAGGCCGCTCAAAAAGGTCCAGATGGCCGAGCCAACGACGCAGATCGGCCTTGGGGAGCGGCCTGCTAGAGGGTGATGGCGCGGGCTGAACGCATCTTCGGGGTCCGCGAGGTGACGCGGCTGCTGGGCCTGACGGCGAAGCGGGCGGCCCAGCTTCGGCGGCTCGGCGTCCTGAGCGCGGGCGGTGGCCACACTTTCCGCGATCTCGTCGCGATCCGCGTGGCCGGAGCGCTGCTCGATTCCGGCGCGACGGTCCGGCAGATCCGCCAGGCGCTCGAGGCGCTCAGGCGGCAGGAGCCCGGCAGCGATTCCCCCCTGGCGGAGACCCGCCTCGTGGTCGAAGGCCAGCGGGTGCTCGCGCAGACCGATCGCGTGAGGTTCGATCCGCGAACCGGGCAGACCGTTCTCGCGCTGGACGTCGGCGGGCTCGAGAAGGAAGCTGCCGCCACCCTGACGATGGGCCTCGTGCGCCCGCTCGCGCCGCCGGCCGCGCAGGCGGAGATGTGGTTCGAGCGCGCGTCGCAATGGGACGGGGACCCCGCGCACTGGGAGGACGCGATCGAAGCCTACCAGAGCGTGGTGGCCGTCGACCCGAACTACGCCGCCGCCTGGAACAACGTCGGGCTTCTGCATCACCGCATGGGGCACTACACGGAAGCCCAGGAGGCCTACGAAGCCGCCCTCCGCGCGGATCCGAAGTGCGCCGAGGCCGCGTACAACCTCGGCTCGCTGTTCGAGGATCTCGGCGAGCTGCCCGGGGCGATCCGGCATTACCGGATGGCCCTCGAGCTCTCGCCGGACTACGCCGACGCCCACTTCAACCTCGCCGGCGTGCTCGGCAAGTCGGGCCGCAACCGCGAGGCTGGCGACCACTGGCGCCGCTATCTCCAGCTCGACGCCGGCAGCCCGTGGGCCCGCATCGCGCGCTCCCATCTCGAGCTGGTGGACGACGAGTAGTGCCGTTCCAATTTACTTCGCCATACTTCGTTGCCCATCGAAGGGGGCCTCGGCGGCCCCCTCCGAGCCTCCCCAAGGGAACCGATGGCGCCGGCAAAGCCGGCGCTCGAACTCGGGTTCTCCGACAGGTTCTCGGTCGTCGCCGATGCTCACGTACAACCGCGTACGCTCCGCTCGGCTCCTCCCTCGGGCCTCGTCTGGCTCGTAACTTGGAACGGCACGAGCGGCCCAACTCGTATCAGCCGGAACTCGTTGGAGCGCGAGTAGCCCGATGAAAGTCTTGCTGATCGGCGGCGGCGGGCGCGAGCATTCGCTCGCGTGGAAGCTCGCCCAGAGCCCGAAGCTGTCCGTCCTCTATGCGGCTCCGGGGAATCCCGGCATCGCCCGTCACGCCAAGTGCCTGCCGGTCAACGCCGACGCGATCGACGAGCTCGCCGCATTCGCCGAGGGCGAGCGGATCGATCTCACGGTGGTCGGGCCGGAGGCGCCGCTCGTGGCCGGGATCGTAGACCGCTTCGAGTCGAAGGGGCTCTGCATCTTCGGCCCGTCGAAGGCCGCGGCGGCGATCGAAGGCTCGAAGGCGTTCGCGAAAGAATTGATGGCGAGGCACGGCATCCCGACCGCGCGGTTCGGCGCGTTCACCGACGGGGACGCGGCCCGCGAATACTGCCGGGTCCTCGGCGCACCGCTGGTCGTCAAGGCCGACGGCCTCGCGGCCGGCAAGGGCGCGATGGTCTGCCCGACGCTCGCCGAGGCTGACGACGCGATCAGCCTGCGCATCGAGCGCCGGGGGTTCGGCGCCGCCGGCGCGACGGTCGTCGTCGAGGAGTTCGTGCAGGGCGAGGAGGCGTCGTTCTTCGCGCTGTCGAACGGCCGGGATGTGCTCCCGTTCGGCATCGCGCAGGACCACAAGCGCGTCTTTGACGGCGATCAGGGTCCCAACACCGGAGGCATGGGCGCGTACTCGCCCGCGCCGATCGTCGACGAGCGCGTCACCGCACGGGTGATGGAGCGGATCGTGAGGCCGACGATCCGCGCGCTCGCGGCCGAAGGTCGTCCCTACCGGGGGCTTCTCTACGCCGGCCTCATGATCACGACGGAGGGGCCGAAGGTCCTGGAGTTCAATTCCCGGTTTGGCGATCCAGAATGCCAGGCTGTGCTGATGCGCCTTGCAGACGACCTGCTGCCGCTCCTGCACGCCTGCGCGACCGGCGGCGAGCTGCCTCCGGGGGTTCGCTGGCGCGCCGGCGCCGCGGTCTGCGTTGTCCTGGCATCGAGTGGCTATCCCGGCGAGTACCGAGCCGGGTTCCCGATCGCGGGCA
>QHRS01000145.1:12636-24027 GCA_003221435.1 Candidatus Rokuibacteriota bacterium
AGCGACAAGGAACGACACGCTCGTGACAGCCGGCGGCCGCGTGCTCGGTGTGACGGCCGCCGCGCAGAGCATCTCCGGAGCGGCCGACCTCGCTTACCGCGGGGTCGATCGCGTGTGCTTTGAGGGCATGCACTTTCGGCGAGACATCGCGAGGCGACGCTGACGTGGGACGGTCGGTGCGGGTGTTTCGGATGTTCTGCGTTGGATTGGAGCCGGGGGCTCGGAGGTGCCCGTGACCCCAGAGTCGGGGGGGCGCACCCGCATCATCCACGTCGACCCTGAGGCGCTGTGGCCCCAGGCCATGGCTTCTGCCGCGGCGGTTCTGGCGGGCTCGGGGCTGGTCGCGTTCCCCACCGAGACGTTCTACGGCCTCGGCGCTGACGCGCGGAAGCCGGGGGCCATCCGCCGCATCTTCGACGTGAAAGGGAGACCCGAGACCAAGCCCGTGCTCCTGCTGGTCGATTCCATCGCGATGGCCGAATCGCTGGTCGAGGAAATTCCGTCTCAAGCGCGGGTTCTCATGGCTCGCCACTGGCCGGGGCCGCTCACGATCGTGTTCCGCGCGCGTGCCGCGGTGTGCGCCGAGGTCACGGCAGGCTCGGGCACCGTAGGCGTCCGGATGCCCGCTCATGCGGTGGCGATGGCGCTCGTACGGGCTCTCGGAGCCCCGGTGACGGCGCCCAGCGCGAACCCGAGCGGGGAGCCGCCCCCGACGACGGCCGAACACGTGCTCGCCGCGTTCGAGGGCAAGATCGAGCTGGTGCTGGACGGAGGGAAGACGGCGGGCGGGCCGGCGTCGACGGTCGTCGACGCGAGCGTGGATCCGCCGAGGATTCTCCGCGCGGGAGCCGTGAGATTATAGCGGGCGTCATCCAGGCCGGCGGCAGGAGCGCCCGCATGGGGGGAGATCCCAAGGCCCTGATCGAGCTGGGCGGGCGGCGGATCATCGAGCGTGTGCTCGCGGCGATCAGGCCGGTCGTCGACGACGTGCTGATCGTGACCAACACGCCCGAACTGTACGGCTTCCTCGGCCTGCCGATGGTGCCCGACGTCTATCCCGAGCACGGGTCGCTCGGCGGTATCTACTCAGGGCTCAAGGCCGCCCACGGCGACGCCGCATTCACCGTCGCGTGCGACATGCCGTTCCTGCACACCGAGATCGCTCGGCTCGTCGTGGAGCGCGCCGCGGAGGCTGACGTCGTCGTGCCCCGCGTGGGAGATCAGCTGCGGTCTACGGCAAGGCCTGCCTGCCGCACATCGAAGAGCGGCTGCTCTCGGGCCGCCTCAAGATCGTCGGCTTCTTCGACCGCGTCCGGGTGCTGGAAATTCCCGAAACCGCCTTCACCCCGTATCGAGCGCCCGAGATCGCCTTCATGAACGTCAATACGCCTGAAGAGCTCGACCTCGCCCGCGGGATCGCAAAGGAACTCGGATAACGTGGCGAGCCAGATCGAACGCCTTGGGATTGCCTCCATTCAAGACCTCAACGCCCTGCCGCCCGACGTGCGCACGGCGTTGTACTCGCGACTCGTCCCGGAGGAGCTGCTGGCGCAGTTAGGGATCGACCGCCAGACGCTCGCGAACGCCCGCGGCGAACGGCTCGTCCGCGTCACGGCGCCCGCGGACAAGCCGTGGGCGAGGGTCGAGGTGCGGGCCTCCCACGAGGACCGTGACCCGGTTCTGCTGGTCGACGTCGAGATGTCTCCGCTCTCGATGCCGGAGCTGGCGTTTGTCCAGATCAACGATCCGACGGCGCCGCGGTACGCGATCGATCGCGATCCGGACGGCCAGGATACGCTGTTCGGCACCGTCTCCCGGAACCTCGCGGAGGAGGCGCGCGCGCTCGCGGCCGGGCTCGCCCCGGGCCAGGTGCGGCGCGGCCTGGGGCGCCTCAAGCACGTGCTCCACTGCATGGACGAGTTCTGCCGGCTCCTCGGCCAGGAACTGTACCTGATCGATCCGCTCTTCTATCACTCGGCCATCCTGTACGAGCGGGGCGGCTGCGGCTACGTGATGGGTCGCGAGCAGGTGGAAGAGATCCACCGGGGCTTCGCCGAGAACGGGCCGCTCACCCGCCGGCTAGACGGCTCCACGCCCTTCCGCCAACCGGGTTTCGAGAAGACCGTACGCGGGCGGAGCTGGGCGATCACCGACGGGATCCTGGGCGGGCCGTTCGCCGGCGTGAAGATGTACAAGGCACCCGGACGCTCGGCGAATGTGTCCACGTTTCCAGGCGGCGTATATTAGGGGCGTGGCGCGACTCCGACCCTGCATCGTCGTCCATTACCACGAGATCAGCCTCAAGGCGGGTAACCGCCCCCTCTTCCTGCGCCAGCTCGCGAAGAACCTCGCCCGGGCGACCGCAGACCTGGCCCCGGTCAGGGTCGTCCAGCGCTCCGGCCGAATCGTGCTCGACTTGGAGGCGAACGAAAAACCCGAGGCGGTGCGCGACCGCATCGCGCGGGTTTCGGGCGTCGCGAACTTCGCGCTGGCTTACCGGGTGCCTTCGACCCCCGAGGCGATGAAGGCCGTGATCGCCCGCCTGATCGACGGGCGCGAGTTCGAGTCGTTCCGCATCGCCGCGCGCCGGGCGTTCAAGTCGTACCCGATGACCTCGGTGGAGCTGAACCGGGAGCTCGGCGCTTTCGTGCTCGAGCGCGCGCGGACGCGCGTCGACCTCGAGCGCCCGGCGCTCACGATCACCGTCGAGGTGATGCCGGACGAGACCTTCATCTACCTCGACCGCCAGCCGGGTCCCGGCGGGTTGCCGGTCGGCTCGAGCGGCACCGTCGCCGCGCTCCTCTCGGGCGGCATCGACTCGCCGGTCGCGGCGTGGCGCATGCTCAAGCGCGGCTGTCGCGTCGTGTTCGTCCATTTCCACAGCGTGCCGTACCTGCCGGCGACGTCCCAGGCCAAGGCGCGCGCGCTCGTTGATCGGCTCACCGAGTGGCAGTACCACTCGCGGCTCTTCCTCGTCCCGTTCGGCGAGATCCAGCGCGAGGTCGTGCTCTCGGTGCCGCCCGCGGCCCGCGTGGTCGTGTACCGGCGGCTGATGGTGCGCATCGCCGAGGCGGTTGCGCAGGCCCAGGGCGCGATGGCGCTGACGACGGGCGAGAGCCTCGGGCAGGTGGCATCGCAGACGCTGGAAAACATCTCGCGGATTGACGAGGTCGCGGCGATACCGGTGCTCCGGCCGCTCATCGGGATGGACAAGCTCGAGATCACGGCTGAGGCGCGGCGGCTCGGGACGTTCGACATCTCGATCGAGCCCGATCTCGATTGCTGCACGCTCTTCGTGCCGCCTCATCCCGCCACCCGCCTCGCCGCCGATGCCGTCCGCGCGGTCGAGGACCGCCTCGACGTGGCGCGGCTCGTCCGGGCGGGAGTCGAAGGCGCCGCCTGCGAGGCCTTCGACTGGCCGATGGCAGTGACGCCAGGGGTCGGACCGCCGACCGAGGGACGCGATGCCGTCCGAGCCGCGGCGACCGGCGGGGCGAGCGCCGAGAGAGAGAGTCGGCAAGGCCGCACGACCGGCGATCCCTCGCAGTGAGCGTCGCGCTCACGTTCTACGGCGCGGCGGGAACGGTCACCGGGTCGAAGTTTCTGCTGGAGACGGGTCGCGCGCGGATCCTGCTCGAGTGCGGGATGTTCCAGGGACCGCGCGAACTGAGCGAGCGGAACTGGACCCCTCCCGCCGTCGGTCCCGCGACGCTCGACGCGGTCCTCCTGAGCCACGCTCACATCGACCACTCGGGCTACCTGCCGCGGCTCGTGCGCGACGGCTTCCGGAAGCCGATCTACTGCTCGTCCGGCACGGCGGACCTGCTGAGGATCATGCTGCCCGACGCGGCGCCCCTCAACGAGGAGGAGGCCGAGCACCGGAACCGCACGGGCGCGACCACGCATCGGCCTGCGTTGCCGCTGTTCACGGTCGAGGATGCCACGCGCGCGCTCGCTCTGGTCGCGCCGGTCGCGTTCGGTACCCCCTTCTCCCCGGCGCCGGGTGTCGAGGCCAGCTTCTCGCTGTCGGGACACATCCTCGGCGCCGCGGTGGTTCACGTGAGCGCCGAGGGCCGGCGGCTCGTGTACTCGGGCGACCTCGGACGCTACGACGTGCCGATCATGCGCGATCCCGAGGCCGTGGCCGAGGCCGACACGCTGCTGGTCGAATCGACGTACGGCGACCGGCTGCACCAGAAGGACGACGCGACCGGGGTGCTGATCGACGCCGTGACACGGGCGGCGAAGCTTCGCGGATGGCTGCTCATGCCCGCGTTCGCGATCGGCCGCGTGCAGGAACTTCTGTACCGGCTCCGCGAGCTCGAGGATTCAGGCGACCGCGATCTACGCGCGGCACCCGGACGAGCATGACTCCGAGACCGCCCGAGTGGAAGCGGCCGGCCAGCGCCCGTTCGCTCCGCCGCGGTTCCGTCTCTCCCCGACCGTCGCGGACTCCAAACGACTGAACGACGTGTCAGGCCCGGTGATCGTGATCGCCGGCAGCGGGATGGCCACCGGCGGCCGTGTCCTCCACCACCTCGAGCGGAGACTGCCCGACCCGGGCACGACGGTGCTGTTCGTCGGCTACCAGGCCTCCGGCACGCGGGGTCGGGCGCTCAAGGATGGCGCCAAGACGGTGCGCATCTTCGGCAAGGAGATCCCGGTCGCGGCGACGGTGCTCTCCACCGACGCGCTCTCGGCCCACGCCGACCGCGACGAGATCCTGCGCTGGCTCAAAGGCTTTCGGAAGGCACCCGCCATGACCTACGCGGTCCACGGCGAGCCCGAGGCCGCGGCGGCGCTCGTCCAGACGATCACGCGAACACTCGGCTGGCCTGCCCGCGTCGCGCGAGACGGCGAGCGGATCGACGTGTAGGGGCGTCGGCCCGAAAATCCGCCGACGCTCGCGCTGTCCAGGCGTCAAGAAATCGGTTCGGGGCCCAACAGCGCGTCTTGATGGCTGCGGCAGGGCCCGTATACCACATCGGTGGGTTCGAACAATTATGCACACCGAGGCCCGCCATGGCGGGCCTCGGTGCTAGAAACGCCACGAGCGCCGAGGGCGACCTCGATGCTCGTGCCCGACACGGCTTCAGGGCAGGCGCCAGTCGCCTTCCCACACGACCCAAAATGCCGGCGTTTGACCGATAAAGGCGTACCGGTACGTGTTATTGCCCTTGATGCCGCTGTACTTTCCGGTGCCCTCGGTCCATTGGAAGTCACCTTCACCGACATTCGGCCTGGTCCCCTTCTTCTGCTTAAACACCAAGAAGGCCTTGTCGCCATCCCTGTCGGTGACTATGCAGTAGCCATGAGCTCCGATCGAGAGTCCTTCCACGATGTCGTTCGCCGCGGGACATTCCACCGAGGTTCTGTCAATGAAGCCATTGGCGACGTCGTTGAAGAACACTCCGGAGAACGCTCCGACCCAGAATAGGTGACCCTTTTCCAACTCGTAAGCCGTCCCCGCACCTCGGCCGCCAAACGTGCCCCGGTACTCGCCCTGCTTGGGAAGCTGCGCCTGGGCGGTCATACACGCAACGAGAACGAGGGTGACTGCACCGAGTGCCACCAACAGTGCCTTGCTCTTCATGGATGAGTCTCCTGAGGGTTGATGGTGGGCCGACCGAAAGCCGAGGAGAATCGATGCGGTGGTCCAGTCAGTAGCGGCGGCGGGCGAATGCGCGAGCGTCCGTGCTGGCCATGGGGATTGTCCACGAGGTCCACCAGCATCACACCACCCCTCGCGAAGAGACGGGACGGTCAGAAGGCAGAAGTCTATTTCCGCTGATAGAGCGAAGTCAACGCCTCTTTCTGATGCATCACGTATGAGGTCATGAGGCACTCCTACTTCAGCTGAGCACGCTAAGTCACGCATTCTCTCGGCTGGCCCGCCCGCGTCGCCCGGGACGGCGAGCGGATCGAGGTGTAGGGTGTCGGCGCGAGGATCGGTTTCGGGACGGTTTCCAACCAGGCGCCAGATCGGGCCTATACCCCAGCGTTTTGCCTGCTCCGAAGGACGACCCGAAGTGCCCAGACCCCGAGCACCACGAGAACCGGACCGAATACCCACCACCACCGCTGGCCCTGGGGCGCAGGCGTTACACTGCTGACCTGCTCTCGGGGATCGGTCATCGCCGTGAGGGTGCCGAGCCGTTCCCTCGGGTCGATCATCACTGTGAAGTGGTTCAGAAAGTCGAGACCCAGGACGCCGTCAACCCCCTTTGGAAGGGTGTCGGTTTCATCGAAGGCGGCGATTCGCAGAGGTCCGACCTTGGCCTCGCCCACCTCCACTGCGGCAATGGGCACCAAGCGGAACCGGAAGCTCCCTCCGGCTCCTCGGCCCGTAACGGTCTCGGCGTTCCTGGCTGATATCCCCAGCCTCTGCAGGGCCTGCGCCGTCACCCCGGTTCGATGGAAGCCCGTGTCCAGAAGCAGAGTAACTGAACCCTGACCGTTGATCCTGGCGCTGACCAAAATATCCTGATCGGGCGAGAAGGGTATCCTGGCGACTTGCGCTGACGGCGTGCTTGGTTGCCGGTTGCGGAACCGTGAAAGGGTCGCGGGCGCCAGCGTGAGCGCTCGCTGCTTGGGGTCAATGGTCACCGTGAAGTTGTCAAGGAAGTTCCGGCCCAGGACACCATCAGCTCCGAAGGAATCGAAATTATCAACGTTCACTACCGAGACCGGCATAGTGAGCTTCACTTCTCGGACCTGCAGAGAGAGCATCTGGACCTCGTCCACCTTCACTGTGCCGCCAAAGCCCTTGGTCTCGCAGGAGTCGCAGACGTACCTTGCGCCGGAGATGCCCAGCTTCTGAAGAGCCCGCGAGGCTACTCCCGTCGCACCGGCGCCGGTGTCGAGAATCAGCTTCACCGGCCCCTGGCCGTTGATCTTGGCGTCGACAAGGATGTGGGAACCACGCGGAAAAGAGATCCTGACGATCTCCGGCAACGGATCGCTCGTTTCCCACCTCGTGGGAGGCAGGAGAGACGTGGGAGGAAGACGCTGCTCGGCCTTCGGTCGCGAGGGCGAGGGGGACGAACGCTTCTCAGCCGGAGGGGAAGGAGCCGCGTCGATGGCGGGCGGTCGAGTTTCAGAGCGGTAGCGTTCCGGGATGCTGTCCATCGACTGGGTGTAATGGACGGTCCCGGCTTCGTCTACCCACCGGTAGATCTGAGCGTGGGCCAGCGCCGGCAGAAGCGTCAGGATCAGGAGGAGCGCGGCCAGCCAGCCCCGGAAAGGATCGCACCGTCCACCATTCCGACTTGGTCCCGCCACCGGTCGGTGCGCGTTTCTTGGCAGATCCAGAGCCGCTTCGGAGTCTTCTTCTACGCTCGTGTGTCGGCCGCGATCGGTGGGGGTGATCGATCGGGTCAGACGGGTGCCTGCACGTGGAGGTCGGCACGCTCGGCGGCAACGGCGAGGCGGCGATCGTAGGTGACCAGGGCAGCCAAATCCTCGCGAAGAGCCAGCGCAGTGGCGAGGTGGATCGCATCGAGCGTTCTCACTATTGGAGGATCGATCGCGGCCGCGGCCGTCAGGGCGCGCCGATCAATGTCCACCAGAGCGACCCGAGCCAGGATCTCGCGGGCCCGGCGGCGCGCGGTCGCCCCGAACCTCGCCCGGCGCAAGGCGCGGGGCACCTCAGCGAGGACGAGGGCGCTGGACACCCGATCCGGGCGTTCTCGGAGGAACTCCATGAGCGCCGCAGATTCCGGCTCGCGGACGACGAGCTTCACCAGCGCCGACGAGTCGAGATAGACCAGGCTCACGGACGCTCCTCACGGAGCTTGGCGAGGGCCCGACTGGCGCGACGCGACGAGCGCGGGCCCCGGGGGGCACCGAGGGCGAGCAGGTCGCCGCCGGCCGGTGTGGCTCGCCCGGCGGCGATGAGGCGATCGAGGGCCGTTGACTTTGCGCCGGCCGGTGCCAGGACGGCCACGCGATGTCCGCGCTCTTTGACTTCCAAGATCTCGCCCTTCTTGACTCGCCTCAAGTAGACGCTCAAGTTCTGCCTCAGCTCTCGGACTCCCACATCCACTCTGGGGTAGCGCATGTAGCACATGGTAGCACATCCGCAGTTGATCGAGCACCCGGCGGACGTACGGCTGGATCGGCTCGCCGTTGCCGGCGGTGAAGTCACGGATTGGCAGATGGATGACCTCCCAGCCCTCGCCCCGATAGATCTCCATGATGTCGCACCGGGCGTTGCGCAGGCACTCGTCTAGCTCGGCCAGCAGGACGAGTGCCTGCGCAACGCCCGGTGCGACATCATGGAGATCTATCGGGGCGAGGGCTGGGAGGTCAGCTCGCCGAGCTCGACCACGGCGCCCACCACAGCCTCCAGCTCGAGCGGGCGGCCGGCTTCCACGTCCTGCAGCATCGACGTCTTGTGCTCGCCGACCTTTTCGGCGCCGGCCATTCGCTGCTCGATCGAGATCGGCAGCTCCATGCCGAGCTTCCGCGCCACGGCTTCGGCCTCGGCCATGATCTCGCGGATCAGCCTCCCCAGGTCCGGGTGGCGCGCCATCTGGGCGAGCGTTGCGCCGGTGAGCGCGCTGATCGGGTTGAAGGCGACGTTGCCGAGGATCTTCACCCAGATCTCGTGACGGATGCGCGTGGTGACCGGGCAACGAAGACCGGCGGCGCTCAGCGCGTGCGCGATCTTCCGGCAGCGGTCGGACCGCGTGCCGTCGGGCTCGCCGAGCGAGATCCGGTTGCCCTCGATGTGCCGGACGACGCCGGGCTCGACGACCTCGGATGACAGATACGCGATCGAGCCCACGACCCGGCGGGGCTCGATGGACGCCGTAATCACGCCGCCAGGGTCGACTCGCTCGAGGCGCAACCCGTCGAACTCGCCGCCGAGGCCCTGGAAGAACCACCACGGCACGCCGTTCTGCATGCTGACGACGACGGTCTCCGGCCCGAGCAATGGACGCAGCCGGGGAGCCAGGTCCGGCAGGCTGTGGGCTTTCACGCAGAGGAGCACGACGTCGGTGGGCCCGATCGCGTCGAGGCTGTCGGCCACCGCGGGCTTCGCCTCGAAGTCGCCCTCCGGGCCGGTAACACGCACGCCACGCTCTCGCATGGCGCGCAGGTGCGGGCCGCGGGCGAAGAGCGTGACGTCCTGGCCGGCGCGCGCCATGCGGGCCCCCAGGTAGGCCCCGATCGCACCCGCGCCGGCGATCACCGACCTCATCCCGTCGCTCTCGCCAGCGCCGCCGCGACCGCGCGGCGCTGGATCTTTCCGGTCGCCGTCCGGGGGAGCGAGGGGACGATGTAGATCGTCTTCGGACGTTTGAAGTCGGCCATCCGGTCGCGGCAGTGCGCGAGGAGATCGGCCTCGCTCGCGGGCTCGCGCAGCACCACGGCGGCTGCGACTTCCTCGCCCCACGTCGCATGGGGCACACCGAAGCAGACGGCCTCGGCGACAGCGGGGTGCGCGAGCAGCACCTCGTCGACCTCGGGCGGCGCGATCTTTTCGCCTCCGCGGATGATCAGCTCCTTGATCCGGCCGACGAGCCGCAGATACCCGTCCGTGTCGAGCACGCCCTGGTCTCCGGTCCGGAACCACCCGTCGACGAACGCGGTCGCGTTCGCCTCCGGATTGTTCTCGTACCCCCGGATCACGCCGGGCCCCTGGACCACGACTTCCCCCGGCTGACCCGCGTCGAGGTGCCGCCCGCTTCCGTCCATGATACTGATCCGGACGCCGGTTCCCGGCCCGACCGTGCCGAGCTTGCGCGGGCGCGGAGGCGGCGGGTTCGAGGCCATCTGGTGGGACGCTTCGGTCATGCCATAGGCCTCGAGCACGGGAACGCCGAACGCGTGCTCCATCCGTTGCGCGGCGTCCACGGGCAGCGGCGCGCTGCAGGAACGGATGAAGCGGAGGAACTCCGCCCCGGCCGGCCGCTCGGCTCCGCTGCGGGCCAGCAGGAGCCGGTGGATGGTCGGGACCGCCGAATACCACGTGACCCGGTAATCTCGAACGATGCGCCAGAACGAGAGCGGGTTGAACCGTGACAGGGCGACGACGGCTCCGCCGGAGAGGAACGTCGAGAGCACCGAGGCCACGAGCCCATGAACGTGGAAGAGCGGCATGGCGCAGAGCGACACGTCGTCAGGGCCGAGCTGATACGTCTCGACGATGTTGCGGGCGGACGCGATGAGGTTCGCGTGCGTGAGCGGCACGCGCTTGGGCCGCCCCGTGCTGCCGCTCGTGTGCAGGACGAGCGCCACGTCCTCGGGCGATGGTGGGGAGGTCGAACGACCGGCCGATCGACCGCCCATCTCGACCGACCCGTTCGCCCCCAATGCGGCGGCGAGGATCGGCATCCGCCCGCCCACTGCCCGCCGCGCTTCTTCCCCGCCGTCGGGCGGCACGACGAGAAGCCGCGCGTCCGTATCCTCCAGATAGAAGACGAACTCCTCGAAGCGGTAGCCCGGGTTCAACGGAGCGGCGGTTCCCGCGGCCGCCGCCGCGAGGAAGCAGACGATGGCGGGCAGCCCGTTCGGTAATGCGATCGCCACGCGATCGCCGCGACCGATCCCGCTGGCGGCGAACACCTCCGCCACCGCTGCGACCTGCGCCCGGAGCGACTCGTAGCTCACACGGTCCCCTGTGTCGGGAACCATGACGGCGGTGCGCGTGGCCGGAGCGCTGCGAAGCATCTCCAGCAGCGTTCGCGGTGATCGTGAATCACTCATCGGTGGGCCGTCGGATGGTCGGGAGCGAAGCGGAGCCTAGTGCCGTTCCAATTTACTTCGCCATACTTCGTTGCCCACCGAAGGGGGCCTCGGCGCTCGAACTCGGGTTCTCCGACAGGCGTCTCGTGCCGGTCCAATTTACTTCGCCATACTTCGTTCTCTGTCGTCGGCGATCAGTGATCCTCAACATGCCGCTTGGCATGTTGACCATGGGCGAGATGACGCTACCCCGGCCGCGTACGCTCCGGTCGCCTCCTCCCTCGGGCCTCGTCTGGCTCGTAACTTGGAACGGCACCGTGCCGACGAGGTCGCCGTAAAGGCGCTTCGAGCGCTCGAGGTCGCGGACGGTCACTTCCGAATGCAGGGACTTCATGGCTCTGCACTCCGTCGCCGGATCTCCTCGAACACGCTCTCGGGGATCGAGAGGAAGGTCTCGACGACAGCCGGATCGAAATGGGTGCCCGCGCAGCGCCGGATCTCTGTGCGGGCCGCGTCAAACGGGATCGCGACCGAGTAGGGGCGGTCGAAGGTCATCGCGTCGAAGGCGTCGACGACCGCGAAGATGCGCGCACCGAGCGGGATCTCCTCGTCCTTGAGCCGCCGCGGGTAGCCGGTGCCGTCCCAGCGCTCGTGGTGGCAGTAGACGACCGGCACGGCGCCGCGCAGGAATGGAATCCG
>QHRS01000070.1 GCA_003221435.1 Candidatus Rokuibacteriota bacterium
TTCGCGCGCGCCATCGTGCAGGAGGCCTGCAAGACGCCGGAGGTCCTCGCGGCGTACGCCGCCCCCTTTCCGGATCGCTCGTACAAGGAGGGGGTCCATGCGTTTCCGATGCTGGTGCCGATCACGCCCGATGACCCGGGAGCCGCGGAATCGCGCGAGGCGCGGGCGGTGCTCTCCCGCTGGACGAAACCGTGTTTGCTCATGTTCTCGGACAAGGACCCGGTGCTCGGGCTCCCTGCGGGGCGCGTGTTCGAGCAGCTCATCCCGAGCGCCGGACGGATGATCGAGATCCGCGACGCCGGCCACTTCCTCCAGGAAGACAAGGGCGAGGAACTGGCGCAGCACGTGCGTGCGTTCTTGAGCGCGCACCCGCGGGCAGGCGCGGCGGTGCGCGGCCAATGATCGTCGGCGTCCCGCGCGAGATCAAGATCGGCGAGCAACGCGTTGCCCTCACGCCGGCCGGGCCCGTGTACGAGCAACACGGCGTCGTGCACTACGGTGTGACGAACATGCCCGCGCTCGTGCCGCGGACGTCGACCTTCGCGCTGACAAACGCGACGCTCCCCTACGCCCTCGAGCTGGCCCGGAAGGGCGTCCGCGAGGCCGTGGATCGGAACCCCGATCTCGCCCGGGGGGTCAACGTCTGGAACGGACGCATCGTCCATCCCGCCGTCGCGGCGGCGATCGGTGTGCCCGCGACACCGCTCGACGAGTGCTGACCGCGAGCATCCCGATCGTGCATCGTCACGCGAGCCACGCCCACATCCATCCGCGCACGGTGCTCACCGCGTTCGCCGTTACGCTGCTCGCCGCCGGCGCCGAGCTCGCCGGCTCGTGGAGCGGCCGGAGCCTCTTCCTGGTGGCAGACGCCGTCCATCTCATCGCGCACCTCGGCATCTTCGGCGTCCTCCTGATCCCCACCGTCCGGTGGCACGAGCGCGGCGAAGACATGGCGACGATCGTCGTGCTGACCGTCGTCTTCATGATCGCGATCGGCATCATGGCCGCCTCGATCCGTCATATGGTCGGAACATCGGACGTGCCCCCCGACCCCGGCTTTATGCTGCTCTCGCTCCTGGGCCTCGGCGCCAACATGACGACGGCGTATCTCTTCAAGAAGCCCGCGGAGACTCGGTGGTCCTTCCGCGCGGCCCTCGCTCACGAGCTGTCGGACGGCGCGATCACGCTCGCGGGCCTTGCCGGCGCGCTCGCGATCAAGCTCTTCGCGTGGTACTGGGTCGACCCGAGCCTTTCGCTCGTGATCGGCTTCTGGCTGGGCGCCTGGTCGGCGCGGCTGCTCGGCCGCCGGATCCGCGTCGGCCGCGGCGTCTGGACCGTCGACGAGAATCACTAGGGGGTCCATGCGTCTATGACCTGCTCCGACTGCCACCAGTGCCCGGCCTGCGGGACGCTGGTCCGGGCGAGCGCGAAGTTCTGCGACGAGTGCGGCCACGAGCTCTCCGCGGGACCCGTCGTCGGGGCCCCGGCTGCGACCGCGAGCGGGGCGGCGGTCGACGTCGCCGGCCGGCCGGCTCGCGCACCGGCGGGGTATACGCCGAGGCACCTCGCGGACAAGATCCTCACCTCCCGGAGCGCGCTCGAAGGGGAGCGGAAGCAGGTCACGGTGCTCTTCGCGGACTGCGTCGGGTTCACAGCCCTCTCGACGCGGCTCGACCCCGAGGACCTGCACACGATCATGGACGGGTGCTTCCAGCGCGTCCTGGACGCCGTCCACCGCTACGAAGGCACGGTGAACCAGTTCACCGGCGATGGCGTGATGGCGCTCTTCGGCGCGCCGATCGCCCACGAGGACCACGCGGTGCGCGCCGTCGCGGCCGCCGTGGCAATTCTGAAATCGCTCGGGGAATACGGTGCGGCGCTCCGCAGCCAGCGCGGGCTCGAGTTCGCCGTCCGGATCGGGCTCAACACGGGCCCGGTTGTCGTCGGCAAGATCGGCGACGATCTCCGGATGGACTACACGGCGCAGGGCGAGACCGTGAACCTGGCCGCCCGCCTCCAGAGCGCGGCGCCGACGGGCGGCGTCCTGATCAGCGAGGCGACCCATCGTGTCGTGAGCGGGTATTTCGTGACCGAGGACGCGGGCCAGCTCTCGTTGAAGGGCCTCGACAGGCCGGTGCGGGCCTTCGCGGTCACGGGCCAGCGCACCCGCCGCGCCCGCTTTGACATCGCGCTCGAGCGGGGGCTCACGCCCCTCGTGGGGCGGGTGACCGAGCTCGCGATGCTCCGCAAGTGCTTCGAGAAGGCGCAGGGTGGGCGGGGGCAGGTGGTTTCCCTGGTCGGCGAAGCGGGCGTGGGAAAGTCACGCCTCGCGTACGAGCTCCGGCGCCAGCTCCACAGCGTACCGCTGACGTATCTCGAAGGGCGCTGCCACCCGCACGGTGAGCCGCTCCCGTTCGATCTGGTCGCGCAATTCCTCGTGGCCAACTTCCGGTTGGAGGAGGGCGAGCCCGACCGTCTGCAAATCAAGAAGGTGGCCACGGGCGTCCGCCGCCTCGATCCGGCGCTGGAGTGGACGATTCCGTACCTCGAGCACCTCCTGGCGCTGCCGGCGCCCGAACTGGAGGCTGCGGGCCTCGATCCGGCTCAGCGAAAGCGGCGGCTCATCGAGGCCGTGAAGGCGCTCACGCTCCGGGGCGCCCAGCAACGTCCCCTCTTCCTCCTGGTGGAGGATCTGCATTGGGTGGGCCGGAGCTCGGAGGAGTTTCTCTCTTCGCTCGTCGATAGCCTGGCCGCCTATCCGGTGCTGCTTCTCTGCACCTACCGCACCGGCTACACCCCGGCCTGGCACGACCGGTCCTCGCACCAGCGCGTCGTGCTCGAGCCGCTCGCCGCGGAGGAGGCCGCGCAGATGGTGCGTGAGCTGCTGGCCCTGCCCGACGTCGCGGCGTCCGTCCGGGATGCGATCCTCAAGCGCGCCGACGGCAATCCTCTTTTCGTCGAGGAGCTGACCACGTACGTGAAGGAGCGCCGACTCCACGAGAGGCCGGGGGCCGAGGGCGAGCTGCCGGAAACGATCCAGGACCTCCTGACGGCGCGTATCGACCGGCTCCCCGGGTCGCTGAAGCGCACCCTGCAGCTCGCCTCGGTGCTGGGCCGCGAGTTCCCGCTGGGCTTGCTCCAGGCCATCGCGCCCGCCGGGGAGGATCCGAGCCGCGACCTCGCGGAGCTCATGCGCGCCGAGCTGCTGCGCGAGAAGGACCTGTTCCCCGAGGTGCGCTACGGCTTCACCAACGTCCTGATCCAGCAGGTGGCGTACCAGGGACTGCTCCTGCGGGCCCGCGCCGAGCTGCACGGCCGGGCGGGGCACGCCCTCGAGCAGCTCTACGCAGACCGGCCCGAGGAGATCCTCGATGAGCTGGCCGAGCACTTCGCCAGGAGCTCCGAGCGCGGGAAAGGGGTGCAGTATCTGTCGCGCGCCGGAGAGCGCGCTGCGAGCCTCTTTGCCTACGACGAGGCGCAGACGTATTATCGCCGGGTGCTCGAGCTGCTCGAGCCCGACCGGGCATTCGACGATCAGCGCCTGCACATCCTGGACAAGCTCGGGGAGGCCGCCTATGCCCATGGCGCGCTGAACGAAGCGCTCCAGCACTGGGAGGCGGCGCTCGCGCTCGTTCCCGACCGGAGCGATCGGCACCGGGCGGCCGACCTGCACCGCAAGATGGGCGGCGCCCGCTGGGCCACGGGAGAGAAAGACCAGGCGCTCGCCCATCTCGAGAGCGGCCTGGCGGCGCTCGGGGATGACCTCGAAAACCTCGAGGCGGCGCGCCTGTATCAGGAGTGCGGCCGGGTCCATTTCAGGCTCGGCAACCACGACCGCGCCATGCAGTGGGCCGAGCAGGCGCTCGCGCTCGGCCAGCGGCTCGACGCGTCCGACGTCGTCGCGCAGGCGTACAACACGGTCGGGGTGGCGCTGGCGCGGGCCGACAAGATCGAGCAGGGCGCCGGGTACGTCCTTCGCGGCCTCGAGCAGGCACTCGCGAGCCAGCTCGGGTCGATCGCGTGCCGGGCCTACACGAACCTCGCGGTCATGTACGCGTCGCTCGACCCGGCCCGCTCGGCCGAGTACTGCCGTGAGGGGCTGGTGCTCGCGCAAAAGATCGGCGACCAGCTCCAGCAGTCGTGGCTTTACTGCGCGCTCGCCGGCAGCCACTGCACGCTGGCCGGCGATTATGATGAGGGCGTCAAGGCGGCCGAGGCCGCAGTCGAGCTGGACACGCGTCTGGGACAGCGGAACCATCTGCCGATCCCGCTGATCATCCGGGCGCAGATCCACCAGTGCCGCGGCGAGTACGCGCGGAGCGCCGAGTACTATCGCGAGGCGCTCGCGGTCGCCGAAGCGGTGGGCGAGCCGCAGCTGCTGTTCCCGTGCTACGACGGGTTGGCGACGCTGGCGATCGAACAGGGCAACGAGGCCGAGGCGGAGGAGTGGCTGGCCAAGTGTCGTCAGGCGCAGGAGGTAGCGGGCTGGAGCAGTGACACGTTCCTGGTGCTCCCGTTCCTTTGCTGAGCGAGGTGAGTAATGAACAGTCCGGCGATTGGACAAGTTCCTCCGTCTTTTCGACTGCCGTCCGGCCAGGGCCCCCACGTCGGGCCGGAAGACTACCGCGGACGCAGCAACCTCATCGTCTGGTTCACGAAGGGGATGGCCTGCGCCTTCTGCCGCCAGCACATGTCGCAGCTGTTGCGGGGCTACCCGGCCTTTCGGTCGCTCAACACGGAGATTCTCGAGGTCACGCCGACCACACCGGATCGGGGGCGGCTCTACGCGAGCAAGTTCAACATCCCCTTCCCCTACCTCTGCGATCCGGATCACGGAGCGCTGCGCTCGTGGGGACTCGACGTTCGATCGCACTCGATCGGCTGGTACGCCCGAGCGCTTTACACCGGATTTAAAGCGCCGGAGCCGCCAAGTGACTTCGGGAAGCTCCATCCATCGTTCGGCGAAATGCCCAAGCTCGTCGCCGATGAGGACATGGGATTCTTCATCCTCGACAAGAACAGCGTGATCCGCTTCGCGCTCGCCGGCTCGTACATCGTCCAAACGCCTCCCACCGGCCCCGTCGCGTCACGGGCGATTCCGAGCAACGACGAGATCGTTCGGGAGCTGGAGCGCTGCGGGCAGGCGCTGGCGCGCTGACCGGCGGAGCCGCCGCGGTGCCCTGACGGCGGCGGCGCGCTACGTCGAGCGAACGCCCTTGAGGAAGCTCGCGACCGCGCGGTTCCACTGAGCGGCGGGCAGGTCGGTCTCTCCCACCCCGCGGTTGTCCATCGTGACGAGCTGGAAGCTCGACGCGAGGTCGCGCACCTGGAGCAGCCACCCGACGGCCGGCGACGACAGGCCGTTGATCATCAGGACAGGATCGCCGTGTCCGTAGACCTCGTAATGCATCCGGATCTTGTCGATGACGGCGTACGGCATCGTCAGGGCACCACGGCGACCTTGATCGACGCCGGCTCCCGGTGCGCCGCGAAGGCCTGGTCGATCGCGTCGAGTGCGAAGCGGTGAGTGACGAGCGGCTGCGTCCGGACGTGGCCCTCCGCCAGGAGCCGCATCGCCTCGGGAAACTCGTCCTGATAGATCATCGAGCCGAGGATCGTGACCTCGCGCCGCACGACATTGAAGAAGCGCACGCTCGTGGGCTCGTGCGGCAGCCCGGTGAGCACCACCCGGCCGCCCGGACGCACGACGTCGAGCGCGTGCAGGACGGCCTCGGCCGTGCCCGCGGTCTCGATGACGAGGTCGACGCCCTCGCGCCCGGAGAACTGTCGCGCGACGGCTCCCAGATCGGCGTCGGCGATCACCTGCGTCGACTCGGCGCCGAGGCTCTCCGCCAGCTCGAAGCGCTTGGTGGTCCGGCCGAGCGCGAGGACCCGCGCGCCGCGCGCGCGAAGCACCTGGAGCGCGAGCAGCCCGAGCGTGCCGACGCCGACCACCGCCGCGGCTTCGCCGGCCCGCGGCGCGCCACGATCGGCGGCCCGCACGACGACGGCGAGCGGCTCGGTCAGGAGGAAGCGCTCGTCCGTTGCCCCGTGCGGAACGGGCCAGCAGCAGCGCGACGGCACGGTCACCGCCTGGGCAAAGCACCCATCGACGTCGATCCCGACCGCCGTCCGGGAGAGACACAGATTCCGGTTGCCCTCACGGCAGAGCGGGCAGACCCCGCAGGAGTAGTTCGGCTCGACCGAGACCCGGTCCCCCGGCCGCACGCGCTCGACGCCGGGCCCGACCGCTTCGACGACACCGACGAACTCGTGCCCCATGATCCGCGGGTAGCGAACAGGGCGGTCTCCCGACCAGATCCGGTAATCCGTCCCACAGAGCCCGGCGATCGTCACGCGGACCGTGACTTCGTCGGAGCCGGGGGCGGAGGCCGGGCTCTCCTCGATCCGCAGGTCTTTCGGGCCTCGAAGGACGGCCGCCTTCACAGCGGCCAATGCTACTTGAGGAAGCCTCCGCCGGCAAATTCCGCGCCGGGAGAGGACCGGCGGAGCTCCACTCCCGCCGTCAGGCGGCCGAGTGGCCGCCGTCGAGGAAGATCGTCTGGCCCGTCATGAAATCCGACGCCGCCGAGGCCAGATAGACGGCCAGCGGGCCGACTTCCTCAGGCCTGCCGACCCGACGCAACGGGATGTCGCGCGTCAGGCGTTCCCTGATCCTGGCCTCGCCGAACGCCTCGTGCGTCATATCGGTCGCAAACCAGCCCGGCGCCAGCGCGTTCACTTGGACCCCGTGCCGGGCCCACTCCACGCCGAGCGTCCGTGTCAGCGCGATCACACCGCCCTTCGTGGCCGAGTAGATCGTGTAGCCCGGCAAGCCGACGGCGCCGAGCACCGAGGCGACGTTGATCACCTTGCCGCGCTTCTGGGCGATCAGGTGAGGCGCCGCGGCCCGGCAGCCATTGAAGACGCCGGTCAAGTTCGAGTCGAGCATCCAGCGCCAGTCCTCCACCGACATCTCGACGAGCGGGGCGACTTTGGCGACTCCCGCGTTGTTCACGAGGACGTCGAGCCGTCCGAGCCCCTTCACCGTCCGCTCCACCAGGGCCTCCACCTCGGCGAAGACCGCAACGTCCGTCGGAATCACGAGAGCGCGCCGGCCGTGCTGCTGGACCAGCTGCGCCGTCGCCTCGAGGTCGGGCTTTGACCGGGCCGCGAGCGCCACGTCCGCGCCAGCCTCGGCGTACGCCACCGCGATCGCGCGGCCGATCCCGCGGCTCGCGCCGGTCACGATGGCGACCCTGTCCTCGAGCGCGCTCACCGGTACAGGTTTTGGATCGTGTCCCGGTAATGCTCGGCGATGATCCGTCGTTTGACCTTGAGGGTCGGCGTCAGTTGGCCGTTCTCCTGCGTGAAGTCGGCGGGCAGCACCGCGAACTTCTTCACCTTCGAGTAGGACGGCAGGTCGCTGTTCGCCGCCTCCACGGTTCGCCCGACGCGCTCGACCACCAGCGGATGCTTCACGAGGACCGCGGGATCGGAGGCCAGCAGCCCCTGCGCCTTGGCGAACTTCGCCAGCTCCTCGGGATTGAGGGTGATGAGAGCAACCGGATACGGCCGCCGGTCGCCGTACACCGTGGCCTGGCTGATGAACGGGTCGGTCTTGAGGGCGTTCTCGATGTTCTGCGGGGCGATGTTCATCCCGCCGGCGGTCACGATGATGTCCTTCTTCCGGTCGGTAATGTACAGGAAGCCGTCCCCGTCGAGCCGGCCGATGTCGCCGGTGTGAAACCAGCCATCGGGATCGAAGGCCGCCGCGGTCGCCTCGGGCTGCTTGAAGTAGCCGCGGGTGGCGACGTTCGGCCCGCGCGCGAGGATCTCGCCGTCGGCGGCGATCCGGAGCTCGACCCCCGGCACCGGCACGCCGACCGAGCCGAACTTGAAGTTGTCGAGCCGGTTGGACGTGAGGATCGGGCACGTCTCGGTCAGCCCGTATCCCTCGATCAGCAGGATCCCCGTCGCGTGGAAGAACTCGGCGATCTCCCGCGACAGCGGTGCCCCGCCCGAGCCCGCGAAGAGGAGCCGCCCGCCGAGCGCCGCGTGCAACTTCGAGAAGACCAGCCTGTGGGCGATCTTCCGTTTGAGCGCGAGGCCGGCGGGGATCGGCTGCCTCCCCTGCTGAAGCCGGCTCACCTCTCGCCCGACCCCGAGCGCCCAGCGAAAGATCCTCCTCTTGACCGGCGGCCCGGCCTCCGCTGCCGTGAGGATCTTCGCATACACCTTCTCGTACACGCGGGGCACGCTGAAGATGAAGTGCGGCCGGACCTCCTTCAGGTTCTCGCCCACTTTGTCGAGGCTCTCGGCGAAGGCCGTCGTGAAGCCTCGCGCGATCCCCAGGAACGACTCCATGCGCGCGAACGAGTGCGCCAGCGGCAGGAACAGCAGGTGCACGGCGCCCTCGGCGGCCCCGAGCGTCTGGGTCGAGCCCTGGAGCGTGGCGATGTGGTTGCCGTGGGTCTGCACGACACCCTTGGGCGGACCGGTCGTGCCCGAGGTGTAGACGATCGACGCCACGTCCCCGGGTCGAGCGGAGGCGACGCGATCAGCGAGCGTCGACTTGCCGCGCTCGGCGTTTTCGCGGCCGAGCCGCCGCAGGACCCCGAACGACAGCGTGGTGTCCGGCGGCTCCCGCCCTTCGTAGCCCGAGATGACGACGATCTGCTCGAGGCCGTCCATCTTGCCTCGCGCTTCGAGCGCCTTCGCGAGCTGGGCGGGATCCTCCACGATCAGCGTCTTCGCGCTCGAGTCGTTGACGATGTAGGCAATGAGATCGGGCGGATACGATGGATAGATCGGGATCGTGACGCAGCCAGCCGAGAAGATGGCGAAATCGGCCTGCACCCACTCTGCCCGGCTCGCCGAGAGCAGCGCCACCGCATCGCCCGGCCGCCGGCCGAGCGCGATCAGGCCGAGGGCGAGCTCGCGGACGACGTCGCCGAGCTGGCGCCACGTGAGGGTTCCCCATTTCCCGTCGCGCTTGAACTGCTGCGCCGGCAGGTCGCCCCCGCGCTCGACCCGGCTCCAGAACACCTGCGCCAGCGTCTCGTCAGCCATCGCGTTCCCCCTTGCCCTCTGGCCTCGATACGTGCCGTCGGTCGAGAGCCACGCGCTCCGGGCCGACGAGAACGAAGAGGCCCACGGCGCGAGGCCGACCATGCCAGCTCGCAAGCCTCCGTGGAGTGTACGGGGAGAGCGATGGCGCAGTGCGCGAAAATATGCTTGACTCGTGTAACGCGGCGCGTTATGCTTCGGGCCGAGAAGAAACGGCGACGGCAAATCGACCCAGAACGACCGAGCAAAGAGCGAAGGAGACACCGATGCACGACACGACGAAGTCGCAGGAAATTTTCGGCCAGTTTGCCGGGAAGACCCTCGAAACCCTCAGCCTGTGGGCCGACGCGAGCCACGGAGTGCTGCGCGAACTGGTGAACCTCTCGACGGCCGCGACGAAAGAGACCACGCGGCTGTACGCGGAACTACAGTCGAGCGCGGTCGACGCGGTCCGGGAGAGCCAAGCGTACTGGTTCAAGCGGCAGTCGGAGATGCAGGAGTTGCCGAAGGATCCGATTGCCTGGTACCAGAAGGGGCTCATGGAATCCATCGAGGGCACGCAGAAGGCTTTCCGGTTCATCGAGGGCAGCGCCCAGGCCGTCACGAAGAGCGCCGAGCAGGTGCAAGCCACGGTCGAGCGGACCGGCAAGGAGATCCAGCAGACCCTGTCGACCCTCGCGACCAGGATGCAAGAGATCCACAGCGCCGCCTGATCGCGGCGTCGTCCCGCACGCGTGGCCCGGCCTCCCGGCCGGGCCGCGCGCGTTTACTTCTGCTTCTCCAGGCGCTCCTCGAGCGCCTTGACTTTCTGTCTCAGGAGGTCGATTTCGTCCCGCAGATTGCGCTCCGCAGTCGCCTCCTCGTCGCCCCGCCGGTCGTTCCGGGCCGTCGGCGCGGGCGCCCAACCGGCACGGGCCGCCCACTCGCGGAACACCCGATCCATCTCGCGCTGGCTCGAGACGATGCCCTCGAGGCTCGACTTCATCGATTTCTGCACGAAATCCTGCCAGGCCTCGCCGTGCTTGATCAGCTGATGGAGGAAGGCCGACGGCAACGCCGCCCGGTGGTTTCGCTCGTTCTCGAGGATGATCTGCGCGAGCGCCACCGAGGTCAGGTCCTCGCCGGTCGCCGCATCGAGGACCGAGATCTCCCTGCCGGCACGGATCATCTCCTCGATCTCTTCGAGGGTCACGTAGCGGCTTTCCTGGGCGTCGTAGAGCTTTCGGTTCGAGTATCGCTTGATTACGTACGCCATCGCACTCGTAGGGCCAGTCTAACACCGTGCGTCAAGCCCCACAAGGCGACGACGCGTGCTACACTGCGCGGGAAACCGCGGGGCAGCGAGAACTTATTTTCTCGGCGACAGCATCAAGAGAGGTCAGTCATGAACCTGAAGGATCGGACGGCATTGGTGACAGGGGCATCACGCGGCATCGGGCGCGCGATCGCGCTCGGCCTGGCTGAAGAGGGCGCGGACGTCGCGGTCAACTACGTGTCGAGCGATGCCGCCGCCCGGGACGTCGTCGATCAGATCGGGAAGATGGGCCGCCGGGCGATTCTCGCCCAGGCGGATGTCGCGGACTATCCCGACACGTTCCGGATGGCTCAGCAGGTGCTCGCGGAGTTCGGCCACCTCGATATCCTCGTGAACAATGCGGGCATCAACTCCGACAAGACGTTCGTCAAGATGGATCACTCCTCCTGGCGCAAGGTGCTCGCGATCAACCTCGACGGCGTGTTCAACTGCACGAAGGCGTTCATCGAGCAGATGATCGCGCAGCAGTACGGCCGCGTCGTCAACATCACGTCGGTGATCGGCCAGATCGGAAACTTCGGCCAGGCGAACTACGCGGCGTCGAAGGCGGGCGTAGCGGCGTTCACGAAGTCGCTCGCGAAGGAGCTGGCGGGCAAGGGCATCACGGTCAACGCCGTCGCGCCCGGCTTCGTTGAAACGGAGATGGTCTCGGGCGTCCCCGAAAAGGTGCGGGCCCACCTCCTCCAGCAGATCCCGCTCAAGCGCTTCGGCCGGACGGAAGAGGTGGCGCGAGCCGTCGTCTACATCGTGTCGTCCGACGGCGACTACATCACCGGCGCCGAGCTGTCGATGAATGGAGGGCTTTTGATGTAGCCGGTTACGGGCGAGAGCGCTCCCGGCGGCCCAGGGCGGTGAGCGCGCAGAGCCAGATCACGCCCCACGCCGCGATCACCCGGGCGGCGCATGCCCAGGGCCCGAGCGCCGCGCTGAGCACGCTGGTCGTGACCGGCCGTTCGTCATAGGTGAGGGACCGCGGGGAGGGCCGGACCCACGCTTCGCCCGCCAGGACTTCCTCGCCGCGCTGGTTCGTACACACCGTCTTCAGGCGGATGCGGTTGCGTTCCCGGACAAGCTCGACGATCTCGACCCGCGCGGTGATCGTGTCCCCGGCCCGCACAGGCTTGAGGAACTTGAGATCCTGTGAGAGGTAGACGGCGCCGGGCCCGGGCAGCTCGGTGCCGATCACCGCCGAGATCATGCCGGCGGTGAAGATGCCGGGCGCGATCGGCGCCTTGAACTTCGTCGTGGCGGCATAGGCCGAATCCGAGTGCAACGGATTGTAATCGCCGACCGCGTGGATGAACGCGGCAATGTCGGACTGATCGAGGGTTCGCGTCAGCTCGGCGCGGTCTCCCTCCCGTAGCTCGGCGGTCGTCTTCCCGGTCATCGCGGCTACTTGCCGTCCGCGCGCTTGAGGAGCGCGGCGATGCCGTCTTCAAGGCGCTCCACGCGCTCTTCCAGCTCGACGAGCTGGCGCGCGACGTCGGTGACCTGCGCGCGCGACGGCAGACCGAGCGACTGGAGGATCGACTCCATCGCCTGCTCGCCCGCCTTGCGGGCCGGTCCCTGGGTCACCAGCCACTGATCCAGGTATTTCCCCAACGCCTGGGCAAACGCCTCCGTGCCCATGGCCTGCCCGAGAGCCTTCGACCAGGCCTCGATCCACTGATCAAGGAACTGCTTCCACTGAGTCAGCAACTCAGGGGACGCGGGACCCTGGCTCAGCATCCGGGACCACGCCGTGATTCCCTGGTCCATGAGGGGCCGCCAGAAGGCGGTCGGATCGACCGCTGCGGCGCCGGGGACCTCGCCGATCATCCTGGCCCACGCCTTCGTGCCCTCCTCGATCTGGCGCTTCCAGAGATCGAAGAGCTGTTGGGTCGCCGCGCTACTGTCCATGAGGGCTCCTCACTTGGTATCGTACCGCCGATTGACGCCCTGCGGCAAGCGTTCCGAGGGGCCCACCGCCGAGGAAGCTCATGACCGCGGCGCCAGCCAGCGGGACACGCGCGGCCAGCAGTGCACCGCCGCGCCGCGCCCGGCAATCAGGGAAATGTGCCCACCCGGCAGCTCGACGTACTCCTTGTCCCCGCTGCCGACGGCGCCGAGCAGCGCCTTCACGCTCTCGGGCGGCGCGATATAGTCCTCCTTCGCGCCCACGACGAAGACCGGGCACGTGATCCGGGACAGATGGACCGGGCGCCCCCCCATCCGGAGCTCGCCCCTGTAGAGCTTGTTCTGCTGGTAGAAATCGCCGACCCACTGGCGGAAGAACTCGGCGGGAAACGCGACGTACTCGTTCGCCCACTTGTTCAGCGCGCTGAAGCCCTCGACGTACCTGTCGTTCCACAGGTTCCACCAGAGATTCAGGTTCGTCGAGAGATCCATCGTCGGCTTGAGCAGCTTGAAGCCCGCTCGGACCATGTCGGCCGGGACGGCGCCGAGCACGTCGACGAAGCGGTCGACGTTGAAGAAGCGCTTGTCCAGCCACACGCCGAAGAGCCCGACCTTCGCGAAATCGATCGGTCCCGCCATGTTGACGAAGTTCCGGACGGCGATCTCCGGATGCGTGGCGACGAAGCAGGCCGAGAGCGGCGCGCCCATGCAGTACCCGAGCACGGTCAGCTCGCTCGCGCCCGACGACTCGAGTGTTTTCGACGCCATCCGCGGCAGGATCCTGGTGACACAGTCCTCGAGCGTGAGCCCGTTGTCCTCCGGCCCGAACACGCCCCAGTCGAGCAGGTAAAAGTCGAAGCCCTGTCTGGTCATGTGCTCGATGAAGCTTGCGCCAGGGAGCAGGTCGAAAATGTACGGCCGCGAGATCCCGAGGTTCGGGACGAAGAGCACCGGCGTCCGGTAGGTCCGCGCGGACTCGTAGCGGTACAGGCGGGATTTGTTCTTCTTGTAGATCTCCTGCCGGGGAGTCTGGCCGGTCTTCGGCTCGACAGGGTCCGCCATCATCCTGGCGAAATTCTTCATACGGAGCCGGGCCCGCTCGATCTCCTCCTGCCACCGTTTGCTGACCTCGGGCGAGACCGGGATCGCCTCGGACCCGTGAGTGAACCGCTCGACGATGTCGGCGAAACGTTCCTGCCCCATGCTCAGAGCACCCCCTGGTTCCGAAGTTCGTCCAGGCGCCCGGGCCCCACCCCCAGACGGGCGCCATAGACATGGCCATTGTGATACCCGCGCGGCCGGCACGGCCACTTCAGCCGTGGCGGCGTGCGCGTCATCCGCCACACCGGCATGGATACGAGCATCTCGCCGTAGAGCGGATCGGCAATCCGGCGGAAGCACCCGCGCTCCCACCAGTGCGCTTCACCGAGCGTGCGCGTCGGGGAGTTCAGCGGGCCGAACACGACGACGCCGGGCCCGCGATCCGCGAGGACCTTGTCGAGGATCTCATCCGCCGTATAGTTGACCGACCACTTTTCGATCTCGTCCCGAAGCAGCACCTCGTTCTCGGGCCTGGTCCGCTGGAGCGTGCTGTCGAACCGTGGGTCCCGGGCGAGCTCCGGGCGTCCCATGATCCGGCAGATCGCCCCGAAGTTCTGGTCGGTGTACCCGGCGATGAACCCGAAGCCGTCCTTCACGCGCACGAAGGTGTACGGGAAAACGGCCCGCTCGTAGAGCCCCGTCCGCCCGCGGACCTGCTTCGCCGTGTGATAGAGGAGCACCGAGTACTCAAGATAGCGCATCACGGCCTCGGCGCCCGAAACATCGATCATCTGCCCGCGCCCCGAGCGGCGTCGCCAGTGGAGCGCGGCCAGCACGGCCATCGCCGCCCATGCCGCCTGCGCGTAGGATGTGATCCAGCTCCCGAGGCGGGTGGGCGCCGCCTCGGGATCGCCCGAGATGTGGAGCAGCCCCGAGAGCGCCTGGTCCGTCAGATCGTACTCGGCGGGCTGATTCGCCGCCTGCGGGCCGAACTGGCCGTACGCCGAACACGCGACCCAGATCAGGCGCGGGTTGAGCCGCGCGAGCTGGCGATACCCGAGGCCGAGCGAATCGAGGTAGCCCGGCCGGAAGCCTTCGACGAGGACATCGGCGCGCGCCGCGAGCCCGCGCAGGAGCGACCGGCCCGCGCGCGATGTGAGATTCAGCGTGATGTGGTAGCGGTTGCGGGCCTCCGCGGCGAACGCGAGGCCTTCGCCGCGGAGCGCGACATCCGGTGGTCCCCAGCTCCGCGCGGGATCGCCCTCGGGCGGCTCCACCTTGACGACCTCGGCGCCGAGCTCGGCCAGGTACGTTGACGCCAGCAGCGCGCCATAGTGCGCGTGGGAGAGATCGAGCACGACGAGGTCGTCGAGCGCCTCGGGCTTCTCCGATACCCGCGCGGGATCCTCCTCCCGGCGGATCCAGTCTGACCAGTCGCTGCTACTGGATGAAGGCACGCGCGGGCCAGTCGTCGGGGGGCTTGGCGCCGAGACGGTCGGCCCACTTGCCGATCACCCCCGCGCGCTCGAGATCGAGGATCTCGTCGTCGCCGAGGCCGAGGACCTTTTTGAGGACGAACTCGTTGTGGAAGCCGACGGGCTTGCCCGCCCACTTGATGCGCGCGGGCGTCGCCGACAGCTTCGGCGCCGGACCGTACTCGACCATCGGGCCGTAGACCGGGTCCTCATGCTCCCACACGCTGCGGCGAGCGCGGAAGTGCGCGCTCTCGTAATGGTCCTTCGCGGTCATCACCGGCGCGGCGGCCACGCGCGCGGCTCTCGCGCGGCGTTCGATCTCGGCCCGCGACTTGCCGGCGCACCAGTCGGCGATCAGGCGGTCGAGCGCGCCGGCGCTCGCGGGCGCCCGACGCGCCGCGGCCGAGCTGAACCGCCGGTCCTTCGTGAGCCCGGGCCTGCCGAGCAGCCGGCAGAGCGCCCGGAATTCGGCATCCGTTCCCGCGACGAGCGCAACGTAGCCGTCCGCGCATCGGAAGACCCCGGACGTTGGGAACACGGGATCGCGGTTGCCCGTCTTCGGGCGGTCGCGGCCGGTGAGGCCCGCATAGAGCCACGTCCAGTCCATCGCGCGCACGAGGCCCTCGCACTGCGCCATCTCGACGAACTGTCCCTCCCCGGTGCGCTCCCGCCAGTGGAGCGCCGCGAGCGCGCCGAGCGCCGACAGGCACGCGCCGAACCAGTCGCCGATGTAGTTGCCGCTCCGAGTTGGGATCTCGCCATCTCCCGTGATCGCGGTGAGACCGGACACGGACTGCGCGAGCCCGTCGTAGGACGCCCGCCCGCGGGAGAACGGCCCCCACTGCCCGAAACCGGTGTTGGCGACGTAGATGAGGCGGGGATTGACCTCCCGGAGTTGCCGGTACCCGAGCCCGAACTTCTCCTCGAGCGTGCCGGCCTTGAAGTTCTCCACGACGATGTCGGAGCGGGCGGTCAGCTTCCGGATCACCTCCTGGCCGGCGGGCGCGTGCATGTCCAGGCCCACATGATACTTGGAGTGGTTCATCCCGAAGAACGCCACGCCGACGTTCTTCCAGAAGAACGATCGGTCGCCGAGAATTCGCGTGACGTCTCCATGCCCCGGCATCTCGATCTTGATGACCTCGGCTCCCAGCTCGCCCAGGAAATCCGCGGTCGCCGGGCCCAAGATGATCACCGAAAGATCGAGCACTCGGATGCCGGCGAGCGCCTCCGGTTTCAGAGCCGCCCCGGTCAGATCGAACAGCCGCTCCGCCCACCGGAAGTACTCGGGCGTCATGCGCGCGGGCGCACCTTCCTTACGAGGTCTGGAAGAGCGACGGGAGCTTCATGGCGAGCCCCATGTCGCCCTTCAGCTTCAGCTTCCCCGACATGAAGAGCATCTGCCCCGACGCCTTCCCCGAGAGCATGTCGAGCCAGTCCTGGCCCGACATCTGTAACGTCAGGCTGGGACTCGCCGCCGCTCCCTCGGAGACCTTGCACTTCCCGTCCTTGATGACGGCGTTCCAGGTGCCGCCGCCGTCGCCGCCGATCTCGTACTGGATCGTCGCGCTGGTCCCGGTCGCCTTGTCCGGGCGGAATCGGCTTTCCATCAAGCTGAAGGTTTCTTTGACTGTCGGCATCTCTGTTCTCCTTAGAACGTGAAGAGGTCCATTCCGCCGGTGACGGCCAGGACCGCGCCCGTGATGTAGCGCGCGCGTTCGGAGCACAGGAACGCGATCGCGCTCGCCACGTCCTCGGGCTGTCCCTCGCGCTGCATCGCGACGCGCTTGACCATCCGCTCGAAGAGCGGGCTCAGGCTCGCGTTGGGCGCGATGATGCCGGGCGCGATCACGTTCGAGGTCACGTTGTAGCGCGCGCCCTCGAGCGCGACAGACCGGGCGAAGCCGATCACGCCCATCTTCGTCGCCGCGTACGCGGTCTGCCCGAAGCCGCCCATCAGGCCGGCGATCGAGGCCATGCAGATCACGCGGCCCCACCGGCGCTCCCGCATGCCGGGGAACACCGCCTTCGTCACATTATAGGTGCCGGTCAGGTTGATGCTCAGGTTCAGGTCCCAGTCCTCGTCCTTCATGTCCTTGAGCTGGGCGACCGTGTAGATGAACCCCGCGTTGTTGACGCAGATGTCGACCGGGCCGATCTCACGCTCGATCCGCGCGACGACCTCCGCCACCTGCCCCCGGTCCGTGATGTCGCAGGCGTAGCCCCGCGCCGAGCGGCTGATGGCCTCCGCCGCTTCCCGCGCCCCGTCGCCGTTGAGATCGACGATCGCCACGCGGGAGCCTTCGGCCGCCAGCGCCTCCGCGTCGGCGCGCCCGAGGCTGCGCGCGCCGCCGGTGACGAGCGCGACCTTTCCCGCGATGCCCAGATCCATCGGCTAGTGCCCTTTGAACACGGGCTCGCGCTTGTGGAGGAACGCCTGGATGCCTTCGGCCGCGTCCTCCGTCGTGAGCGCTTCGAGGAACGCGCGCGTCTCGGCTTCCAGGCCGCGGTCGATGTCCGTGTTCAGCCCGTCATCGGTCGCCTGGATGATGAGGCGCGTGGCGACGGGCGGGCGCTTGGCGATCAGCCGGGCCATCGCCTTCGCATCGTTGAGCGTCTCGCCCTCCTTGGAGAGCCGGTTGACGAGCCCCAGGGCGAGGCACTCCTGGGCGGGGATCTGGGTGCCGAGGATCATGAACTCGAGCGCCTTCGTGCGGCCGATCAGCCTCGGCAGGCGCTGCGTGCCGCCATAGCCCGGGATGATGCCGAGGTTGGATTCGGTCTGCCCCATCCGCGCCGTCTCTTTCAGGATCCGCAGGTGGCACGCCATCGCGATCTCGCAGCCGCCGCCGAGGGCGTGGCCGTTGAGCGCGGCGATGACCGGCTTCGGGAACCGCTCGATCCTTCGCAGCACGCCGTTCCCGAACTTGATGAAGTCGCCCACCGTGCCGCCGGAGAACGCCGAGCCGAGGTCGGCGCCGGCGCAGAAGATCCGGTCGCCCGCGCCCGTGATGATGACCGACCGCACCGCGGGGTCCCTGGCCAGCTCCTCCATCGCCGCATCCAGGTCGCGTACGAGCTCGGCGCTGATCGCGTTGGCGGGCGGGCGATTGAGGGTGACGACGGCGAAGCGCTCCTCGCGTGTGAGCATCAACGTCTCGTAAGCCATCAGCGCTCGACTCCTTTGAGGAAGATGTCGGCGACCGCGTCGGCCGTGTCGCTCAGCCGGTAGTGGCGTTTGCCCAGCACCCACGACGTCGCCACCTGGTCCACCGCGCCGAACAGCATCTTGGTCGCGACCTTGACGGGGACATCGGGCCGGATGAGACCGGCCGCGATTCCCTGTTCCAGCACCGTCTCGATCAGCGCGAAGTACGCGGTGATCTCGTGCGCCGAAGCGCCGCGGAAGAATTTGTGTCCCTGCCGCAACTCGACCTGCACGACCTCGGCCAGATCGGGATCGTCTTCGAGCATCCGGAGGTGCAGCGCCACCAGGCGGCGGATCTTCGCGGCCGCATCGGGCGCGTCGGCGATCGCCATGCCCACGGCCACGACCCACTGCGCCATCTTCTCGCGGAACAGGGTGACGAGAATGTCGTCCTTCGTCTTGAAGTAGAGGTAGATGGTGCCACTCGCCATGCCCGCTTCCTTGGCGATGTCGGACACGCGCGAGTTGTAGTAGCCATGGCGGGCAAAGACCCGGATCGCGGCGTCGATGATCTGCTGAGGCTTGTCGGGATCGCGCATTGCGGTCGCCGAACCGGCGTTCATT
>QHRS01000156.1 GCA_003221435.1 Candidatus Rokuibacteriota bacterium
CGACAATCTCTCGAGCGGGTCGATCTCCGGCGTCAACGTCACGTGTGACATGGGAACGTATCATTTCGCGCTGTGGGGCACGCAGACCATCCCCGCGGGAAAGATCCTGATCCTGGCGCAGACCGGATTCGAGAACTTCGATGGATCGGATACAAACCCGGCCGGCTGCTACGGCTGTCCCGCGTCCGAATGCACGACGAAGAAGACCTCGACCGTTCCGGTGGTCCACGTGACGATCGGCTCCACCAAGACCGATTATTTCGACACGCACCAGGTGCTCAATACCAAAGGTGTCGACGCGGCCGGCTGCCCGTACACCGGAACGCGCAACGACGAGTCCGAGAGCTGGTCGCAGATCTTCCCCCAGACCGGGGCGGCGAGCCCGGCGGTCGCGGGAGCCTCGAAGCCGGGTGGCGAGCAGGCGCCGGCGCGTCACGGGCTGTGGCTCGCGGCCGCGCCCAACCCGACCCAGGGCGGCCTCGACTTGAGCTTCCGGATTCCGGAGCCGGGTCCGGTTCGGCTCGCGGTGTACGACGTGAACGGCCGGCTCGTGAAGATGTGCGCCCACGGCACGTTCGCGGCGGGTGAGCACCGGCAGACGATCGATCTCGCCGGAGCCCCGGCGGGCATCTACTTCTGCAGCCTGTGGACGGAGCACGGGGCAGTGCGCGGGGCGATCGTTCTCGTTCGCTGATTCGCGATGCTGCCGGAGTCCGCGCCCGGACGCGCGGACCAGATAACGCGCATCCACCTCACCCGCGCCGCTTCCGTTCCTCGCCCCGCATGATCGCCCGCACAGTGTCCACCGTGTCCACCTCGGCCGGCGACTTGTCGGGCCGATACGCCTTCACCCGTGCCAGTCGCAGCGCCATGCCGCCCGGATAGCGCGGGCTCTCCTGAACGTCGTTGAACGCCACCTCGACCACGAGCTCGGGCCGCAGGTGCACGACGTGCCCCTCGCTTCGCACGGCGAGCTTCTGGAACTCGCGCGTCTGCCACTCGAGCATTGCATCGGTCATGCCTTTGAACGTCTTCCCCAGCATGACGAAGCCGCCGGTCTCGGGATCGAGCGCGCCGAGGTGAATGTTGCTGAGCCAGCCGGCGCGCCGGCCATTGCCCCACTCGGCGGCGAGCACCACGAGATCGAGCGTGTGAGCGGCCTTGACCTTGAGCCAGGCGAACCCGCGTCCGCCCGCCTCGTAGCGCGCCTCGAGCGCCTTGGCCATCACCCCCTCGTGTCCCAGCGCCAGCGCCTCGTCGTAGAACGCGGCCGCGGCGGCGCGATCCGACGTGATGCGCTGCGGCACGGCGATCGCGGCCGCCTGCGCGCGCAACGCCGCCCACCGCTCGCGGGCGGGCGCGTCGATCAGGTCCGCACCGTCGAGTCGGAGCACGTCGAACAGCCAGGTCGAAAGCGGGAGCTCTGCGCGCATCCGCGCCACCTCGAGCGTGCGGCCGAAGCGGCGCATCGTGACCTGGAACGGATGCGGCCGGCCATCCGGAGCAAGCGCGATCACCTCGCCATCGAGGATGGCCTCGCGCAGGGGCAGCGCGCGCACGGCCTCCACCACCTCGGGCACCGCCACGGTGACGTCGTTGAGCCGGCGCGAGTAGACGCGCACCTCGTCGCCGTCGCGATGCACCTGCACGCGCGCGCCGTCGAGCTTGTGCTCGAGCGCAGCGGTGCCGAGACGCTCGAGCGCGTCCTCGAGATCCCTGGCCGGCTGCGCGAGCATGGGCTGCACCGGCCGGAACAGCGCGAGCCTGAAGCGGGCGAGGCCGCCGCGGCCCTCGGCGAGCGCCGCCACCGCGACGGCCTCAAGATCGCCCGACACCATCGCGGCGCGCCGGACCTCGCCGAGCGGCAGCTCGCTCGCCCGCGCCACGGCGTCGTCCATGATGCCGGTGAGTGCCCCCTGCCGCAGCTCGCCCATGACGAGGCGCGCCAGAAAATCACGCTCCGGGGCGCTCGCGCGGCGGAACAGCTCTCCGAGCAGGCGCGCCCGCGCGGCGGACGACCCGGCCCCCGAGAGGCTCGCGATGCGCTCGAACGCTTCGTCCACCTGCGCCAAGCTCAGCGGGGCGCCGGCGCCGGCCGGTACTTCGAACAACGATGCCGCCGCGACCGGCTGCTCGGTGGCATCCGAAGCCGAGCGCAGCGCGGCCCACCCGAGGCCGATCCTGCCCTGCCGGAGGTGCCCGGAGAGATACGCGACCCCGATCGGCACCTCGCGCGGCTCGAGCCGGCGCAGCAGATCGGCGAGCAGCGCGACCTTCTCGTTGCGCGCGCGCGTCGCGGCGATTCGGCCCGACACCCTGGCGAGCTCGGCGAGATCCATGGCGTAACCCTACGCGCGCGCCCGCCATGCGTCATCAGCCCGGACGATTCACACGCGGTCCGTACCGGAACACTCGTGCGGCCCAGCGAGGGCGCGGGCCGTGGCCATCTGCACGGTGCATCGCGACGGGTTCCCGAATTGCACGGTGGCTCGAGTGACAGTCCCCAGACTCTGGGCACTGCCGCCAAACCCCGCGAGGGTTCGGCAACCACGCGTCCCCGGGCACGCGAAGTGCAATCGAGGCACATGGAACATGGTGAATGGCCCGAGCGCGGAGAGCACCCAGGTGAGTCGCAATCCCCAAGGCTTCACGCTGATCGAGCTCATGATCGTGGTGGTCATCATCGGGATCCTGGCGGCGATCGCGATCCCGAACTTCATCGCCATGCAGAACCGCGCCAAGGAAGGCAGCACCAAGTCCAACATGCACACGTTCCAGCTCGCGGCTGAGGACTACGGCGTTCAGAACGACGCTGTTTACGCGGGGACGGCGGATCAGGTCGCGCTGCTGCTGCCGAGCGCGGGTGCGAACTTCACGAACCCGTTCGATCATTCGACGGGCAGCGGCAACGCGTGGAAGGACCAGACAGCGTACTCCCCCACGATGGGGACGGGATCGTCGATCAAGGGCATCGTCGCCTACGCCGACAGCGTGAATCAGAAGTACTGCATCGCCGGACACGGGACCACGGGGTTGCTGGCGCTGCACCTGTTGAGCGGCCAGTGATCCCGCGCTGAGCGCCGCCCGGAGGAGTCCTCGGACCCGGCGGTTTCGATGCCGCTCTCGGCGGCAGCGAGGCACGCAGCCGCCGGCGTCCGAGCAATCTCGAGCGGCTCGAGGCAGCGATGCGACGCCGGCAGACCCCGGCCTACCGGTGCCCGGCGTGCATGGGCGAGTCCGGACGCACCGGAACGCCGATCGCGGCGCAGATCGCCCGCGCCGCGCGCTTGCCCTCCTGGGCCGCGTTCACGACCTCCTGGCCGCCGCTGATCGCGTCGCCGCCGGCCCAGACCTTGGAGTTGCCGGTGCGGCCGGTGAGGGGATCGGCAACGATGCGCCCCTTGTCGTCGAGCTTCACTCCTGTGAATCCCTCCGCGACCTGGCGCAGCCTGGCCTGGCCGATCCCGAGCACGACGAGATCGGCCTCGAGCGCGCGGCCGTCCTCGAGCTTCAAGCCGGTCAGCTTCCCGTTCGCGTCCCGCACGATCTCCTGCGGCACCGCGCGCTCCAGCATCGTCACGCCTTCGGTGCGGGCATGCTCCATCTCGTGCGCGTAGCCCGGCATCTCGGCGGCGGTGCGGCGGTACACGAGCGTGACGTTCGGAACGCCGAGCTTCGCCAGCTCGCGCGCCACGTCGATCGCGGTGTTGCCGCCGCCGATCACGAGCGCGCGTGTCACCCCGGCGATCCCGAATCCCGGCTCGAGCTTCATGCGCTCGATCCATTCCGTGGCCCCGATCACGCCGGCGCCGTCTTCGCCGGTGATTCCGAGCTTGGAGTCGGCGCCGAGGCCGACGCCGAGGAACACGGCGTCGAACTCGCGCAGCAGGTCCGGGGCCGTCACGTGGCGTCCGACCTCGACGCCGTCACGGATCGTCACGCCCAGTGAGCGGATGAACTCGACCTCCATGAGCGCCCCCTCGACGTGCATCTTGTAGGGAGCCACACCGGTGGCGTTGAGTCCGCCCGCAACCTGCCGGCGCTCGAACAGCGTGACCTTCACGCCCTCGAGCGCCAGGTAGCCGGCCGTCGCGAGCGACGCCGGTCCGGCGCCCACGCACGCGACCTGCTTGCCCGTGCTCGGGGCCGGCTCGAACAGGGTGTCGCCGCCTCCGTCCGCGAACACGCTCTCCACCGCGTAGCGCTGCAGCCGCCCGATCGAGATCGGTGGATAGCGATGCCAGTCGTTGTAGACGCACGCGCCCACGCACAGCACCTCGACCGGGCACACCCGCGCGCAGGAGTAGCCGAGCAGGTTCGCCGACAGGATCACCTTGGCCGAGCCGCGCACGTTGTCGGTCGCGATCTTGCGGATGAATCCCGGGATGTCGATGCCGGTCGGACACGCCTGGACGCACGGCGCCCCGTGGCAATACAGGCAGCGGTTCGCCTCGGCGATCGCCTCGCCCTGGCTGTAGGCGGGCTTGGCGTCGGGAAGCTGGCGCTCCAGGCGGTCCGGCGAGATGTGCGCGCTCATGCCGCGCGCCCGCGGCGCGCGGTTCTGCGGGCGGCCAGGCGCACGCTCACGCCCCCATCGCCGCGAGGCTCTCGTCCATCTTGCCGAGCGCCTCGTCGATTTCCGCCGCGCCCACGGTGAGCGGCGGCGTGATGCGGAGCACGTTGCCGTACAGGCCGCCCTTGCCGATCAAGAGCCCGCGTTTCTTCGTCTCCTCGAAGAACGCGTTCACCTTCTTCGGCGCCGGCGTGCGATCCTGCTTGGTTTCGTCCTCCACCATCTCGACGCCCTGCATCAGGCCCATGCCGCGCACGTCGCCGATGGTGCGCGGGTACTTGGCCTTGAGCCGCTCGAGGCCGTCCGAGATGGTCGCGTTCGCGGCGGTCACGCTGATCGGGTTGCCGCCGAACGTCGAGATCGTGAGCTTGGTGAGCGAGTCGGCGATTGCCGGCGTGCAGATCGTGGCGGACAGCGGCCAGCCGTTCGCGATTCCCTTCGCCATGGTCATGATCTCGGGCTCCACGCCGTACTGCTCGCAGCCCCACCACTTGCCGCCGGTGCGCCCGAAGCCGGTCTGCACCTCGTCGCAGATGAACACGCCGCCGTACTTGCGCACGATATCGACTGCGATCTTGAAGTACTCCTTGGGCGGCGTCACGAAGCCGCCCACGCCCTGGATCGGCTCGGCGAGCAAGCCCGCCACCTGGCCGGTCGTCGTGGTGCGGATCAGCTCCTCGATGTCCTGCGCGCACTTCACCTCGCACGAGGGATAGGTGAGCCCGAACGGGCAGCGGTAGCAGTAGGGCGACACCGCGTGCTTGATGCCCGCGACCTGCGTGGGCAGCGCGCGCCACGGCGCGTGCGCGCTGAGCGATTGCGCCAGCATCGAGCGGCCGGAATAGCCGTGTCGGAGCGCGATGATCTCGCTCTTGCCGGTGGCGATCTGCGCCATCATCACCGCGGTCTCGTCGGCCTCGGTGCCGCTCGCCGTGAAGTAGCACTTCTTGAGCTTGCCGGGCGTGATGCTGGCGAGCTTCTCCGCCAGCTCCACGATCGGGATCGTGGGATAGAGCGTCGAGACGTGTCCGAGCCGGTCGATCTGCGCCTTGACCGCGGCGTTCACCTCGTCGTTCGCGTGGCCCACCGACACCGTGAGGATGCCGCCGAAGAAGTCGAGGTACTCGCGGCCGTCGACGTCGCGCAGCCTCAGGCCCTTGCCCTGGGCGAGCACGATCGGCTCGTCGTAGTAGTTCGTCACGGCGGGGAACAGAAACTCCTTGTGCCTGGCGCGTATGTCCGCCGCGCTCGCCTGCGCGGTCACGGTATTCGGGTTCATGGGAACGGTCCTCCGTTTAGATCGCGGCTCCGGAGCCCGACGGGGCGGTGGCTCCAGGGTGATCGCAAGTGTCGTTCGGCCACGGATCGAGGCGCGGATTTCCCTCTCACTATAGGCCATCTTCGCGGCTGCGGCGAAACCCCGGCGCGACGGAATCCCTACCGAAACGCGGCGCCGCAATGGCACAATGCGCTCGCCCATGGCCCGGCGGAGCGGGGCCCGGAAGGCTCCGGCGCCGAGCTGCATTCCTCCGCCCCAGCACGCCGAGGGCTCGAACGCGCACGGGGGGACCCAACCAGATGAGCTCCGGCACGACGACCATCCACCGGCGCCGCGCAATCCTGATCGCGGCCACCGGAGCGGCACTCGCCCTGTGCTCCGCCGTCGCGCCGGCGGGCGCAGCTCCCGCGACGGACCCGCTCGACTCGCTCGTCGCGAGCGAGCGCGCGTTCGCGGCGATGTCGGTCCAGAAAGGGATGCGCGATGCGTTCCTCGAGTTCCTCGCCGACGATGCCATCATCTTTCGCCCCCTGCCCGTGATCGGGAAACCGATCTGGCAGGCGCGCACG
>QHRS01000157.1 GCA_003221435.1 Candidatus Rokuibacteriota bacterium
TCAAGATGAAGAACCGGGGCATCGCCCATCCCTACGAGCCCGTCGGCGTGTATCTCATCGATCAATGGCGCAAGATCGGGCTCACGGTGACGCAGGAGATGGTCGAGCCGGCCGCGTATTTCGCGACGATCCGCGGCGGCGACTTCGAGGTCGCGATGGACTTCCAGTGCGGGTACCTCGTGGAGCCCGATCTGGACCTCTACAAGTTCCAGTCCGAAGGCGTCTCGGACGCGAACTACGCCCGCTACAAGGATCCGGTCCTCGACGATCTCTATCGGAAGCAGAGCCGCGCGACGGACAAGGCCGCCCGGATCCGGTTCGTGCGGGCGTTCGAGAAGCGGCTCGTGGACGAGGAAGCCCACTATCTCCCGACACTGCAGTGGCACCGGATCATCGCCCAGCTCCGCCAGCTCGGCGGGTGGTACATCACGCCGAGCCATTACCTCAATCACCAGCTCGACACGGTCTGGCTCGGCGACTGACGCACCGCGTGGCACGGTACGTCGTCAAGCGGCTGCTCCTGATGATCCCCACGCTGCTCGGCGTCGCCGTGCTCGTGTTCCTGCTGATGCGCGTGCTCCCGGGCGACATCGTCGAGCTGCGGTTCGCCGGCGAGAGCTCGTTTGCGTCGAAGGCGCAGCTCGCGCTCGAGCGCCAGCGTCTCGGCTTCGACAAACCGCTCTGGCGGCAGTTCCTCGCGTGGGTGGGGGGGATCGTCCGGTTCGACTTCGGCCGGTCGATGTGGACCGGCGCGCCGATCAGCCACGAGATCGCGCTCCGGTTCCAGCTCTCGCTCGAGGTGGCGGTGCTGGCGACCGCCATCGCGGTCCTGCTCGCGATTCCGCTCGGCATCCTCGCGGCCGTCAGGCAGGACTCGTGGGTGGACTACGCCGTGCGCATCTTCTCGATCGCGGGCCTCGCGGTGCCGTCGTTCTGGCTCGGCATCGTGGTCATCCTCGGACTACTCGTCGTGTTCCGGTGGCTGCCGCCGATCGAGTTCACCCCGATTTACGTGAACCCGTGGCGGAACCTGGCGCAGCTCGTTTGGCCCGCGCTGGCGGTCGGCTACCGCTACTCCGCCGTCTCGACGCGGATGATGCGCTCGGCGATGCTCGAGGTGCTGCGAGAGGACTACATCCGCACGGCGCGCGCCAAGGGCCTGTGGCAGCGGCTCGTGCTCTCGCGGCACGCGGTCAAGAACGCGCTCCTCCCGGTCTTCACGGTCGTCGGGCTCGAGTTCGCGTTCCTGCTCGGCGGGCTCGTCGTCACGGAGCAGGTGTTCAACCTGAACGGGCTCGGCCTGCTCTTCGTCGAGTCGATCGCGCACCGCGACTACACGCTCATCCAGACGCTCGTCATGCTCGTGGCGGTCGTCACCGTCTTCACCAATTTCGCGGTCGACCTGATCTACGCGTGGCTCGACCCGCGCATCCGCTATGCCTGATGCCCGCCGGGATTGACGCCGAGGCGCTGCCCGGGACGGCTCCGCGTGGATGGGCGCGGCGGTTCGGCGCGGTCCCGGAGTTCGCGCGGCGGCACCCGCTCGGCGCAGCGGGCGCCGCGGTCGTCCTGGCCATGGCGCTCGTCGCCGCGATCGCGACACTGATCGCTCCGTACGACCCGCTGGCGACGGACTACAGCGCGATCATGACGCCGCCGGGTACGACCCACTGGCTTGGCACCGACGCGTACGGCCGGGACGTGCTCTCGCGCATCATCTACGGCTCGCGGACGGCGCTGACGGTCGGCTTCGTCTGCGCGATCGTGGGCGCGACGCTCGGTGCGATCATCGGTGTGACCAGCGCCTATTTCGGCGGCACGGCGGACCTTCTGATCGAGCGGCTCATGGACGTGTTCCTCTCGTTTCCGCTGATCATCCTGGCGCTCGCGGTGGTGGCGGTCCTCGGCAACGGCGTCGGAAACGTCGTGCTCGCGATCACGGTGCCGATGGTTCCCCGCTGCGCGCGGGTCATCCGGTCGAGCGCGCTCGCGATTCGCCGGACCCCGTATGTCGACGCGGCGCGCGCGGCCGGCTTCGGGCACGCCCGCATCATCCTGCGGCACATGCTGCCGAACGTCATGGCGCCGTACCTGATCATGGCAACCGCATTCATGGGGCAGGCGATCCTGCTGGAGGCCTCGTTGTCGTTTCTGGGCCTCGGCGTCGCCGAGCCGACGGCGGCCTGGGGGCTCATGCTCAAGGGCGCCGCGGTCGACTTCGCCGAGACCGCGCCCTGGCTCGCGCTCTTCCCAGGGCTGGCGATCAGCCTCGCGGTCTTCGCCTTCAACCTCTTCGGCGATTCCCTCCGCGACGCCCTCGATCCGAAGCTTCGAACGCCGTAGAAACCAGCGGAATGCTTGACACCGTTGCTAGAGTTACGTTATGAATAGTTGGTCCGCACTCCGCAGGGCAACCGGATAGGGAGGCCGTCTCATGGCGTACGTGATCGTTGAACCGTGCATCAACGTCAAGGACAGAGCTTGCGTTGAAGTGTGCCCGGTTGACTGCATCTACGAAGGCGCCGACCAACTCTTCATCCATCCCGACGAGTGTATCGACTGCGGCGCCTGCGAGCCCGTCTGCCCCGTCAAGGCGATCTTCGCCGAGGACGAGACGCCCGAGCAGTGGAAGCACTTCATCGAGCTGAACAAGCAGTTCTTCAAGGACAACCCGAGCGTCAAGCCCGCCAGTAAGGCGTAACCCGATCCGCTGTGCCCAGTCCCGGCGGCAGGGCTGCCATGAATCCTGTGCATCCTGCCGAGGTCTGGTCCGCCTAACCGCCTGAAACCGCGTCACCGCAATGGTGGCATGTCGGTTGCGATTCGCATCGTCATGCCGCCGCCACTCGCCGCGCCCGATCCGGCCCCGATGCCCCGCGCAGTGCTCGGCTTTCATGGCGCCGTCTCCGAGTTCAAGCGGCACCTCATCGAGGCGACGCTGCACCAGGTTGGCGGCAATCGCACGCGCGCCGCACGAGCGCTCGGGCTGCAGCGCACATATCTGCTCCGCCTCATCCGTGACCTCGGCGTCGCCGCCCCGCCGGCGCCCCAACGCAAAAGGGTCCTGAACGTCGGGTGACGGCGCTGGCGGCGGTCGGGATCGAAGTCCCTGACGCGATCGTCGTCGCCACGATGAACCCCGAGGCGTTCCCCGGCGAGGGCAACTTCGCCTCTCGCGGCCAGCGTCCGCCGGCGCCGGCCCCCCCGGGGGATCGATGCCGTCGATCGCGTGTATCATGTCGCACACCTGCGCTCGATCGCGAGCGGGGTTTCGGGTGTCCTGCCGGGTGCGGGGGCGAGCGCCTCGACGCGGTCGCGCGAAGCTGGGCCAAGCGCACGCGGAAAGGGAGGGGACATGAAGCGAGCGACTACGCCGCTGGCGGGCGTGCGCGTGCTGGACCTCACACGCGTCCTTGCCGGGCCGTTCTGCTCCATGATGCTCGGCGACATGGGCGCGGAGGTGATCAAGGTCGAGGAGCCCGGTCGCGGCGACGACACGCGCGCCTGGCCGCCGTTCGCGGGCGGTGAGGCCACGTACTTCATGTCCGTCAACCGCAACAAGCAGAGCCTCACGTTGAACCTGAAGGCGCCCGAGGGGCGCGAGATCCTCAAGAAGCTCGTGGCCCGCAGCGATGTCGTGCTCGAGAACTTCCGGCCCGGCACGATGGAGCGCCTCGGCCTCGGCTACCGGGCGCTCTCCAGGGTCAACCGCCGGCTCGTCTACGGCGCGATCTCAGGCTTCGGTGAGTCCGGGCCCGAAGCGGGCCGCGCCGGCTACGATCTCACCGTTCAGGGCGAGTCAGGGCTGATGGACCTGACCGGATTTCCCGGCGCGCATGGCGTCACGTTGGCGCTGCTGGCGCGGGCGCGAACGCGGCGCGGCCAGAAGGTCGAGGTCGCCATGCTCGACGTGATGGCGGCGCTCTTGACCTATCAGGCGGGGATTTATTTCGCGATGAAGCAGCGGCCGACCCGGCGCGGCAACCAGCATCCGTCAATCGTCCCCTACGAGGTCTTCAAGGCACGCGACGCGTACCTGACGATCGGCGCGGCGAACGACTCGCTCTGGCAGCGCTGCTGCGCCGCGCTCGGGCGCCCCGAGCTGGCGAGAGATCCCCGCTTCGACACGATGGCCCGGCGCGTCGCGAACCGCGACGTCCTGGTGCCCCTCTTCAACGAGATTTTCGCCAAGCGGCGCGCGGCCGACTGGCTCCGGGTTCTCGACGAGGCAGGCGTTCCGGCCGGCCGGATCAAGACGGTCGAAGAGGTGTGCACGAACGGGCATCTCCGCGCCCGCGAGATGATCGTCGACCTGCCCCATCCGTCGGCGGGCACGGTGACCGTGATGGGGGTGCCGATCAAGCTGCATGCGACGCCGGGCGCCGCCGCCACCGCGCCACCCACGCTCGGCCAGCACACGACGCAGATCCTGACACGGCTCCTGCGCCTCAAGCGCAGCGAGATCGAGCGCCTCCGGAAGGCCGGCGTCGTCTAGCTCATCGGAGGGGGCCTCGACGGCCCCCTCCGAGCCTCCCCCAGAACCTCATTACGCCGGCAAAGCCGGCGCTCGAAAGGAGACACTCCGACGGGCTCCCAGCAGGAGCCGCAACCTCCGTGCGAGGGGCTGCGACAGAGCGACGACCGAGAAGGACGCGGTTCTTGCTTCGCAGGGAGGAGCGACCGACCAACGACGCGGATGGGCCTTTTGGGCGGCCTGGGAGTCGAGTCAAGCTAACCCCGGCCACGTGACGTCCTGAGGAGCGTTACTGGTTCGTCTGCTGGGGCGAGGGCTCTACCGCTGGTTGCGGCGCGGCCGGCGGCGATGGAGCCGGCGCCGATGACTCGGGCGCGGGCGGTGGTACCGCGGCCGGCGGCGATGGGGCCGGCGCTGATGACTCGGGCGCGGGCGGTGGTGCCGCGGCCGGCGGCGATGGGGCTGGCGCTGATGACTCGGGCGCGGGCGGTGGTGCCGCGGCCGGCGGCGATGGGGCCGGCGCTGATGACTCCGGCGCGGGCGGTGGCACCGTGGCCGGCGGCGATGGGGCCCGCGCCGATGACTCGGCCGCGGGCGGTGGCATCGCGGCCGGCGGCGATGGGGCTGGCGCTGATGACTCGGGCGCGGGCGGTGGGACCGCGACTGGCGGCGATGGGGTCGGAACCGATGACTCGGGCGCGGGCCGTTGCGGCGCGGGCGGCGGCGATGGGGCCGGCGCTGATGACTCGGGCGCGGGCGGCGGCACCGCGGCCGGCGGCGGCGGTGGCGTCGGCGCCGATGGCTCCGGCGCGAGCCGATGCGGCGCGGCCGGCGGCGGCGGCGGCGCGGGACGGGGGGCGGTGCTCGGCGACGTCGGCGGCAGCGGCACGGCCTTCTTGAGCGATTCCTCGATCTGCGGGTTCGCCTTGCGCAGTGTCTCCGTGATCCGGGCGGCGTCGAGCGCGGTGCCGATCACCCGCGGCGTGATCAGGATCAGGAGCTCCGTCTTGTCGACCTTGTCGATCTTGGCCCCGAACAGGTAGCCCAGGATCGGGATGTCCTTGAGCAGCGGGATGCCGCGGGTCGTCTTCTCTCGTTTGTCCTTGATGAGGCCGCCGAGGACGAGGGTCTGGTTGTTCAGGAGCACCACCGAAGTCTCGGCCTCCCGCTTGATGATGCTCGGCGAGTTCGTCGGCCCCACGTTCGCGCCGATGTCGTTGACTTCCTGCTTGACGTCGAGGGCGACGGTGCCGCGCTCGCCGATGCGCGGGGTGACGGTGAGGATCACGCCCGCGTCGCGGTACTCGACGGCCTGAGTACCGACGATGGACGGCCCCGCGCCGGAGACGGCGCCGCCGATCGGCACCTGCTGGCTCGTGACGATCGGGATGGACGTGGAAACGTTGATCACCGCCTTCTTGTTTTCTGACGTCATGATCGACGGGCTCGACAGCACGTTGAGCAGGTCCTCGGCGGCGAACGCGTTCAGGGCGGCGAAGAAGCGGTCCGTCGCGAAGGTGAAAAAGTTGAGGCCGGAGAGCGTGGAGATGGCCGCCGTCGAGCCCGCGGCAGGTGTCGGGATCGTGAACGTCGGGCGGCCCTGGAGCGTCCCGGCGGTGTTCGTGCCAAGGCCGGGCGCGTTTGAGAGGTCGAACCGGCCGGCGCGGACGGCCCACTCGACGCCGAGCCGCGTGTCCTTGGTCAGCGTGACCTCGGCCACGAGCACCTCGATCAGCACTTGGCGTGGGCTCCGGTCGAGTTGCTTGAGCGTGCTCTCGAAGTCGGTCCAGTACCGCGGAAAGGTCGCGACGATCACCGCGTTCGTCGTCTCGTCGGCGATGAATCGGAACTGGCCCTCGATGAACGTCGCCTCGGCCGTGCCCAGCGCCGTCGGACCCGGAGGAGGCGAGGTCGGCCGTGCGGGCGCGCCGTAAGGCGGGGCCCCGGCCGGTGGCGGAGGCACCTCGCCGGGCGTGCGGCCCGCCCCCGTGCCGGGCGCGGTCTCCTTGCCGTAGATGGCGTTCATCGTCGCCGCCAGGTCCTTGCCCTTGGCGTTCTCGGCGTAGTAGATGAAGATCCGGCGTCCCCCCGTGATGCTCACGTCGAGCCGGCTGATCAGGCTGCGGATCGCCTGCAGCTCGCTCCGCCGCGCCTGCACGATGAGCGAGTTCGAGTGGCGCTCAGCCAGGATCAACGGCGGCCGCTCCGCCGCCGGCTCCCCGCCCGTTCCGCGCGGCGGTTGAGTCGGCCCGCCGGGGGCCGCGGGCGCGGGTGGCGCGCCCGGCGCCGCCGCCGTGCGCAGCCGTCCCGACGCGAAAAGCTGGGTCAGGATCTGCGCCAGCTCGTTGGCGTCCGCGTACTGGAGCGGAATGATCTGCAGTTCCTCGAGCGCGACCTCCACGTCCACGAGCCGAACGATGTCCAGCAGGCGCCGGATGTTCGAGGCGGTGTCGGTGATCAAGAGCATGTTGGTGTCACGGTGGGCGATGAGATTGCCGCGCTGCGGTGAGATGAGCGGCTGGAGCAGTGTGCGCAGATCGTTCACGTTCGCGTAGCGGACCGGCACGATCTGGGTGATGATCTCGTCGGCGTCGCGCGAGGGCCCGGCCGCGGTGCCGACCACCGTCGGCACGGCACGGGTGGCGGCGTCCGGGACGCGGACAATCTTGTAGAGGTTCCCAGATTTCACCGCGGTGAACCCGTGCACCTCCAGAACGGCGAGCAGGACGTTGAACACATCCTCCTGCGGGATGCGGCCCGACGTCTGCACGGTGACCTTGCCCCGCACATCGGGGGCCATCACGTAGTTGAAGCCCAGGATCTCGCTCGCTGCGTGCACGACAGTGTCGACGTCCGCGTTGTCGAAGTTCAGCACCACGAATCGGCCCCGCTGCGCGGGCGGCACCGGCGGCGAGATCGGCGGCGGCTGGGCGGGCAGCGGCGGCTGCTGGGGAGCGGCGGTCGTCGCCGCCGGCTTTGGCGCCTTCGGGCGCGGGCCGACGGAGGCCGGCGGGAGGGGGGGCTGCGGTTCGAGAACGGGACCGGGCGGCGGCGCAACCAGCACTGGTCGAGCCGGCGGCTTGGTGCGCTGCTGCGACTCGGCCATGCCGCCCCAGAACAGGGCCAGGGCGACGGTTGAGGCCGTGATGCGCTTCAGGCTAGCGGGTCGGCGCATCCCGGATCGGTGGCGGCATCGGTGGCAGGCGACGCAGCATCGGGGGTCCTGGGAAAGAGCCGGCCGGCGGTCCCGGCGGCCGCCCCACCGCCGCCGGGGGCGTGGGGGCGGGGGCGGGCGGTGTGGCGGGTGGGGTCGGTGCCACTGGTTCGACAGGGGCGGGACGCGGCTTCAGCGGATCCCGAAGGCGCACGTCGATGTCGCCCTCGGGACGCTTCAGCACGATGTGATCCGCGGTGATCTCCTGCAAGGTCCCGCCGGCGATCGCGTCGCCGATCCGATAGCCGGTCACTCGCTTGCTCCCGGGGTCCTCGAGATAGGCGATCGACAGACCGTCGCGCATCACGACGCCGTAGAGAAGCGGCTTGGGCCCCGCCGGCGCGGTGGCACTGGCGGCCCCGCCGCTCTCGGTCCGCGCGGGACTGAAGAGGTTCTTCGCGGCGATCGGCGCGTAGCTCCCCAAGGGCTGTCGGGCCTCGGGCGGGATCCCGACCGCCGGACGCGTCGTCCCCTTGGCCGCCGGTGAACCAGTCTGGCGCAGGTTCGTGGTCGACCGAGCCTGCGGCAGAACCACCCCGCGTCCGATCTGGATCGCGAAGAGCACCGACAGCAGCGCCAAAAGCGCGTTGAGGCCGAGGAGCCTTTTCGACATCCTCAGGACCGCTTTGGCGTTGGGGGCTTCGGAAGGATGTATCCGGACACCGTCAGGGTGGTGAGCAGACCCTTGGGCTGGTTTACGTTCAAGACTCTGATCTTCAAATCCTGCACAGACAGCAGTTTGCCGACGTCCTCCAGCTGAACCAAGAGACTCACCAGCTCACGAATACCACCCGAGACCGTGATCTCCACCGGAATTTCGAGCAGCTCGCCCCGGGCGGCCGGTGCGAGAATACGCTCGCTCCGGACTTCGAATCCCGCCTGAACCGCCGCATCCTTGACGATCTTGACGAGCTCCGAGGCGGCCACCGGGGGCGCCGCCTCGGTCAGCAGGTGCGCCTTGATTTGCTCCATGCGCTGGGTCGTCTCTTCCAGATCGCGCTTGAGGGCGGGGCTCCGGGCGATCAAATCGCCCCGCTTGGCGAGAACCTGCTCGCGCGCGGGGATCAGCTCGGCGAGCTCGCGGTTTCGCGCGCGAAGGGGCTCGACGACGAAGATCCAGCCGGCGATCAGGACGGCGACGGCGACGGCGAGGCCGATCAGCCCTCGCTCCCTTGTGGAGACCATGCCCATCATTCCGAGTCCCCCGGTTCGCGTCCCTCCCGGGGGCCGGCCCGAGGTGGAGCCGTCTGTCCGGGGCCCCCGACCCCTTCGCGCCGGGGGCGGGCGGTACGGGGCGGGGCGGGACGGGCCGGCGGCGGGGCCGGGGGCTCGAGCACATTCGCCGCCGGGGGGACCTCCCACAGCGCTCGAATCCTGAAATGTTCCTTGTCCTGCCCGCGCGTGACCGGCGAGGCGAACTCGACGTGCTCGAGCCGCGGTGAGTTCTCGAGCATCGGGATCAGCGCGCTCGCGGTGGCCGCCTGCCCGGTCAGCTCGACCGCCTTCTGATCGAGCGTCAGCGTCGTCAGCCAGACGTCCGGCGGCAGCGTTTCCGTCAGCTCACGCAGGAATGGCAACGGCCGCAACGATGCGGCGGTGATCGTCTGCACGGTCGCGAGAAGGCGGCGCTCGCGGTCGAGCTCGTCCATCACACGCTGGACGCCGCGCACCTCCGGCACCAGCTGGTTGATCGCGACCTCGAGACGTCGGAGATGACGTTGATCCCGCACGCCCTGTCCCAGCAGGGTTCCGAGCCCGAGGAGCACCGTGACCGCAACCATGCCAATCGTGACCTGCTGCTCGCGGGTGAGCCGCCGGGGCCTCAGTGTAACCGGTAGCAGGTCGGGCCGGGGCGAGTGCGGCCCAGTCGCCACGGCGGCCGCGAGCAGCGCAGCGCCATCCTCCGATTCCTCGACCGCGCCGAGCGCGCGGCGCGCGCGCGCCGACAGCGGTGGTCGATCGATCGGCAGCCCGACCGCGCCGAGCGCCGGGGAGGCCCGGATGCCGGATCCCCCGTCGCCGGATACCCAGAGCGCGTCGCACTCGGTCCATCGCAGCATGGCGAGGCTGCCGCGGATCTCGGCCGCGAGCGTTGCCGGGTCGGCGGCCGCGACGCTCCGGCTCGCGAGGAGCGTGTTGCCGTCAATCAGGAGTAGGTCTGCCTGGTCGCCGACGCGGTGGACCCACACGGCGCGCGCGCCGCGGGGCCGGCGGGGGAGGAGCGACACGAGATCGTGGGCCGCGACCGTGAGCGAGCTTGGCCGGAGCTTGACCTCGTCCAGCACCTGCAGCGCGCGCTCGACCGTGCGGCGCTCCGACGCGACGATGAGCACGCGCTGCCCGTCGCCGGCCGTGGGGAGCAACGTGAAGTCGAAGGCGGCGTCGGCGGCGGGAAACGGCACGTGGCGCTCGAGCTCGAACTGCACCATCTGGCCCACGTCGCCGTTGACCACGCGGGGCAGGTCGAGCGCCTTGACCACGACGGAGTTGCGCTGCAGGCCGAGATTCGCGCCCCTCAGCCTGAGCCCGCGGCTCTCGATCTCGGCGCGGAGTGTCTCGGCGGGATGCTCCGCGTCCACGATGGAGAAGGTGTCGATGACCCGTCCGCCCCTGGTCACGGCCGCCGCCACCCGGTCCGAGAGGAGCACCAGCCCGAGACGCGTGGTCCGGCGCATCCGTTCGATCATCGCACGCTGGCACCCGCCTGTATCTGGACGATCGCCGTCACGCGTGCCCGCGGCTCGCCGGCCACCAGGCCCTCCGCCTCGATCCGGAATGTGCGGGTCGTCGTCACGAGGCCGCGCCCCGTCCACTTTGCCGGCACCACCGCGTACGGCGCGGCGCCGCGGCTTTGCACGATCTCCGACACCTCGGCGTCGGACAGCCCCAGCGCCCGCAGCACGGTCTCTGGGGCGGTGTTGATGTTGATCCGTCCACTGCCGTGCACCGTGACGTAGTCTCGCAGCGCGGGCTCGCGGTCGTGCCCGTAGTAGATCTCGGGAGTCACGCCGTGGATCTGCAGCAGCTCGCTGACGTCCTCGAGCGGGCCGTTGCGAGAGCGATAAGGCACCGGCAGCCTGAGGTACGTATCCTCGCTTTCCGCGCCGTTCAACCGGTGGTCCTCGTTGCTGTCCTGCCAGTCCTGGAGCGAGTCGACGATCGTATCGCGCACTTGCTTGTCGAGACCCAGCGTGCTGAGCAGGTGGTCCACGCGGTCCGGCGGTGCTCGGTTCAGGTCGATCCGCGACTCCTCGTCAGTCATTCGATAGGAGAAGTGACCGCTGCCGAGGGCGACGCGGTCCCTGGGGAGCCGCGGGAGCCGCTCGAGAGCGGTGCGGAAGAACGTGAGCGGTTCGCCGTCGGGGAACACGACCAGCGGCGCCTGGGTCAAGATCTCCCGGATCCCCTGCTGGATGCCGGCTTCGGCGAGATGCGTGGCGATAATGCCGTCGCGATAGGAGCGGACCATCGACGCCTCGAGCCGCATGGAGAAGGCGAACTCGGTGCCGATGACCCCGAGGAGCGCCAGCACGAGGAGCACCGCGATGAGCGCGAACCCCTGCTCGGCGGGCCGCTCGGGTGTCACGACGGGGGCTTCACGGTCCCGAGCGAGACCGTGATCGGCGGCGGCACGGCGGAGTGCCCCTCGAGCGTCATGCCCAGGCTGACCTGGACCGCCGCCGGCAGCCCGGCCTCGCTCGCGCCGTGAGCGTGGTGACGGCGGCGTCGCGGAAGACTGGGGCCGCGTTGGTCCAGATTTCGCGATTCGGCAGCGCGCGCTCGCGCACGACCAGGCCGGCCTCGTCGCCCCGGTCGAGGCCGAGGCGGACGGCGGTGAACGCGATCGGCGCGGGCAGCGGGACCGGCGCGGCGAGCGTCACGAACGACAGGCGATCGGGGGAGCCCTCGAACTGGACGAGGGACTCGGGTGATTCCTCGGCCGCGATGCGGTAGGGGTAGGCGGCGCCGATCGAGCGGGCCAGCATGGTTTGGAGGGTCCGCGCGTGTTGATGCGCCGCGGCCCGGTCCTCTCCCTTGCGCCACGCGCTGAGCGCGACCCGCAGCCCGCCGAAGGCGATCGCGAGCAACGTGCCCACGATCGTGAGCGCGATGACAACTTCGAGCAGGGTGAAGCCGCGCTTGTTCATCGCGGCCTCGGCGGCCCTCCGCTCTCATCGTCGGGCTCGGCCGGAGGCGCCGTGCGCAGGGTCGCAATCTCGACGCTGCGGTTGCCGTCCCAGCGGACCTGCACCGTCACCGTGTAGATGCGGGACGCCTTCGAGCTCGTCACCGCCAGGGCCTCTGGAACCTCCACGCTCTCGATGCGGCGCTCCCACGTGAAGTCGCCCTCCGTTCCGGTCTCGCGGCCTTCTACGAGCGCTCCGATCTCTCGCGTCTTCTGATCGGCGAGCAACGTCGCCTGCTGGTGGTCGCCGGCGACCTTGAGGAGCCGGAGTCCGCCGGCGAATAGCTGAATCGCCGTGACGACGGCAAGGCTCAGGATCGCGAGCGCGACAAGCACCTCGAGCAGCGTGAAGCCTCCGTGAGCCGCCCGATCCCGGGTCATCGGGAGGGTTCGCGATGGCTGGTGACGCGGCCGGTGAGCGGATCGATGGTGACCCAGTAGGCGACTCCGTTCTGGCTTGCCAGGCGGAAGGCGCCGCCGCTTGACGACCCCTGCGGCGAGAAGCGAACCGTCAGGGCCGCGGGTGGGTCCGCCTCGATCGTCAGCCTGTCGGGTAAGGGGCGTTGCCCGCGCACCTGATGCCGGCCGGCTTGGTCGGTCACGACGCCGGCGGCGAGATCAACCGTCACCGCCCGTTCTTCGCGAGTGGTGACCGCCTGCTCGCGGGCGCGCCGCAGAAACGCGGAGAAGCCGGCGACTTCAGCCCGGAGCCGGAGTCCCTCTGTGCCGCGCCCGATCGCGGGCATCACGAGGGCGGTCGCGAGCGCGATGACGAACAGGGTAACCACCAACTCGAGCAGCGTGAAGCCCGGCCGGTTCGCGAGCCGCAGCAGACGGTCCGAGTCTCGAGTAGCTCGAAGTGAGCCGTTCAGTCTGATTTCGGGGATTACTTCGACTCCCATGACGTGACGTCCGCGTTCTCCCCATCGCCACCGGGAGCGTTGTCCGCACCGTCGGTCCACAGATCGTAGTCGCCGTGCTCGCCCGGACAGCAGCGATACTGGTACGGGTTTCCCCACGGGTCCTTGGGCACGTAGTTCTTCTTGAGGTAGGGTCCGGCCCAGTTGTTCACGTTTGGACTCTTGACGAGCGCCTCCAGGCTCTGGGCCGTGGTCGGATACGAGCCGGCGTCGAGCTTGTACTGATCGAGCGCGGCGCCGAGCAACTCGATCTGGGCCCTCGCGGCCGCTGTCTTCGACTGACCCACCCGACCGAGCAGCCGGGGGCCGACGAGCCCGACCAGCAATCCAAGAATGATCACGACGACCAGCAGCTCGATGAGCGTGAACCCGCCTTCATCGCGCGCGACCCGCCCTGCGCGCTGCAGCCGCAGCAGAGCCGAT
>QHRS01000158.1 GCA_003221435.1 Candidatus Rokuibacteriota bacterium
TCCTGGAAGCGCTGACGGCGCGGCCGGCGCTGGTGATCGGGCTCGTGTTCCTGCTCTGCGCGGGCGCGGGGGCAACGCTCCCGTTCTTCGGCGGCGCGTTTCTGCCGGCGCTGCGCGAGGGGCATTTCATCGTCCACATGTCGGCGGTTCCGGGGACGTCCCTCCCCGAGTCGCTCCGGCTCGGCGAAAAGGTCAGCCGCGAGCTGCTCCGGAACCCGCGCATCCGCTCGGTCGCGCAACAGGTCGGACGCGCCGAGAAGTCGGACGACACGTGGGGGACACACTACACGGAGTTCCACGTCGACCTGAAGCCGCTGGCGGGCGACGAGGCCGAGCGAGTGCAGGGGGAGATCCGCGAGGCGATCGCGAAGTTCCCCGGCGTCTACTTCGCGATCAAGACCTTCCTCACGGAGCGCGTCGAGGAGACGCTATCGGGGGCGACCGCGCAGGTCGTCATCAATGTCTTCGGGGACGAGCTCGACGTGATCGACCGGAAGGCGCTGGAGGTCGCGCGGGTCGTCTCGAAGATCGACGGCGCGGTGGACGTGCAGGTGGCCTCGCCGCCCGGCGTTCCTCAAATGGTCGTGCGCCTCCGGCCGGAGCGGCTCAAGCAGTTCGGATTCCATCCGCTCGACGTGCTCGAGGCCGTCCAGACCGCCTACCAGGGCACCGTGGTCGGCCAGACGTACGAGGGCAACCGTACGTTCGACGTGACGGTGATTCTCGATCAGGCGGTGCGCCGCGAGCCCGAGGGAATCGGTGCGCTCGTGCTCCGGAGCGGGGAGGGGATGCAGGTCCAATTGCGCGAGCTGGCCGAGGTGTACGCGGCGACCGGCCGCTATGCGGTGCTCCACGATGGCGCGCGCCGCCGGCAGGCGGTCACCTGCAACGTCAGCGGCCGGGACCCCGCGTCGTTCGTCGCCGAGGCTAGCCGGCGGGTGCGGTCCGAGGTCGTCTTCCCGGCGGGCGTCTATCCCGTGTTCACGGGGGTGACCGAGGCGAGAGCGCGGGCCCAGCGGGAGATCCTGCTCCACTCGGTGATCGCCGGGGTCGGCATCGTGCTGCTCCTCGGTCTCGTGTTCGGCAACGTGCGCAACCTCCTGCTCGTCTTGGCGAACCTGCCCTTCGCGCTGGTCGGCGGCGTGCTCGCGGTGTTCATGACGGGCGGATGGCTCTCGGTCGGCTCGCTCGTGGGGTTCGTCACGCTGTTCGGCATCACGATGCGCAACTCGATCATGATGGTCTCCCACTTCGAGCACCTCGTCACCGCCGAGGGCATGACGTGGGGGCGCGAGGCGGCGCTGCGCGGCGCGTCCGAGCGCCTGGTACCGGTCCTCGCGACCGCGCTGGTCACCGGCCTCGGCCTCCTGCCGATCGCCGTCGGCAGCGGCGAGCCCGGTCGTGAGGTCGAGGGACCGATGGCGATCGTGATCCTCGGCGGCCTCGTCACCTCGACCATCCTCAACGTCCTCGTCTTGCCGACGCTCGCGCTCCGGTACGGGCGGTTCGAGACGCCTCCGGGTGGCCCGGCGGCGTGGCATCGGCCCGGATGATCGCCGTCGAATTGCAATGCCCGCGGAATGAGCACCGCCGCTCGGGCGCATGAACTCGTAAGTTCCCGGTTTTCCCGGCGATAGGTCGCAGCCCGGGCTGGCATCGCGTTTGCGACGGGAGTCTGCCCATGAAGACTCCAAGGTGGCGCGTCGCGGTCATCGATGATCATGCCCGTTCCCAGGCTGAAATCGCCGCGGCCATCAGTCAGGCCGGCGGTGGCGTCGTCGCCGCCTCCGCGAGCTCGCGCGACGCCGTCCCGCTGATCGGTCGCGTGCGGCCGGATGTCGCGATCTTCGCCGTCGGTCTCGGCGACGGCGACGGTGTGGCGGCCGCCCGGGCCGTCATGGCAGAGAGCCCGTGCCCGATCGTGCTCTTCACGAGCCATCGCGGCGACGAGCTGATCGAGCGCGCGACGGGCGCCGGCGTGATGGCGTACCTCCTGAAGCCGCTGCGCCCCGAGGAGCTGCCGCCCGCGCTGGATCTCGCGATCGCCCGGTTTCGAGAGATCCGCGACCTTCGCCAGCGCCTCGAGGCCCGCAAGCTCATCGAGCGCGCCAAGGGCCTGCTCATGGCGCGCCGGGGGCTGAGTGAAGAAGAGGCGTTTCATACGTTGCGCCGCACCGCGATGAACCACCGCCGATCGATGGCGCAGATCGCGCGGGCGGTCATCCTCGCCGAGTCGCTGGGCCGGGAGGTGGCCGGGGACGGGTGAGTCGCATGCATGACCTGGAGCAGGTGCTCGCAGAGACGCTGCGCGCGGTGCTGCCGATGCTGATCGAGAAAGAGCGTGGCCGGCTGCACCGCGCCGTCGTCACGCAACTCGAGCGCCCGCTGTTCGCGGCGGTGCTCTCGGCGTCGGGCGGCAATCAGCTCGAGGCCGCACGCATCCTCGGGATCAACCGCAACACGCTGCGGAAGCGTCTGCGGCTGCTCGGCCTCAGCGCGCCGCGTGCCGTGCCTAAGTTTTAGGCAGGCGCCCAAAGCTTCGCCAGCCCGACGTCGTGCCGCTGATGTGGAAGTCATGAAGACGATGGAGGATCGATTCGCTCTCCCGCAGGGCACACGGTTTGCTACTCGCGTCGTGGCTGCAGACAACGGCGTCCGAGAGAGCCGTCGCGAACCAATCTCGCTACCGAAAGGAGCCGCTCATGTCCGTACCCGTCTCACGTCGTGAGTTTCTGAAGGGAACCGCCACGGTCGGCGCTGGCCTCGCCGCCGGAGTCGGCTTTCCGGCGATCGGCCGAGTGCAGGCAGCCAAGGAACCGATCAAGGTCGGGGTCCTCCACTCGCTCAGTGGAACGATGGCCATCAGCGAGGCGCCGATCAAAGAAGTAGTGCTGATGGCCATTGACGAGATCAACAGGGCCGGGGGAGTCCTCGGGCGGAAGGTGGAGCCCGTCGTGGAGGATCCGGCGTCCAACTGGGACCTGTTCGCGGAGAAGTCCAAGAAGCTGCTCCTTCAGGACAAAGTCGCGGCGGTGTTCGGGTGCTGGACCTCGGTGAGCCGGAAGTCGGTCCTGCCGGTCTTCGAGAAGAACAACGGCCTGCTCTTCTACCCGGTGCAGTACGAGGGCGAGGAGTGCTCGAAGAACGTGATCTACACGGGTGCCACCATCAACCAGCAGGCCACGCCGGCGGTCGACTATCTGATGAGTCCCGAGGGCGGGAGCAAGAAGAAGTTCTACCTGCTCGGTTCGGACTACGTCTACCCGCGGACCACGAACAAGATCCTGCGGCTCTACCTCACCAAGGTCAAGAAGGTGCCGGAGTCGGATATCGCGGAGGAGTACACGCCGTTCCACCACCAGGACTACCAGACGATCGTCGGGAAGGTCAAAAGCTTCAGCGCCGCCGGAGATGCGGCCGTGATCAACACGATCAACGGCGACAGCAATGTCCCCTTCTTCAAAGAACTGGCCAACCAGGGCGTGACCGCCGACCGGACCCCGACGATGTCGTTCAGCTTCGCCGAGGTGGAGCTCCAGACCCTCGATGTCAAGCCGCTGGCAGGGCATCTGGCCTCCTGGAATTACTTCATGTCTCTCAGGACCCCGGAGAACCTGAAGTGGGTGAAGGCCTACAAGGCGTGGTGCTCGAAGCACGGCATCCCGGACAAACAGTGCGTCACCGATGACCCCATGATGCATGCGTACATCCACGTGCATCTCTGGGCCAAGGCGGTGACGAAGGCGGAGACGACCGACGTGGAGACGGTGTTGAAGGCGATCGAGGGACTCGAGATCCCGAGCCCGGTCGGCAAGTACAAAGTCGACGAGAAAAACCACCACACCTGGAAGCCCGTGTACCTCGGCAAGATCCGGTCGGACGGCCAGTTCGAGGTCGTCTGGAAGAGCAAAGGGTGGGTACATCCGGAGCCCTGGAGCGCCGTCACCTATCCGAACCGAGAGTGTGACTGGAGCAAAGGAGGGAAGGGGACGTACGACCTGGTCGGCGGAAAGCGCGTGTGGCTCTCGGAAAAGCAGTAGTCCAACTCGCCGCTCTCGCCCTCCCGGTCCTGCTGGCGGTCACCGGGCCCGGGGCCGCGGTCGCCGCGCCCGGGCCCCGGAGCCCCGACATCGAGTCCATCGCGAAGAAGCTCGCCGTCCCTGCCACGCAGAGGGAAGGGATCCTGGCGTTGCAGGACATGGGTGACCCCGCCGTCGAGACCATCCTAAGAGCGCTGAAGGAGGGCGCCCTGTACCCGTGGAAGGAGCAGGTCGCTGTTCTCGGCGGGGACGGCGCCCTGAGGGATGTGAAAGGCCAGCCGATCCTGGATGCCGGCGGCCAACCGGTCTCCCCTCGTCCCGGGCAGGAGGCCATCGCTCTGGAGGAGCGGCACTTCGGCCTCGTGCAGGCGATCCTCGAACGTCTTGAGGTCTTCGGTGCGGATCGGGAGACCCGAGGGTCGGCCGCCTTCAAGCTCGGAAACTCTCGAGACCCCTCGGCGATTCCGGTCCTCACGAAGGCCCTCGGGCGGGAGCGGGACGCGGAAACACTCACGGTGATCGAGGAGGCCCTGGCGAAGCTCCGGCTCGTGGACGGAGACCCCGTCACCCGCGCGGGCGCCGTTGCCTCCCTGGGGCGGATCAGGTCCGAGGCAGCCCTCCCTCAGCTCCAGGGGATGCTCGCACATGAGGCCGACCCCACGGTGAAGGAGGCCGTGAAGGACTCGATCCGCCGGATCGAGTCCTTCCTCGTCATCCGGAACGTCGTCGGGTATCTCTTCAACGGCGTCAGCCTGGGCGCCGTGCTGCTCATCATGAGCCTGGGGCTCGCCGTGACCTTCGGGCTCATGGGCATCATCAACATGGCGCACGGCGAGATGCTGATGATCGGCTCCTACACGGCCTACGTGGTCCAGGAACTCTTCGCAGCGCGCCTGCCCTCGCATCAGGACTACTACTTCTTCCTGGCGCTGCCGCTCTCCTTCGTCGTCGCCGGGCTGGTGGGGCTCGTGCTGGAGCTG
>QHRS01000167.1 GCA_003221435.1 Candidatus Rokuibacteriota bacterium
CGGCGAGATCGCGCTCAGGTTGCCGAGCATCCAGTGGATGACGCCCGCAAGCCGATCGAACTCGACGACGGAGATCACGACGGTGATCGCGGCCGAGAAGAAGAGGCCGACGATCACGCCGGCGAGCAGGAGCGTCTGGAGCGGCAGCCGGCCGTCGCTCGCAGCGATGAGGTACACGGCGCCCGCGGCGCAGAGCGCGCCCGCGAAGGCGAACGCCGTCAGCCCGAGGACCGCGACGGCGGTCGTCCCGACGCCGAAGAGCTGGGCGAGCACGACGGCGAAGGCCGCGCCGCTCGACACACCGAGGATCGACGGATCGGCGAGCGGGTTGCGCGTCAGCGCCTGGAAGCCCACGCCCGCCACGGCGAGCGCCCCGCCCGCGAGGAGCGCGGCCGCAATCCGCGGCAGCCGGAGGCCGAGAACGACCAGATCTTCGACGTCCCCGCCGCGCCCGATCAAGGCGTCGATCACCCCGCGCGCCGAGATCGGGGCGCTGCCGATGAACACCGCGATCGCCGCGGCGACGATCGTCAGCGCCGAGAGCACCGACAGGACGAGGAGCAACCGGCGGGCTGACGCCGGCGGCGCGGCGCTCATCGGGCGACCCTCCTCTCGCGACTGCGGAGCCTCCCTCCGAGGAAGCTCATCGACTCTCCGAGGCTGCCACCCGCGCTTCGGGATGAATGACCCGCGCGAGCTTCTCGAGCCCGTCCACGACCCGGGGCCCGTAGCGGTGCAGCAGCGCCCCCTCCACCGAGTGCACGCGACCGGCGCGGATGGCCGGCATCGCCTGGAGCCGGTCCCACGTCGCGCGGATCGTCGGGGTCTGGTCGCCGCCGTGGCGCGCGAGAATGATGACATCCGGCTTCGCGGCGACGACCGCCTCGAGGCCCAGGCGCGGGTACGCGCCGGCCGCGGCCGCCGTCACGCTCGCGCCCCCCGCGAGATCGATCAACTCGGTCACGAGCCCGTCGCGACCCGGAACGATGATCGGCTCGGGCCACAGCACGTAGAGCACGCGCGGCCGCGGGTACGGGCGCACTGCGTCGACGACCCGCCGGACCCGCGCCTTCAGGCTGTCCACGAGCGGCGGGACCGCATCGGATCGCCCCGTCAGCTCGCCGAGCCGGCCGACGAGCGCCATCACGTCGTCCAGATGGTGGGCGTTGGCGACGTAAACCGGAATCCGGAGTCGCGCGAGCTGATCGAGCGTGGCGTGGCTGTTGCCCTCGTCCGTCGCGACGACCACGTCGGGCGTGAGCGCCACGATGGCCTCGAGGCTCGGCGCGACCATGCCCCCGACGCGCGGCTTGCGGCGTGCGTCGGGCGGCCAGTCGCAGAAGTCCGTCACGCCCGCCAGGCGCGCCTCGCCGCCGATCGCGAAGATGATCTCGGTCGCGCTCGGCACGAGCGAGACGATCCGGCGCGGCGCCGCCGGCAGCGTGATCTCGCGACCGCGCATGTCGCGAACCGTGAACGCGTCAGCCTGCGCCGCGGTGGCGAGCCCGAGCACCAGGATCAGGACGCTCATGCCGTCACGAATGCCTCGGCGACTGACGGGGCCGAGCCGAAGTGGAGGTGCACGTAGCTCATGAGCGCGCGGCCGACCAGGTAGCCCTCGAGGGCCGCGCCCGAGCGGTGCCGCTGCCGCACTCGATAGACGCGCCGGATCGTCTCCGGCACCTCGGCGAGCGTCGAGTAGTGGAACTCGTGGCCCCGCGCGGTCGCGCCCGCGGGGCCGAGCGGCGTGTCAGCCGCGAATTCCACCTCGCTGTAGGCCAGCGTCAGGCGACGCGGCCGCATCCGCACCCTCGCGGGCAGGATCCCCACCATCGGGTGCGCGACACCGTCCAGATCCTCGAGGCTCTCGGCGAGGTACATCAGGCCGCCGCACTCGGCATAGATCGGGCGGTTCGCCGTGGCGAACCGGCGGACCTCGTCTCGCGCGGCCGCGTTGTCGCGGAGCCGCCGCGCGTGAAGCTCGGGATAGCCGCCACCGAGGTAGAGCCCGTCGACGTCGGGCAACGCGTCCGCGAGCGGGCTCCAGAACACCAGCTCCGCGCCGGCGGCGCGAAGCAGGTCGAAGTTCTCGGGATAGTAAAACTGAAACGCCGCGTCGTACGCGACGCCGATCCGGGCCCGCCGCGCCTGGCGCGCGGCGGGGCGGGCGGTCGCCCCCACGGAGCCACTGAGGGACAGCAGCCGGTCCAGGTCGACATGCCGCTCGATCGCTTCCGCGAGCGTGTCGCGGAACTCGGGCGTGAGCCCGGTCTCGACGGCCGTGGCGAGACCCAGATGGCGCTCGGGCAGCGCCAGATCGGGGAGGCTCGGGAGGAAGCCGACCGGCGCCGCCCGACACGCGCCGGCGAGCGCCTCGCGAAGCCACTCGGCATGCGCCTCGCCGGCGACGCGGTTGAAGATCACGGCGGCCAGGTTCAGGTCGGGGTCGAAACGCTCGAAGCCGAGGACCACCGCCCCGGCGCTGCGCGCGAGCGTGCTCGCGTCGACGACGAGCGCGACGGGAGCCCCGAGCCATTTCGCGACCTGGGCCGTCGAGCCCGCCTCGCTCCTGCCCTCGTAGCCGTCGAAGCATCCCATCACACCTTCCACGAGCGCGAGGTCGGCCCGAGCTGCGTGGCGCGCGACCGTTTCGAGGACGCGCTCGCGCGGGCACATCCAGCCGTCGAGGTTGTACGACGCTCTCCCGGTTATCGCGGCGTGAAAGCCGGGATCGATGAAGTCGGGCCCCACCTTGAACGCCTGCATGGTGAAGCCTCGACGCCGGAACGCCTCGAGCAGCCCGAGCGTGATCGTCGTCTTGCCGACCCCGCTCGACACGCCGGCAATGACGAGCACCCGCGCAGAGTCAGGCACGGGGCCCGTCCACTCCCGCCGACTTGAACGTCGCCATCTCGGTGTAGATGTGCGCGGCGGCGCGCGCCAGATGAATGAAGACGGCGGCGCCCGTTCCCTCACCCAGGCGCATGCCGAGGTCGAGGTACGGCGCCAGGCCGAGGTGCCCGAGCGCGACCGCATGCCCCGGCTCGACCGAGCGATGCGACGCCAGCAGGTAATGCCGCGCGGCTGGGGCGATCACGGACGCGATCAGCCCGCCCGCCGTCGCGACGAAGCCGTCGAGGACCACCGGAAGCCGATGCGCTGCGCCCGCAAGCGCCACGCCGGCCAGACCGCCGATCTCGAAGCCGCCCACGCGCGCGAGCACGTCGACGCCGTCGTCCGGGTCGGGCCGGTTGATCTCGAGCGCACGTCGTACCGCGTCGACCTTCCGGCGCCACGTGGCATCGTCGATCCCGGTGCCCCGGCCCGTCACGTCCTCGACGCGCGCGCCCGTGATGACCGCCGTCACCGCGCTGGCCGCGGTCGTGTTGCCGATCCCCATCTCGCCGAGGCCCAGGAGGTCCGCGCCGCCGGCGATGGCGTCTTCCGCGAGCGCCACTCCGGCTTCGATCGCGCCCACCGCTTGCGCGCGGGTCATTGCCGCCTCCCGCGCGATATTCTTCGTGCCGTTGCCGACCCAGCGTGAGACGAGTCCCGGGCGCGCGGGCAGCGGCGTGACGACGCCGAAGTCGGCGACCACCACGCGCGCCCGTGCTTGGCGCGCGAGCACGTTCACGCCGGCGCCGCCGCGCAGGAAGTTCTCGACCATCTGCGCGGTCACCGCCTGCGGGTACGCGCTCACCCCCTCCTGGACGACACCGTGGTCCGCGGCGAAGGTAAAGATCACGGGGCAATCGACGGCCGGCGCTCGGCCGCCCCGGATCTCGACGAGTCGCCGCGCCAGCTCCTCGAGGCGCCCGAGACTGCCGGGCGGTTTGGTGAGCTGATCCAGATGCCGTTGCGCCGCGGCGCCGTCCTCGGGCCTTGGTGCGGCGATCGCGTCACGGAGCCTGTGAAGTTCCCGCACGAAGTGCGTCCTCCCCGAGCTGATCCTTGATCGTCAGGGGCACGCCCGCGACCATCAGCACGACACGGTCGCACGCGGCGGCAAGCCGCTGGTTGACCGTGCCGAGCAGATCGCGGAACCGGAGCCCGGCCGCAGTCTCCGGATGGACGCCCTCACCCACCTCGTTCGAGACGAGCGTCAGGTCGAAGGGCCGCGCGGCCATCAGCGTCACGAGCGCCTCCGCCTCACCGAAGATCCGCTCGTCGCTCTCGCCGTGGAGCTGGAGGTTCCCGACCCAGAGCGTGACGCAATCCACGACGACGGTCTCGGCGGTGCCGACGAGGGCGCGCAGGGTGCTGACGACCTGGCGAGGCTCTTCGACGGTCCGCCACGCCCTCGAGCGCTCGCGGCGATGGCGCTCGATCCGCCGCGCCATGTCGGCGTCGCCGGCCTCGGCCGTCGCGAGGAACACGCCCGCGCTGCCCGAAGCCGATTCGAGCGCGAAACGGCTCTTGCCGCTCCGCGCGCCGCCAAGGACCAGGAGCGATGATGGAATCGCCCGGACCCTCCCTCGAAGACCGGTAGAGACGTGCGGCGCCGGGCAGGTTTCCTGACTCTCGGATCGTCCTACTCCCCGCGCCTTCCCAGCCGACGCCGGCCAGTGGCTATGTGCGGGTTTCGTCCCCGATTACAGTGACGGGGTCGCGGCGGGTTCGCACCGCCTTCCCTGGGGTCCGCTCTCGCGGGCTCCCGGACGCCAACAGCGCGGACACACTACCAGAGGCGCCAACCCGTCCACAAGTGGCGCAGACTCGCACGGAAGGGGCCTCGGCGGCCCCCTCCGAGCCTCCCCCCGGCACGGGATCGCGCTCGCGAAGCCCGCGCTCGACGTCGGATTCTCCGACAGGCTCCTGGCCAGCGCGACGGGGCATTTCACTTCTATGCGCCTGGGTCCGACGTGCGCTCGATCCCTCCAAGAAGGATCTCGAGCAGATCCTCCTGCGACAGAGTTTCGTCGAGCCGCGCGCCGCACGAGCACTGAATCGTCAGGCTGAGGCCACCATCGCCCATCGGTACCGTCTCGGCCTCGAGGTCGCCACACGAGCCAGCATGAAGGGTAGCGAACTGCCGCGCCCTTTCCTGGGCGCTCACTCTGGCAGCTCCGTCACCGGTGTGCCGGGGGCGCAGGCCAGCTTCGCCAGCATTCGCACCGTGGGGCCATATC
>QHRS01000168.1 GCA_003221435.1 Candidatus Rokuibacteriota bacterium
TGGAGGATCCGCGGATCGAGCTCCTGGTCGCCGCCCTTGTCGGCCCCCACCGCGGCGATGTGCGTCCCCTCCGAGATCCACTCGTTCATGACGATCGGACCCCGAGCCGGCGTCACCGTCACCACGACGTCGGCCCCGCGCACCACTTCCTCGAGGTCGAGCGAGGCGTGGATCTTGAAGTCGCGGTACTTCGGCTGCTGCGACGCGACGAAGTGGTCGAGCGTCGCCCGCGAGCGGCTCCAGACGCGCACGCCCCTCCACGCGAAGGTCTCGTTGCAGGTCGCGAGCGTGCCTTCCGCCATGTGGCCGGCCCCGACGATCGCGAGCGTCGTCGAGTCGGGCCGCGCAAGCCACTTGGCGGACACGGCGGCGGCGGCGCCGGTGCGCATGACGGTGTGAAAGCTCCCGTCACAGATGGCGAGCGGGAAACCGGTCTCCGGGTGGGTGTAGATGAGAATCGAGAAGACGGTCGGGAGGTCGAACCGCTCCCGGTTCTGCTCGCGGATCGAGACCCACTTGCACGCGGCCGCCTCAGGCTCCTCGATGTAGGAGGGCATCGCCTCCCACTCGCCCGGGTACTTGTCGAGGACGATGTGCCCTTTGGGCTCCATGACGAAGCGGCCCTCGCCGTGCATCCGATAGGCCTGCTCCACGCAGGCGACGTACTCGGCCGGGGTGAGGAGCCCCATCATGTCGGTGCGGCTCAGGATCAGGGTCTTCCGATTCCGCCAGCTCTCCGTGCGATTCGCCATTGCGTCCCTCCCCGTCGCGGATCAGATCCTCCCCGAGGCGCCTCTCCGCAGGAACTCGCCCATGCCCTCCTTGCCGAGCCACTCGGTGCCGTCGACGATCAACTGGCCGCGCAGGAAGACCTTCTTGACCCTGCCCGTGACCCTGCGCCCCTCGAACATCGTGTAATCGACCCGGCTATGACCCTCCGAACCCCGGATGGTCCAGGTCTCGTCCGGATCGAACAGGATGATGTCGGCATCGGAGCCGACGGCGATGGTGCCCTTCCGGGGAAACAGGCCGAACAGCCTGGCCGGAGCGGTCGATGTCAGCTCGACGAAGCGGTTCAGCGAGAGCCCGTGCTGCCGGACCCCGCCGTCGAAGATCAGCGGCAGGCGGGTCTCGACCCCTGGCGCACCGTTGGGAATCTTGCTGAAGTCGTTCCGGCCCTGTTGCTTGGAGAACTTCATGCCGTATGGCTGCTCGTTGAAGCAGAAGGGGCAGTGGTCGGTCGAGACCACCTGCAGGTCATTCGTCTTGAGGCCGCGCCAGAGCGCCTCTTGGTGGGCCTGGTTCCGGAGCGGCGGCGTCATGACGTACTTGGCCCCTTCGAAGCCGGGGCGATCGTAGTCGGCGACGGTCAGAAACAGATAGTGCGGGCAGGTCTCCGCATACACGGGGAGACCTTGGTCGCGCGCCTGCGTCACTGCCGTCAGTGCCTCGGCGGCCGAGAGGTGCACGACGTAGAGGGGCGTGGCCGCAAGCTCCGCGAGCCGGATCGTCCGGTGCGTGGCCTCCCCTTCCATCGAGGAGGGTCGCGTCAGCGCATGATGCGTCGGCGCCGTGTCGCCTCGTGCCACCGCTTCCTCGACCAGCACCTGGATAACCGGGCCGTTCTCGGCATGGACGCAGATCATGGCGCCGCTGCCGCCCGCAACTCGCATCGCCTTGAACAGCGCGCCATCGTCCACCATCAGCACCCCGGGATAGGCGGTGAACAGCTTGAAGCTGGTGACGCCTTCTCGGATGAGAGTGGTCATTTCGGCGAGCGAATGCCGGTTCACGTCGAGGACGATCATGTGGGCACCGACGTCGACGCAGGCGCTCTCCGCCCGCCGGCGCCAGTTCTCGATCCCCGGCAGCAGTCCCTCCCCGCGGGTCTGGTTGGCGAAGTCGACCACGGTGGTCGTGCCGCCGAAGGCCGCCGCCTTCGTCCCGGTGCCGAACGTGTCGACCGTGCGGGCGACGCCGAAGTCCCAGTCGAGATGGGTATGCACGTCCACGCCGCCGGGCAGCACGAGCAGGCCGCCCGCGTCGTATACCCGCGCCTGGCCGGCCGCGGGGAGATTCCTCCCGATCATGCTCACACGGTCGTCCTCGATCAGGATGTCGGCGGTGTAATCGTCGACCGCGGTGACGATCCGGCCGTTCTTGATCAACGTCGATGCCATCTGCTCCTCTCCGGCTGGCGATTGCCAGTGGACACCTGGCGCCGACCTTCACTGCGCGGGGCGGCACCGTGGACTGCTGACGCGGTCACGCCGGGCGCTCCCCGCCCGTGGCGAGCCGGTTGAAGGCCGACAGCGACCGTTCGATGACCTGGCGCGGCAGCTTTCGCACGATGAAGACGAGCCGCGTGCGGTGGTCCGCCGTCGCCCAGCCGTCCAGGTGCACCGGCGGATGAACCAGGTTCACCACTGGCGTCGGCATGCCGATCACCTGGAGGATTCCCTTCACCCGTAGCACGTTCTCGCCGTGCGCATGCAGGAGCATCGTCAGCCAGATGCCGAACGCGGTCCAGTCCAGCGGGCGGTCGAAGGTCGCGCTGAAGGCGTAAATGTCGCGGCCGTGACGATTCACGTCGCGGGCGGGGGAGGCCTCTCGCGGCGCGGTGGTTTCCACCTCGACCCCGAGCCAGCGCCGCGCGTCCTCCCACCTGTCCGAAGGATCGGCGAGGTCACCGGTGAAGAGCTGGTCCGGCCCGATCGTGTCGACCGCGGACTCGAGGATCGGCGCCGCCGGATTTAGGCGGCGGCAAGCGGTTCGGAGCGCCTCCGCCCGTGCCCGCCCGGCGAGATCGGTCTTGGTGAGCACCAGCAGATCCGCGACAGCCACCTGCTTCACCGACTCCGGGTGCTGGGCCAGATGCAGCCCGCCGTTGACCGCGTCGACTGTCGTCACGATGTTGCCGAGGCGGAAATGGTGCCGCAGCACAGGTTCGGCCATCAGCGTGAAGATAATCGGCGCCGGGTCCGCGAGGCCGGTGGTCTCGATGGCGAGGCGGTCGAAGCTCGGGACCGTGCCCTGCTCCCGCTTGCCGTACAGGTCGCGGATGGCCGCGCCGAGATCGTCGCGGATGGCGCAGCACACGCATCCGCTCGGCAGCACCACCGTGGTCTCGTCGACGCGCCGCAGCAGCAGGTGATCGAGGGCCACCTCGCCGAGCTCGTTGACCAGCACGGCGGTGCCGGCGAGCTCGGGAGAGGCGAGCAGCCGTTGGAGCAGGGTCGTCTTGCCGCTGCCCAGGAAGCCGGTGACGATATTGACCGGGATGAGATCGGCGGCCGCCATGACCGTCCCGCTACTCGCGTTCGACGGCGGCGATCAACGCCGGGTCGAGCGGATCGCACGCCCGGCCGGCCATCCGCTCGGCCACCGGCCATACCGCGGCCAGATGGTCCACGATCTCGGATCGGCCGGTCCGATTGGCCAGGACGAAGTAGGTGCCATCCCAGTCCGCGAGCGTCAGCCCGTAATGTTTGAGGACCTTGTTGGCGAGCGCGACGCGGTAGAGCCGCGCTTGCCGCCGGGTCCTTCCCGACGCCGGGTCGCCGGACCCGGTGTCCTGCCCGGCCGCATCGGTCCAGTGCGCCTCGGCCCCGAACACGCCGCACAGTCCGCAGATGATTAATTAACGTCGGGGGGAGCGGCCGCCGCTCGTCCCCGACCCCCCCCACCGGGGCATCGAAGGGGGCCTCGGCGGCCCCCTCCGAGCCTCCCCCAAGAACCGATGGCGCCGGCGGAGCCGGCGCTCGGACGCGGTTACTTCGGCACGCGAATCGACATCGGGGGAGCGACCGCCGCGCCGCCCCGACCCGTCAGCGACGATTTCCTCGCAGGGTGTCAAGTCACTGCCTGCGCTGACTCCGCTTCGCGAAGTCGTCGGCGATCTCGTCGAACGTCGCGAAGCGCACGCCGGGATGCCGGGTGATGTGACTGTACAAGCGCTCGAGCATCATCAACACCTGCGGCCGGCCCGACACGTCGGGGTGGATGGTCATCGGGAACACCGCGTAGTCGTATTCGCGATAGACCCAGTCGAACTGATCCCGCCAGATCTGCTCGATGTCGCGCGGGTTGACGAAGCCGTGGCTGTTCGGCGCCGCCTTGATGAACATCATCGGCGGCAGGTCGTCCAGGTACCAGCTGGCGGGGATCTCGATCAGCCCGGTCTCTCTTCCCCGCACCAGCGGCTTCATCCAGGCGCTCGGATGCTTGGAGTAGTCGATCTTGGTCCAGGTGTCCCCGACGCGGACGAAGTGCGGCTGGAAGTCGTGGTGCATCAGGCTGTGGTCGTATTTGAAGCCCTTCTTCAGCAGCAGCTCGTTGGTGACCGGGCTGAACTCCCACCAGGGCGCGACGTACCCGGTGGGGCGGCTGCCCGTCAGTTTTTGCGCCACCTCGATGCACCTGTCGAGGACCGCTTCCTCCTGCTCGCGCGTCATCGCGATCGGGTTCTCGTGCGAGTAGCCGTGGATGCCGATCTCGTGCCCTCCGTTCACGACCATGCGGATTTGCTCGGGAAAGGTTTCCATGGAGTGACCCGGGACGAACCAGGTGGTCCGGATGCCGAAGCGTTCGAACAGTCGCACCAGCCGGGGCGTGCCGACCTCTCCGGAGAACATGCCGCGCGAGATGTCGAGCGGAGAGTCCTCGCCGCCGTACGACCCGAGCCAGCCGGCCACCGCATCTACATCGACGCCGAATGCGCACAGGATTTCCTTAGTCATGGGCCTCTCCCGCTTGTCCAGTTGTGGTCGGGCGAACTCCTCGGTGCTCATCCGTTCTCACGCGTGATCTCCTCGCCGTAAGGCCGACCCGCGCCCATCCCTCGCGCTGGCTTGCGGAGGTCTCCGGTGAGGAGATGGACGTCTTCGGGAGCCCACCGGGCCAGCACGGGGTCGCCGATGTCCACGCGATTGGCGAAGAACCGGCTGTCGGCGACGTTCGCGACGAACTGCTCCCGCCCGGGGACGTCGATGGTCACCTTGACGTAGGATCCCTGGTACTCGATCGCATGCACGGCGCCGGCGACGGCGTTCGCCCGCTCGGGCTGAGCACCCGGATGGCCGGGCGCGCGCTCAAGCGCCACGCGATCGCGGCGAACGCAGCAGTGGAGGACGTCTCCCTCGGTGACCGTCGCGTCCGTGACCGGACTCGAGAACCGCTCACCGGTGTCGCTGACGAGCGAGGCGACCCCGGCCCTCACCGACGTCACCTTTCCGTCGAGCACGTTCTGACCGCCCATGAATCGGGCGACATAGGCGCTCACCGGGAGCGTGTAGATCTCGCGAGCGGACGCGGCCTGTTCGATCCGCCCCTGTTCCATGACGACCACCATGTCCGCGACGGCGATCGCCTCGAGCTGCGTGTGCGTGACATGGATGAACGTGATTCCCAGCTCCCTCTGCATCCGCCGGAGCTCGCCCCGCATCTGCAGGCGCAGGAACTCGTCGAGCGCCGATAGCGGCTCGTCCAGCAAGAGGACGCGGGGATTGGTGATCAACGCGCGCGACAGAGCCACCCGCTGCTGCTGGCCGCCCGACAGCTGGGCCGGCATGCGGTCGGCGAACCGGTCCAGCCGCACCTGGGCCAGCATTTCCCGGGCGCGCCGGTGTCGCTCCGCCTTCCCGACGCCCCGCATCTTGAGGTTGAACGCCACGTTGTCGAGCACGGTCAGATGGGGAAACAGCGCGTAGTTCTGGAACATCATGGCGGTGCCGCGGCGGGCCGGCGGGAACCCCACCACCGACTCGCCGCCGATCCTGACGTCGCCTTCGGTCGGCGTCTCGTGCCCCGCGATCATGCGCAGGATCGTCGTCTTGCCGCAGCCGCTCGGTCCCAGCAAGCAGCAGTAGCTGCCGTGGGGGATCGCCAGGTCGATGGCGTTCACCGCCACCGTCTGGTCGAAGCGCTTGGTCAAGTTGCGGAGCTCGATCTCGCCGGGCTGCGCCATGCGCGGTTACTCTCCCGCGTTCCGGTGTGCCTGCCGCGCGCGTCGGGGGCCGGACATGGCGTCAGTCGCCCCCGTCGACCTGCGTACCGCGGCGCGTGCGGCGGCGCTGGATCACCGCGATGGAGGTCAGCGCGACCGCGATCACCACGAACGACACGGCGGTGGTCACCGTCCCCAGCGCGTACAACGCGGGCGACGTCACGTTGGTCGTCATCGCCCAGATCTCGAGCGGCAGCGTGTTGCGGCTCCCGATCGGGATGAGCGTGCGGGGGAACTCGTCGTAGGAGAGCGTGAACCCGAACAGCGCCACCGCGATGATGCCGGGCAGGAGAATCGGGAGCACGACGTTCGAGAGCGTCTGCCAGGGGCCGGCGCCGAGGTCCCGGGCCGCCTCCTCGTACGCCGGGTTGAAGCGGCTGAATACCGCGAACATGATCAGCAGCCCGAACGGCAGCGTCCAGGTGAGCTGCGCCCCCAGCGCCGACGAGTACCAGGCCGGCTTGATGCCGAGGAACTGGAACATCAGGCCGACGCCGAGGCCCAGCAGCAGCCCCGGGATGATCAGGCTGAAGATGGCCATGTAGAAGACGAGGGTCGAGCCGAGGAAGCGGCGACGAAACGCCAGGCCGGCCATCACCGAGACCACCACCGTGATCGACAGGACGATGACGGCAAGCGCGAGCGAGCGCGTGAACGACCCGGCGAAATCGCCCGTCCGCTGCTGCCCGAAGAGGGCGCCGAACCAGTGGAGCGACACGCCGACCATGGGAAACGTCAGGCCGCCCGTCGGCCCCTGGAACGACAGGATAAAGATGGCGGACATGGGGCCGTACAGGAAGAGCACGTACAGCGCGAAGAACGCCGCCAGGGCGTAGAAGGTCCAGGGGCGCCTATTGGATCCGGGTTGCCGCATCAGGGCCTCGCTTAGCCGGACAGCTCTCTGCGCACGTCGACGATGCTCAGGATTCCCACCACCATCGCCGTGACGACGAGCAGCAGCCCCACGGCGCTCGCCGCAGCCGGGGGGTATTGGAGGACCGCGATCTCGTTCGACATCGCCAGCACCACCGAGGCGCTCTGCCCGCCGCTCATGATCTTGACGACGAAGAAATCCCCCATGACCAGGGCGACGACAAAGATCGAGCCCATCGCGATGCCGGTCTTCGACAGGGGCACGACGACCTCTCCGATCACCCGCAAGCGGCCGGCGCCGGCGTCCACGGCGGCTTCGATCACCGCGGGGTCGATGCGCGCCATGGAGTTGAAGATCGGCACGATCATGAACAACGAGAAGAGATGGACGTAGGCGATCACCACCGCGAAGTCGGAGAACAGCAGGAACTCCAGCGGATGGTCGACAATGCCGAGCGCGATCAGCGACTGATTGAAGATGCCGTTGCGGCCGAGAAACGGGATCCACGAGATCATGCGGATGACGTTCGATGTCCAGAAGGGGACGGTGCACAGCAGGAACAGGGCCAGCTGCAACAGGAACGGGCGGACATGGAAGACGAGAAAATACGAGACCGTGAAGCCGATATGACGGCATATTTGATCGTGGTCGCATAGAGCGTATAGGTCAGGCTGGACCGGAACAGCTCGACATAGTTGGTGAGGACGAACGTCGGGATGATGTCGAACTGATCGAAGTCGAAGAAACTCACGGCCACGACCAGCACCAGCGGGACCCCGAAGAACACGAGCAACTGCAGCGCGAGCGGCGCCACCAGGAGATGGTGGAGGCGCGGCCACCACGTGTTCGATCGGCGGGCTGGCATGGCAGAGCGAGCCGGAGGGCGGCCGCGGCCGCCCTCCGGCGCCGATCACGTTACGCCGAGATGAACTCGTTCCACTTCCGGACCATGTACCGGCTCTCGTCCATCAGCGTGTTCCAGCAGGCAACCTTGCCCATGCGCTCCCAGAAGGCGCCGCCGTCGCGCACCTGGCCCGCCTTCTCCATGAGATTGCCATAGGGGTCCTTGATCTCGCCCTTGGCCGGCTTGCCGTCGTACCAGTAGCCCCACTCGTCCGGCGTCATGAACTTCCTGGCGGTCTCGGGAACCGAGCTGTAGTAACCCTGCTTGGCGATGAAGCCGCCCTGCCAGCCAGACTGGTACCAGTTGAGGTACTCGTAGGCGGCGTCCAGCTTGAGGCCCTTCAGGTGCCGCATCGGGGCGATGCAGCTTGCCCAGGCGCGGTAGCCTTCCTTGAGCGGGGCGTAATAGCACGGGATGCCGCGGGAGCGCACGGCCGTCACTGCCGGCGACCACATCGACTGGATCACCACTTCCCCCGACGCCATCAGGTTGACCGACTCGTCGAAGGTCGTCCAGAAGGCCCGGAACTGGCCGGCCTTCTTCGCGTCGACCAGGATCTTGATGGTCTTGTCGATCTCCTCCTTGGTCATGTTCCCCTTGTCGCCGTACTTGATATCACCGCGCGACTCGATCGCCATCGCGGCATCCATGATGCCGATCGAGGGCACATCGAGGATGGCGGTCCTACCCTTGAACTCCGGATTCAACAGCTCGTGCCAGTGCTCGATCGGCCGCTTCACGATATCGGGCCGGATGCCGAGCGTGTCGGCGTTGTAGACGGTCGGGATCCCGTTGGCCCACCGGGTCGGGCTCTTGGAGAACTTCGTCGACTCCGGACCGTCCACGTACTGGACTTCGAACGGCAGGACGCCCTCGGTCGAGACCTTGCGGCCATCGGGGTACTCGCCCTTGGTGAAGATCGGCACGACCTTGTCCCACCATTTGTACTTCTTGAGGTCGATGGGGTGGAGCACGCCACGGGGCACCAGATGCAACAGGAAGAAGTACTCCATGTCGGCGATGTCGACCGAGTTCGGCTGGGTCACGAACCGGTTGAGCAGGGCGTCATGGGCGCCGGTCTGCATCTCGACCTGGAAGCCGAGGTCTTTCGTCGCCTGTCTGGCGATGTCGATGATCGCCGAGTACGAGCCGCCGACCTGGACCAGCTTGATGTCTTTGATGTTCTGCGCCCAGACCGTCGGGAATCCGCCGATCGCGCCCGAGCCGGCCATCACGCCAGCCGTCGCGGCGGCCCCCTTCAAGACCTGGCGCCGAGTGAGCTTGTGCCCCACTGTCTTGCCTGCCTCCGACATGGTGACCTCCTCTTGCGTCGTTCGAGTCAGTCGAGCCGGCCAGCTCGGGGCGAGCCTCCACCCGACGCCGCGAACGGCATCCCGCCGTGTCGCGCTCGCCCGCACTGGTGTGCAGTGACGGGTACACCCCTCCCGACACGGTGTCAAACGAAAAAAGGGTCGGCCCCCTGCCATACTATGAGGCGCGGTGTCCATTTCGAGCCTTCGTTCCCGGCTCCGGCGCTGACGACCGCCACCTTCCGCCAAGGAGTCTCATACGCTCCGCGTGGGGCCTTGGCTGTCCTGGCCGCCGTGATGCTCTGGTTCGTGGCCCCTGCCCGGGGCGAAGAGCCACCGCCGGGCGCGGCGAGGCGACACCACCCGCGCCCTCGCTCGGTCCTCCTGGGTCACAAGGCCGGGGTGGACACGATTGCCTTCGCTCCTGATAGCAAGACCTTGGCTTCGGGTAGCCCAGACGGCTCCATCGTCCTGTGGAATGTGGCCGCCCGCGAGCCGCTCGGGCCCCCGCTCACCGGCCACGTGAAGGGGGTGACGAGCGTCGCGTTCAGTCTGGACGGCAACACGCTGGCCTCGGGGAGCGCGGACGGAACGATTGTCCTGTGGGATGTTGCCGCCCGCAAGCCCCTCGGGCCTCCGCTCATCGGCCACGCGGAGGGCGTAACGAGCGTCGCGTTCAGCCCGGACGGCAGCACCCTCGCCTCGGGGAGCGACGACAGGACCGTGATCCTTTGGGATCTCGCGGCCCGTAGGCCCAAGGGCCGTCCGCTCGGCGGCCACACCGACTGGGTCGCGAGCGTCGCGTTCAGCCCCGACGGCAGGACCTTGGCCTCAGGGAGCGCGGACAGAACCATCATCCTGTGGAGCCTCGCTGCCGGCCGGCCGCTCGCCTCCCCGCTCGGTGGGCACAGGGACTGGGTCACCAGTATCTCCTTCGCTCCGGACGGCAAGACCCTGGCGTCGGGGAGCAACGACAGGACGATCATCCTCTGGGATGTCGCTGCCGGTCGGCCCCTTGGCCCGCCGCTCTCCGGCCACCGGAACTGGGTCACCAGTGTCGCCTTCAGCCCCGATGGGAAGATCCTCGCCTCCGGGAGCGCCGACCGGACCCTCCTCCTCTGGGATGTCGCGACGCACCACGCCCTCAGCTCCCGGCTGATCGGCGGCCACCGGCGGGGCGTGACCAGCGTCGTCTGGAGCCCCGACGGCGAGACCGTTGCCTCGGGGAGCGACGACAAGCGGATCATCATCTGGGATCTCGGCCGCGAGGCCTCGCGCCGCTAGGGCCGTTGAGGCCCCCTTCGATATTACGTCAGGCGCGGGATCACTCGATCGGCAAACAGACGCATCGAATTGAGCACCCGCTCGTGCGGGATCTGCCCGCCGGCGTTCATCCACGCCGAGAGACTCGAGAAGCCGATCTCCTCGCGCAAGGCGAGCAGTCGATCGGCCACAGCCTCCGGGCTCCCGTAGATCGCCTGCTCGGCCAGCACGTCGTCGTAGGAGATCGTCCCCAGCCGCTGCGCTCGCCCGTCCCGCGCCTCTGCCGTCTGGGCGGGGGCGCCGTCGGTCATCTGCAGCGCCCGGCTGATCGCGCGAAAGAAGTGCATGGTGCTCGCCTCGGGTTCCTCTCGCGCTCGTCGGTCCGTTTCCGCCACGTAGACCGGGAGGCTGATCGCGATATCTCCCCGGCCGGGGTGGTTCGCCGCTCTCCACCCGTCATGGTACCCGCCGATGAAGCGCCTCAGGTCCGAGATGGAGATGGTGCGCGGGGCCACGAAGACCGGAAAGCCCATGCGTCCGACCAGCGGGTACGTGTCCTGCGTCGTCGCCGCGATGCGGACGCGTGGATACGGTTTCTGATAGGGCTTGGGCATGACGCATACGTCGCGGAACTGGAAGTACGTCCCTTCGTGGGAGAAGCGGTCGTGCGTCCACGCTTTGACCAGGACGTCGAGCGTCTCGAGGAAGCGCTCCCGGCTTTCGCCGTACGCGATGTTGAAGCCGCGATAGTGGCCGGGAAGCCCGCTCCGCCCGACGCCGAATTCGAGCCGTCCCTTGCTGAGATGGTCGACCGTCGCCACGTCCTCGGCGAGACGCAACGGATGGCTCAGCGGGAGGACCTGGACGGCGATCCCGATTTTGATCCGCTGCGTCCGGGTCGCGACGGCGCCGGCGACGACGAGGGGTGAGGACAGCACCGAGCGGTCCTTCTGGAAGTGGAGCTCCGCGAGCCAGAGGGCGTCGAAGCCGAGTGCCTCCGCGGCGATCATCTCGGCCATCGACTCGTCGAACGCCGTCGCCTCGCTCATCCCCGCTGGACACTGGAACTCCGTGAACAGGCCGAATTCCATGCGGCTCCCGAGCGGACGAGGGCTCGGGGACGTCAATCCAGCGCCGTCCACCGGGTGGGAGCCACCCTCCGGAGTATCCGAGTGTCGTGGCCGGGGTTGCGTGGCCGAGCCGCTCCGAATAGCCAGAGCTTGGTCATGGTCTCATTTCTCGGGAGGGACCACCGCATAGCCAGGGGCGACCTGCTCAACGTTGGGGGTGACGTCCGCGATCGCTTCACGCAGAGCCCACGAGATGCCGCCCGCCAGGATGTTCTGGAAGACGGGGTTGGTCCACACGTCCTCGCGGTGGCCCATCGAGGTGTAGAAGACGCGCCCCTTGCCGTGCATCCGCGCCCAAGTCGCCGGATAGGGCGGACGGTTGTACACGCTGTCGCTTCCGGTCTTGGCCATCCCGTCCGTTTCCTGCGCGAGAATCACGTGGAGGTCCCTCTGGTAGTCTTTGAACGAGTACCACTCCTCGGTGAGCTCGAAGCCGCCCTTGACGTCGGCGCACCCAGGGAAGGTCGGGTCGGCGCAGATCATTCTCGCCCTCTGCTGTTTGCCGTGCTGGATGAATTCGCCGCCGAGCATCTGAACATAGGGGTCCGCGTTCTCGCGCGCATGGGCAAACCGGCTTCCCGGGCTGTGGAACGTGTCGGCCGCGCTGTGCACGCCAATGAACCCCTTGCCGTGCGTGATCGCCTGGAGGAACTCCGCCTTTCCGTCCGGCGTCATCGGGGCGTTCTTGTCGGTCCCCGCGATGGTGAGATCGCCCGTGGTGTAGAAGAGGAAGGCGTCGTACTTCGCCAGGTCGTCCTTGACAAAGACGCTTCCGTCCTTGGTATGGGTGACCGCCCAGCCGTGCTTGTGCGCCAGTTCCAGCAGGACCCTCTCCGCGTGGCTC
>QHRS01000169.1 GCA_003221435.1 Candidatus Rokuibacteriota bacterium
CCTCCCAGGGGCGCTGATGGGGGCTCGCGCTCGCGGCTCCCGTCGCGGGCCCGGATAGCTCCGGGGCCTTTGGACTCAGAGGCGCACTGAATGTGGTATTACGCAAGCATCCCGTCGAGATGGCACATGTCCCTTCGGTCAGGCCTTGAGGCCAAGGGTACGCCCAGCCTCCACAGCAAAGCGCTCCAGCGCCGGCGGGTCCATCTCCGGGCGCGGCCTCAGGATCAGCCGATCGACCCCGGCCGTCGCGTAGTCGTCTCGCATCGCCTTGTCGGGCACGTCGTAGCCGGGTGGCGTCACGCTGATCTGAAGCGTGCCGAGCTCGGTCGGCCGCGAATACTTCTGCCCGGCCTCGCGCAGCGCGGTCACGGACTTCCGCGTCTCGGCCACGTCGAGTCCGAAGCCGTACCAGCCGTGACCCTGGGTGACCGCACGGCGGAAGGCCGGTGGAGTCCGTCCACCGACGACGATGGGCACCGTCGGCTGCACCGGTCGGGGCATCGCCTGGACTCCCTCGAACGACACGTAGGGCCCGCGATAGGACGGCTTCGGCCGCGTCCACACCGCGCGGATGGCGGCAAGGTAGTCGTCGGCGACGCGGCCACGCTCGGCGAAGGGGACACCGACCGAGCGCATCTCCGGCTCGCACCAGCCGACCCCGAGCCCGAAGATGAGCCGACCGTTCGACAGCACATCGAGCGAGGCAAGCTGCTTGGCGAGCACCAGCGCCTGGCGCTGGGGCAGGATGATGACTCCGGTGCCGAGCAGGATGCGTGAGGTGTGGGCGGCCAGGAAGGTCAAGGCGACGACCGGATCGAGCAGCCGCATGTCCGGCGCCATCGGGCGGCCCGGCACCGGCGGGTCGGGCAGCACCACGTGGTCGGCCACCCAGAGTGACTCGAAGCCGGCCGCTTCGGCGGCCCGGCCAAGCCGCGCGGCCGGGTCGGGGTAGCCGCAGCTGTGCAGATTGACTCCGTGCAGTCCGAACTTCATGGCGCCTCCCCCTTCATGTCTCATGCGAGGCTCCTCCAGCCGGGGCGCAGAGTCAAGGACTCGCGGCTTGACTTCTTCCGCCGCGCGCGGTGTCATTGCCCGCGCAAAGAGCCGTTGATCCGGAGGACGAGATGAAAGTCAGCGCGTTCCATTTGATGCCGCACCGCGAGCTCCCCGCCGACTTCGAACAGCGCTACCCGAGCGTGTGGGTGACGCCGCCGTGGTGGGTTTCTCCGCAGTGCTCATCGCAAGCCGCCCGCCATCATAGCGGGACGCGTCGCAGCCGGAGCGCGTTGGCGATCACGGACACCGAGCTCAGGCTCATCGCGGCGCTGGCGATCATCGGCGACAGGAGCAGGCCGAAGACCGGGTAGAGCACGCCGGCGGCGATGGGCACGCCGAGCGCGTTGTAGACGAAGGCCCAGATCAGGTTCTCGCGGATGTTGCGCATGGTCGCGCGCGACAGACGGCGGGCGCGCACGATGCCCCGCAGGTCGCCTTTCACCAGGGTGACATCGGCGCTCTCCATGGCGATGTCGGTGCCAGTGCCCATGGCGATGCCCACGTGCGCCTGCGCCAGCGCGGGCGCGTCGTTGATGCCGTCGCCGGCCATGGCGACCACGTGGCCCTCGGCCTGCAGGCGCTTGACCACCTCGACCTTTTCGGCCGGCTGAACCTCGGCGATCACGTCGTCGAGCCCGAGGGTGCGCGCCACGGCCTCGGCGGTGGTGCGGGTGTCGCCGGTGAGCATGATGACGCGCAGATCCTCGGCGTGGAGCTGGCGGACGGTCTCGGGCGCCGACGCCTTGATGGGATCGGCGACGCCGAGCAGGCCGGCGGGCGCGTCGTCGACGGCGAGGTACATGACGGTCTGGCCCTCGCGCCGCAACGTCTCGGCGCGCGCGGCCAGCGGCGAGGCGTCGACGGCCCGGGCCGTCAAGAGTCGCAGGTTACCGAGGGCCAGGCGGCGGCTCCCGGCGACACCGGTGAGACCCTGGCCGGTGACGGACTGGATGCTCGCGACGTGCGCGGGCGCCACGCCGCGCTCGGCGGCTCCGGCGAGCACCGCGGCCGCGAGCGGATGCTCGCTGCCCCGCTCGAGCCCGGCCGCGAGCGCGAGCACCTCGGCCTCGGCGAAGCCCGTCGCGGCGACGAGCGTGATCAGGCGCGGCTTGCCCGCCGTGAGCGTGCCGGTCTTGTCGACCACGACCGTGTCGACCTTCTCCAGCGTCTCGATGGCCTCGGCGTTCTTGATCAGCACGCCGACCTGGGCGCCGCGACCGACCGCCACCATGATCGACATCGGTGTCGCCAGGCCGAGCGCGCAGGGGCAGGCGATGATCAGCACGGCCACGGCGTTGACGAGGGCGTAGGCCAAGCGCGGCTCCGGGCCGTAGAGGCCCCAGAGGAACGCCGTCGCGGCAGCGACGAGCACCACCGCGGGGACGAACCACGACGAGACGACGTCGGCCAGGCGCTGGATAGGCGCGCGGCTGCGCTGCGCCTCGCCGACCATGCGGACGATCTGCGCCAGGAACGTGTCGGCTCCGACGCGCTCGGCGCGCATGACGAAGCTGCCCGTGCCGTTCACGGTGCCGCCGGTGACCCGGCTGCCCGGCGCCTTCTCGACCGGGATGGGCTCGCCGGTGACCATGGACTCGTCGATCGCGCTCGTGCCCTCGAGGACCACACCGTCAACGGGCACGCGCTCGCCCGGACGCACCCGCAAGCGATCGCCCGGTTGCACGTGGGCGAGCGGCACGTCTTCCTCGCGTCCGCCGGCGGCGAGCCGGCGCGCGGTCTTGGGCGTCAGGCCCAGGAGCGCGCGGATCGCCCCGGATGTGGCGCTGCGTGCGCGCAGCTCGAGCACCTGACCGAGGAGCACGAGCGTAGTGATCACGGCAGCGGCCTCGAAGTACACGGGCGGCACGCCGCCATGGCGCAGGCTGTGGGGCAGCGCGTCGGGCAGGAGTACGGCGAACACGCTGTAGCCGAAGGCGGTCGCCGTGCCGAGCGCGATCAGCGTGAACATGTTCAGGCTGCGGTTGACGATCGACTGCCAACCACGCACGAAGAACGGCCAGCCTCCCCACAGCACGACGGGCGCGGCGAGCGCAAGCTGCATCCAGAGGCGGGCGGTGACACTCAGCCCCTCGACCAGCTCGGGTGCGAGCATCTCGCCCATCGCGAGGGCGAGCACCGGCACCGTGAGTACCAAGCTGACCCAGAACCGACGTGTCATGTCGATGAGCTCGGCACTCGGCCCTTCGTCGGCGGCGGCCGGCACCTCGGGTTCGAGGGACATACCGCACTTGGGGCAGAAGCCGGGGCCCGTCTGCCGCACCTCCGGGTGCATGGGGCAGGTGTAGATTCGGTCGTCGACGGGCGTGGCCGCCCGCGCGGGCGCCGCCGGCGCTGGCGCAGCGCCCGCGTAGCGCCCCGGGTCGGCGGCGAACGTGTCGCGGCAGCGGGGACCGCAGAACCAGTACGTCGCCCCGGCGTGCTCGACGCTCCCACCGCGTGCCTCGCCGGCGACAACGTCCATCCCGCAGACCGGGTCCTTGCCCCCAGCCGGCGCAGTATGCGCGTGCGCCGCATGGCCGTGTTGGTTGTGGCGAAGGTCCTGCCGTTCGCGTTCCATGGGTTTCGTTGTCCGCCTCCTATGCAGACGGGCGAAGCCAGGAGGTATTACACCGGTGCCACGATGATTACGATGCTCGATGTCGGCTCAGCGATTGCGAGGGTCCCTCTGGCCGGCGCTCCCAGGCTCGGGCGAAGGTCTCCCGAAGTTTAGCCTAGCTTTCCAAGCCGGGCGAGCCGGTGGGCTTCCCTGAACGCGGTGGCCTTGAGTTCGCGTAGAGGAGTCTGGGCCACGTCGTGCGTCACGCCTCCACGGCATGCGCGGCAGCGATCTTCTAGAAAGTCGAGGCGATGGCCGCCAAGCACGCCCGCGAGCCTCGTGCGAAGGGGCTCATCGCAGTTCGTGCAGTACGGGCCGTGCAGCCACTGGTCGATTGTCCTCTCATCGACGACGCCCCCTACGGGAGCAGGTGCGGAGGCATGCAGTCCAGGTTCGATGTGCCATCGGAGCCCCTTGAACACCAAGGCGGCAGGCTCGCGCTGGCGAACTGCGCGCGAACCGGCGAAGTAGCTGTACCCGCAGAGACCGAGGACGCCAAGAACGGTCGAGGCCAAGGCCCATCTCGGTATCGGGACCACTACTGTCCAGTCGGCGTACGGCTGAAGCTCCGGGAGCATTCCAGCCACGAAAGGGACAGAGGCGGGCACGGCGGCGGTGATGAGGCCTCTGACCACCTTTCCCGAGATCGACCCTAGAGCCTTCCCGAGCGTCATTGCGGGCTTGGCTTCGCGTCCTCCGGTGGGACCGCGCGTACCGGGACCGCGCGTACCGGCGAAGTAGCCGTACCCGCAGAGTCCGAGCACGCCAAGACCGGTCGAGGCTAAGGCCCACATCGGCGTCGCTAGCACCACTGTCCAGTCGGCGTACGGCTGGAACTGCGGAAGCGCTCGAGCCACGAGCGGGAGAGAGGCGGCCAGGGCCGCGGTGATGAGAGCTCCGAGCACCTCTCTCGAGATCCACCCTACAGCCTTCCAGAGCGTCATTAGAAGCTTGGCTTCGCGTCATCTGGTGAGACCGGCGCGCCGTGGAGTGCCCTCAACGCCGGATCGCCCAGTCGCAGCAGAGCGGCTCCACTCCCTCTAGACTACCCGAGGTGGCCGGGCACGCCAAGCTGCACCGACTGGTCCACGAGCTAGAGGGCCGTCGCAGTAACCGGCTTCGAGCGCCGGCTTTGCCGGTGCCCGACCTGGGGGAGGCTCGGAGGAGGCCGTCGAGGCCCCCTTGGATCGTCCAGAGGGTGTTGACTCCGCGAAGTCAGTTGCTCACACTCCAGCGCTGGAGGAACCCCATGCCTTCGAATCGGCTTGCGCTGCACACATGGACCCTGGACACGACCCCGCTGGCGGAGACGCTGCGCATCGCGAAGCGCACCGGCTGGGACGCGGTCGAGCTGCGGCGGATCGACTTCACGCGAGCCTTCGACGCGGGCAGCGCGGCGAAGGACGTTCTCGATCTCGCGCGGGGGCCGAGGGGGCAGAGTGACGTCGGCTGCTCCAGGTGTTTGCCGAATCCTGCCAGTGGGCCGCAGCGCTTCAGTGCGCGACCGTCATGAGCCCGGTGGACCGCGGGCGTGGCTCACTCGATCGCGCGGCCGCGAGCATCCGGGAGATCGGCGACGTGGCTGCCAAGCACGGGGTGCAGGTGGCGCTCGAGTTCAACTCCCAGGCCGAGCAGCTTAACGCGCTCGATCGCGTGCGCGAAGCGCTGGCGCTGGCCGGGCACCCGCACTGCGGGCTGTTGCTCGACACCTACCACCTGCAGCGCAGCGGCGGTGACGCGCGTGCTCTCGAAGACATCGCGCCCGAGGAGATCATCTACTTCCAGTATAGCGACGTGCCCCGGAGCGGCCTGCAGCCAGGCATGGCGCTCGACCGGCTTCCACCCGGGCAGGGGAGCGTCCCGTTCCGGGAGATCTTTCGAGTCCTGGGATCCAAGGGCTATCGCGGCTACTTGAGCTATGAGGCGCCGAACTCGTCCGCCTGGTCGCGCAACCCGGAGGACGTCGCCCGTGAGGCGCTGCAGGCGACTCGAGCGCTGCTGTCAGAGACCCGCTGAGCGCGGGAGCCCGACCATCTCTCCCGGGCCGTCGCGAGGCCTGACGCTCCCGAGGCCCGCTGCCGATCGCACGACCGGCGGCCGTCCGCGCCCTCGACTGCCGCCCGCACCGAGGGCGCCGGCGTCACCTCCGGGCGGAACGCCACATGCCGCTTCCTATGCGGCGCCAGATCCCGAGCAGAGACTTCTGCGAGGTGATTGCGGCGGGAGAGAGCCGTGACACGCGCACTGGCGGAGTTCCCCGCGTCCGATTCTGACACTGTCCTGTCAGCGGTTCACCGGTCTCCCTCACCCGAGCAGCTGTGAGCCCTCGAAATCTCGGGCGCTTTCGGCCTCGGATCCGGGTGGCATGGCGGATGCTCAACCGGGGTGTCTGGAGGTAGGAGGAGAATGGCTCGGTTCTGGGTCGAGCTGGCCCTGCCCGCATACTCAATCTGTGCGGTCTTCGTCTACTTCCGTCCCGGCATACTGTGGGCCGGTGACGGGAGCAACATGGAGACCGTATTCGTCTGGCTCCTGTGGGGGCTCGTCGGGCTCTTCACTGGAGTCCTCGCGATCTCGGGGCTCTTTCTGACGTTCTATCTCGTGTACTCGCCCATCTATCTCGCGAGCCAGCTCGTGCTGCTCATCGACCGGAGGAAGTGGGTGGACCGGAGTGAGTTGCGGTTCTATCTCGGGTGCTTCATGTTGCTCTGCCTCCTCGGCGGCCTGGCCGTCGCTAGCCCCGTGGCCGCGATGATAACGTTCACGATCCTGGCGGGATCAGCCCAGGTGCTCTGGAGGATACTGGTCTAAACCCTCGGATTGACAGGCTCTCCTCGCCCGACTATCCTAAGTCGTTAATGGACGAAATCGCCGTACTCGTGCTCAACTACACGTTTGAGCCCCTCCACTTCACCAACGCCAAGCGAGCCATCACGCTTGTCCTGAGCGGCAAGGCTGAGAGCGTCGAAGCTTCTCCGCGCGTCATCCGCTCCCCGTCGACGACGTTCGCGCTGCCCGCGGTCATCCGCCTCGTCGTCTACATCAGGAAGCCCTTTCTCGACCGCGTCGCCTTCAACAAGAAGAACATTCTCCGCCGCGACGGATACACCTGTCAGTACTGCAATCGCCGGGGCGACCGCCTCACCGTGGACCACGTGCTTCCGCGATCGCGCGGCGGGGAGACGACGTGGACGAATGTCGTGACCGCGTGCCTCAAGTGCAATCTGCGCAAGGGCAACCGGTTGCTGGAGGAGGCAGGCATGCGCCTGGTCCGCGAGCCGGTGCACCCGCGCTTCCTGTTCTCGGTGCATCTTCTGCGACATCCCCACGCGGGCTCGTTTCTCGACTCCTGGCGGAAGTACCTCGTCGCGGTACCCTCGACGTCCTGAGCGCCGGGCAAGCCTGCCGGTGCGACGCGGATCGCCGGCCGTGGTGAACCGAACACCGTGCGCGCAGCCCTGAAGCGCGCCGGGCCGGCCGCGGGGCACGGCGCTCCCGTGATGCGCCGCGCCCGGGGGAGGTAGCCAGCGGTGTTCACGCTGCACGCCGAATACGAGCCGCGGGGTGACCAGCCACGGGCGATCGAGCGGCTCAGCCGGCTCGTCAAGGAGGGGCGACGTCATTCGGTGTTGCTCGGCGTGACGGGGTCGGGCAAGACGTTCACGGTGGCCAATGTGATCGCGCAGGCGCAGCGGCCGACGCTGGTCATCTCGCCGAACAAGACGCTGGCCGCGCAGCTCTTCGGAGAGTTCAAGGCGTTCTTCCCGGACAACGCCGTCGAGTACTTCGTCTCCTACTACGATTACTATCAGCCCGAGGCATACATCCCGCAGAGCGACACGTACATCGAGAAGGATGCGCTCATCAACGACGAGATCGACCGGATGCGTCATTCGGCGACCCGCTCGCTGATGGAGCGCCGCGACGTCATCGTCGTGGCGTCCGTCTCGTGCATCTACGGCATCGGCGCGCCCGAGACGTACCAGGGAATGCATCTCTCGCTCCACGAAGCGCAACAGATCGAACGCGACGAGATCGTACGCAAGCTCATCGCGGTGCAGTACGAGCGGAACGACTACGATTTCCACCGCGGGACCTTCCGGGTCCGCGGCGACATCGTCGAGATCTTCCCCGCCAACGAGGAGAGCCTCGCCCTCCGGATCGAGCTGTTCGGGGACAGCGTCGAGGCGATTCGCCGGATCGACCCGCTCAAGGGCACGCTGCTCGAGCGGCTCGCGCAGGCGCACATCTACCCGGCGAGCCACTACGTGACGCCTGCCGAGCAGCTCGAGCGGGCGCTCGAGACGATCAAAGAGGAGCTGGCGGAGCGGCTGGCGTTCCTCCGGGGCCGGAACCGCCTGCTCGAAGCGCAGCGGCTCGAGCAGCGCACGCTCTTCGACATGGAGATGCTGCGCGAGCTGGGCTTCTGCCACGGCATCGAGAACTACTCGCGCCATCTCACCGGCCGCAAGCCGGGCGAGCCGCCGCCGACGCTGATCGATTACCTCCCGAAGGATGCGTTCATCATCATCGATGAGAGCCACGTGGCCGTCCCGCAGATCGGCGGCATGTACTACGGGGACCGGTCGAGGAAAGAGGCGCTGGTCGAGTACGGTTTCCGGCTGCCCTCCGCGTTCGACAACCGGCCGCTGACGTTCGAGGAGTTCACCGCGCTCACGAGCCAGACCGTCTACGTCTCGGCCACGCCCGCGAAGTACGAGCTGAGCCTCGCCGGGGACGCCGTACCGGAGCAGATCATCAGGCCGACGGGCCTCATGGATCCGAAGATCTCGGTCAGGCCCGGGAAGGAGCAGGTGGACGACCTCCTCCACGAGATCCGGAGCCGCGCCGAGAAGGACGAGCGGGTCCTCGTGACGTGCCTCACCAAGCGCATGGCTGAAGACCTCACGGAGTACTACCAGCAGATGGGATTGCGCGTGCGCTATCTCCACTCGGACATCGACACGCTTGATCGCGTCGAGCTGATCCGGGACCTCCGGCTCGGCAAATTCGACTGCCTCGTCGGGATCAACCTGCTGCGCGAGGGGCTCGACATTCCGGAGGTGTCGCTGGTGGCGATCCTGGACGCCGACAAAGAGGGCTATCTGCGCTCGACCACCTCGCTGATCCAGACGGCTGGGCGCGCGGCGCGGAACGTGAACGGCGAAGTCATTATGTACGGCGACCGGGTCACCGACTCCATGGCTGCGACGCTCCGGGAGACCGAGCGCCGTCGCCAGATCCAGGCGGCGTACAACACGGAGCACGGCATCACGCCGGAGTCGATCAAGTCGGCGATCCGGGAGCTGCTCCAGACGATCTACGAGCGCGATTACTATACGGTCGAGGTCGCGCCGAGCCCGGACGAGGTCTTCGACGACCCCGTTGCGCTCGTGGCCCGCATCAGCGAACTGGAGGCCCGGATGAGCGACGCCGCGCGGCGGCTCGACTTCGAGCAGGCGGC